>SLBP01000033.1:0-28064 GCA_007126245.1 Planctomycetales bacterium
AATTCAATGAGGTAGAGGTCGTTGTTGCTTGAACAGGAGGGCACGCAGAACTCAAAGGAAAGGAGGGTAGTGGAGCCGAAATGCCCCCTTGCAGCGCCTCGCCGCCTGGCATTCTCCTTCTTCTTCTCCCACGAACTCGGCTCTCTCTTGTGCCGTCGTGCTCCCCCGGAAGATGGGGGTCATCTACGATTCACGGCGCTGCATGCCACGATGTGCCGACGAGGGGACAAAAAAACCCTCCGCAGGCGGGGCAGGGACCTGCGGAGGGCAAATAGTCGCCCTCCACAGGCGGGGCAGGGACCTGCGGAGGGCTGAGTCTAAGGGTTACCCCCAGACATGCATGCATCATCACCATTTCCCTATCGCTTGGCAATTACTCCTTCGGGTGGTTGGTTGTTATTTTAAAGGTCCGGGCCGGATTGGCACACTACTGTTCCCATATCGAGCGGAGCTCGGCCACGTTCAACGAGACCGCCGTCGCATTTCCCCCTTCTGAAAAGACCGCCAGCGAGCGGTCATCTTCGGGAAAAATCATCCCCATAGGCATGTAGACCTGCCCGTCGTTGGCGAAAACCTCGATCGAGGTGCGGTCGACGAGCAACTCGAGGCGGATGCGGCCCTCGACCGCTGCCAACGGTGCCGTACGGTCGTTGCAGATAAGTGCCGCCTTGCCGGTGTCGTAGACGACGGGTACGCCGCGGATGCGGAAGCCGAACCGTTCCGTGCCGCCTAGGGCGAATTCGGCGCGGACGTGGAATAGTTCCCCTTCTATCCCTGCCAAGAGGTCGTTTTCGGGACCGACGGCGACGTCCTCCCAGGCGTGCCGCGTTTCGTGGAGCAGCGCGATCTCCTCGACCGGCTCGGCGAAGAGCCGCGGGCCTTCCTCGGTGGATCGCAGCGTGAGCACCACGGGGAAGTTCATCATCTGATTGAAGGGCATCCCCGGATGCGCCACCCGGCCCCATGCGATCTGGATGCGGCGTCCGTCCTCGGGAGGGATGTCGCTGAAGGTCTGCGAGGCGTAGAAGCAGTTTCCCCAGTTGAAGCGGTGTTTCCCCTCGTGCTGGGGCGTGAAGACACTGCCGTCGAAGTCTCCCAGGGCGTAGGCGCCGTCGGCGGCGTACACGACCCAGAGCGTTTCCGCTTCGTCGCCGTCCACCGCCAGCTCGAAGATCTCCGGGCACTCGTAGTAGCCTTCGATGTGGCTCTGGTACTCCCACCCCTTGAGATCGGCTGAGGTGTAGAAGGCGATGCACGGCTCGTCGTCGATCTCGCTGTACACGGCCATCACCCAGTGCCCGCCGGGCTCGTACCAGATGACCTTCGGGTCGCGGCCGCGGTGCTCCACTACGGGGTTCCCTTCGTAGTCGGTGAAGGTCCGCCCGCGGTCGTTGCTGTAGGCGAGCGCCTCGCCGCGGCCGGTGCTCGTGTAGGTGGCCACGATCACCTTCTCCTCGCCGGTCTGGAAGCCGGCCGTGTTCTCCCAGTCGACGAGTGCCCCGCCGGAGAAGCACCAGTCCCCGTAGCGCTGCGGGTACAGGGCGATGGGGAGTTCCCGCCAGTGGACCAGGTCGGTGCTCACGGCGTGGCCCCAGTGCATGTTCCCCCACCGCCAGCCGTAGGGGTTATGCTGGTAGAAGAGGTGGTACTCGCCGTCGTAGTAGACTAGGCCGTTGGGGTCGTTGAGCCAGCCGCGGCGCGAGGTGAAGTGGAACTGCGGGCGGAGCGGCTCGCGGTACAGCTCGTCGGCACCGGGGACCTCGTCGTCCTGGCGGAGTGCGGCGAGCGCGGTGGAGTCGGCGGGCAGGCGATCGACGGCGACCACCAGCTCCTCGCCGGCGAATGGGGCCAGGTCGGCGAAGACCCAGAAATCGGCTTCGTCGGGGTCGAGGGCCAGCTCGATGTCGAACTCCCGCACGGTGGCCTCGTCGAGGCGGAATTCCATCCGCCGCATCGCGGCCCCATTCTCAACGGGCAGGTGCAGGTAGCGGCGTTCCACGACGAGGGCCCGCTCCGCGGGGGCCTCTTGGCGGCGGCGGTCGCTCTGCACGATGTGGTCGACGTTGATGTGCCCCCAGCCGCCGGTGGCCTGGTCGACGATCTCGATGACTGCCTGGCGCCCCTCGAACTCGGCCACGTTCCAGGTGTGCCAGTCGAGCCGCTCGCTGCCGCCGGGCTCGACGTTCGGGCCGGTGGCGGTGCGGACGATCTCGCCGTCGACGATCAGGTTGATGCAGGTCTTGCCCTCGTAGCCCCCGCCGCCGATGAGGAAGTTGATTTTCCGCCGTTCGATGGTCAGCGGCGGCGAGGTGAGCGTGCCCGTCGAGGCGTCGCCGCCGAAGAAGCTGTTCACCAGCCCCTCGCCCTTGTAGCCGGTTACGGGCATCTGCCCGGGGAGCGTGCCCCGCGCCGGCCCCGGCCCGAAGGCCGTGCCCGTCACCTCCCAGTCGCCGTAGGTCTCCCCTTCGAAGTCCTCCACGAGGATGTCCGGCCGCTCCTCGTCGGCGACGACCGGATACACCGCCCCCCCGAAGACCAACCCCGCCGCCACCGCGGCGCCCCACAGGAACCTAACGCACAAAAGCGATTTCATCGGGAGGACTCCTTCGACTGGGTTGATAACGTACGCCCCGGCCTGATGAGGATGGACTTCTACGATAACCTCGCAGCCCTCCCACAGCCACCGGCCGCCGCACGCGGGGGATCAGTGCTCCGCCGCCAAGGCCTCCAGCAGCTCGGCGATCATCTCGGGGGTATGTCCGGCGCAGAGGCTGATCCGCAGGCAGGCTTCTCCTTCAGGAACGGTGGGGGGGCGAATGGCGGGGACGAAGAGCCCCCGCCGCTGCAAGGCCGCCGAGAGGGCCACTGCCCCTTCCGGGTCTCCCACGATCACGGGGATGATCTGGCTCGCCGAGCGGCCGGTATCCCATCCTTGGTCGGCCAGCGCGGCACGGAGGGCAGCCGCCGTTTCGAGCAGTTCCGCGGCCCGCCCGGGCTGGCTGGCGACGATCTCCACGGCGGCCGCGCCGGCCGTGGCCACGGCCGCCGGGGCGGCCGTGGAATAGATATAGGGGCGGGCGCGGTGCACCAGCCAATCGATCAGCCGGTGGCTCCCGGCGACGAAGCCCCCGCTGGACCCCAAGGCCTTGCTCAGCGTGCCCACGCGGACGTCCACCCGCTCCTCGACGCCCAGGTGTTCGGCGACCCCCCGGCCCCGGGCGCCGAAGACACCGGTGGCATGGGCCTCGTCGACCAGCAGCATGGCATCGAATTGCTCGGCGAGCCGGGCCAGTTCGGCCAGCGGTGCCAGGTCGCCATCCATGCTGAAAAGCGTATCGGTGACGATCAGCCGCCGCCGATAGGCGGAGCAGCGGGCCAGCAGGTGGGCCAGGCGGTCGGCGTCGCCGTGGGGATAGGCGCGGACGTCGGCTCGCGAGAGGCGGCAGCCGTCCCAGAGGCTGGCATGGTTCTTCGCATCGGCGAGGATCACGTCGCCCGGGCCGGCCAGGGCGGCTACGGCTCCCGAGTTCGCAGCAAAGCCGGAGGGGAAGAGCAGCGCCGCCTCGGTCCCCTCGAAGGCGGCCAGGCGCTCCTCGAGCCGGTGGTGCCCCTGAGCCCGCCCGGTGATCAGCGGGCTGGCGCCGGCCCCCCAGCCCTCGGCCTGCAGTGCCAGCGCCGCCGCCTGGGCCAGCCGTGGATCGCCGGCCAGGCCCAGGTAGTCGTTGGCGCCGAAGTTCACCAGCCGCTGGCGGCCGATATCGATCGCGGGTCCCTGCAGCCCGTAGCGGACGGCGAGCGCGCGGCGGAGGCCACTTTGCTCGATCGCGGCGAGCTCGTCATCGATCCACGCAATGGGCATCGATCACGCCACCGTCGGGTACTGCCAGGGGGCGCGGTACTCGCGCTCCAACAGGGCGCTGGCCTCCGGATCGCCGACGATCTCGTCCTTGGTGCCGTCCCATTCCACTGAGCGGCCCAGCTTCAAGGTGAGCATTCCCAGCAGGCTCATCACCGTGGACTGGTGGCCGTACTCGATGTCGCACACCGGTTTGCGGCCGGTCTTGATGCACTCGAGCATATCGGCCCAGAGCTCCTTGATATTCTGGTCGTCGGGCTTGTGGAGCGTGGGGGGCACGTGGATCTGCGGTTCGTGGCTGTTGCGGTCGTAGAAGGACCAGCCGTCCTGCCAGCCGAGGTGGAGCGTCCCCTCGGTGCCGTAGAAGTAACAGCCGACGTTGTGGTTTTCGGCACGGTTGGCGGCGTACTGGCGGTGCTCCCAGACGGCGGTGAAGTCGTCGAACTCAAAGGAGGCCACCTGGGTGTCGGGGGCGTCGGTGTTGTCGCGGCGGATGTGGCGGCCACCGGTGGAGAAGACCCGCTTGGGATACTTCTCGTCCATGATCCAGAGGATCTGGTCCATCCAGTGGATGCCCCAGTCGCCCAGGGTGCCGTTGGCAAAGTCGAGGAAGTTGCGGAAACCGCGGGGGTGGATGCGGCGGTTGAAGGGGACCAGGGGGGCGGGGCCGCACCACATGTCCCAGTCGAGCCCTTCCGGCGGATCGGAATCGGGCTCCGGCGTTCCCGGACCGCCGCCATAGTGGACGAAGGACCGGACCATCCCCACGGTGCCGAGCTTCCCCTCGCGGATGAAATCGCGGGCGGACATGTTGTGCGGCGAGACGCGGCGGTGCGTCCCCACCTGCACCACGCGGTCTGCCTCGCGGGCCGCCTGCACCATCGCCGTCCCCTCGCGGATCGTGTGGCTGATGGGCTTCTCCACGAAGACGTGGGCGCCGGCCTTCACGGCATCGATGGTGTTCAGCGGGTGCCAGTGATCCGGAGTGGCCACGATGACGATCTCGGGATTCTGCTCGTCGAGCATCTCCCGGTAGTCGCCATACGACTTGGGAGCCTTGCCGGTGAGCTCTTCCACCTGTTCCACCGCCGGGTCCAGGAGGTTGCGGTCCACGTCGGCCAAAGCCACCACGTCGGACTCCCCGGCGGCAATGGCCTCGCCGAGGATGTTCATCCCCCACCAGCCCGAGCCGATCAGCGCGGTGCGGTACTTCTTCAAACGGTTGGCACCGTGCACGGCGGGCGCGGCGAAGGCCAGGCTGCCGGCGGCGGAAGTGGCCAGGAAGCCTCGTCGACTGACGCTCATGAATACTCCTCCTCGTATCTTGCGTACGAACCAACGGATCGACTGCCACCCTTCGCCGAAGGGTCGTGGAATTCCCTTGACCATGACGGACCGGCCGCGGCCTGTCAAGCGCGGGAAGCCCTTCGGCGGGGTGGTCCGTTGTCAGTTGGCCGTTTTCAGTGGGAAGCGCGGGCGGGTGGCACGTCCCTTGAGTGACGCGAAGCGTCGCAACAAGGGCGTGGCTGTGCTCCAGTGAACCGCCCCAGTCTGCAGCCCCCCAAACCGCTGGTCGGATAGCCGCTCCGCCCCATTTACCCGTAACACCGGCGCGCGGGGGGACACGCCGAGGGGAGACGGGCGGCCCACTTCGGGTTCAGCTCCGCGAGGACTCGCGTTCTGTCAATACACGCAAAGAGGCGCTGGGCGGTTCCCCCTCTGCGGCACGCTCTGCCTCTGCGGCTTCGGTTGCAGAGCGTTTGTCCAGCAGGGGTGATTCCCGAGCGGCAGCGGCGGCCTCGCCGGCCAGTGCCGTCGCCAGGGCCACGGCGCCAAGCAGGGCCGCCAGCAGGACGACCAGGACGATGGTCGCGGCCGCCGGCGGGGCACCCAGCCACCGGAGCACGCCCATCGTTGCCGCCAGGCCCACCGTCCAAGCGAAGAGGGCCCCGAGGCCGAAGTGGAATCGCGGCGGGCGGCAGCGGCCCGCCGGCAGTGCGTTGCCCGGGTCGCCGGCCGGAGAGTCGCAGCGAGTCGAGGAGAAATGATCGTCGTTCATTGTTCCCACTCGCGGAAGCGCTCCACGGCGGCGAGGAGCTCGTTGCGCCGCTTCTCGAAGAGGGCGAAGATCGCCAGAATGCAGGCTCCCAGGACGATCCCGCAGACGTATAAGACCCACGTCCGCGCCCGGTCGACGGCGGCGTACTTGATCATCGTTCCCAGGACGACCATGAGGAACGTCGCTCCCAGGTAGAGGAAGGCGCGGACGCGGAGCACGATGCCGGCCAGGATTCCGGTTACGGAGAGGAGCATGAGCACCAGGGGCAGGTGCCACGACTCGCCGATGCCGGCAAGGAACATATCGGCCGTCGAGGAGACGTAGATCACACTCAATGCCATGTAGCGGATGCCTGCGCTCTGCGCGGAGGTGAGCCGCCGGTGGTTCACCAACTCGGCGACGAGCACGATCAGCGCCGGCGGGATGAGCCAGAGTTGGGGGTGCTCGACGAAGGCGATCTCCAGCCGGTGCCAGAGGACCCAGAGCCCGAGGTTCGCGGCCGCAATCGACAGCACCGCGAAGAGCACCGACCGCCGCGCATAGGCCATCACGCCATAGCCGACGGCCATCAGCAGCCAGGTAGCCGGGTTGGCGCCGGGAACAAACCAGAAGGCGACGGCGGGCACCAGCGGCAGCACGGCCGCTGTCCGCCAGAGGGGATCGGCCAGCACGGGCAAGCCGCGGCGATGGAACCACTCGCCCAACCCCGCCCCGGCGAAGGCCACCGTCATTACCAGCACCATCCAGTACCGTTCGATGAACCCCAGGCCGAAGAGCGCCGGCACGGTAATCCTCAGGTGCAGTCCCGCGAGGGCAAGGAGGATCTCGGCGGTGTAGACGTAGGCCGTCCTCCCGGCCATGCTCAGCCCCAGGGGGTCGCGGTGCGGAGCCACCGCCGCGGAGAGGCAGGCGACGGCCATCCCAACAAGCACCGCCAACACGGCGGCGATGGCCGGCAACGTCAGCGGAAAGGTCGCAGCGCCGGGATCGAAATGAGCCACCTCCTGGCCAAGCACCAGTGCCAGGGCGGCGGCGGAGAATGCGCCTGCTCCGGGGGCGAAGCGGTGGCCGGCCTCGCGCCATCCGCCGGTCGCGGGCAGCACCCCGCCGATGAGCCCGCCACAGACCACCGTGGCCAGGGCCGCCGCCGTGAGGATCGCGATCGTACGATGGAGCCAGGGCAGCGGGAGGGCGGTATCGATCGAGGCAAAGCCCACGGTCGCCGCCAGCAGCATCCCTGAAAGAAAAGCCCCCTGCTGCCAGGTCATCCGCGAAGCTGGCCAGCGATCGAGGCCGAAGTCCGCCGCGACCGCCCGCTCCGGATCCTCGCGGATCGATCCGGCCATGAACACGGTCGCCAGAAAGAGTGCCGTTAACCCTACCGGCCCGGCCCACCGCCCCAGGGCGAGCGTTCCGCCGGCGGAGAGCGCAGCCTTTTCGAACGCGGGGTCGATCGACACCCACACCGCCAGCACGGCCGCCAGCACGACCAGAGCCCACTGCCCCGGGCTGAACCAGGCGACTGGGGCTTCGGCTGCCGCAATCCGCATCCGCCGCAACGCCTCGCGGCCCGCGGAGACTCCCCGACCTGCCAGCGCCGCGGCCAGGATGAAACCGCTCAGTTCCAGCATCGCCGCCCAGGCGAGCTGGCGGGATTCCAGTCCGCGGGCATCCCAGGTTAGGGTCAACGCCACCAGTCCGACCGCGTACAGCCCGCACGGGGCCAGTGTCTCGCGGCGTTCCCAGAGCCCTACGGCAAAGGCCACCGCCACCAGACCGGCGGCCCACCAGGCCAGATGCGGAGGGATCTCGTGAGTCCCGCCGGTCAGGTTTCCGACGAGTTGGACGGCAGCGATGCCCACCAGCGCGAACAGGGCCGTCCAGACCGCAGCCCCGGCAAAGCCGAGCTGCTCTTCTTCCTCGTCGTCCCCGATTCGCTCCGGCAGAGCGATCGCCACCGCAGTCCACACCGCCGCCGCGGTCGCCAACCCGAAGACCCCCGCCAAGACCACAGCCGTCAAAGAGAGTGGCTGCCAGGAGAGTCCTACCAGCGCCGCGGCCACGGCGATCGACACTCCCGAAAGCCACACCAGTGCCGGAGCACGCTGCCACAGGGCCGAGAGCCCGCAGGCTACCGCCGCGAGCAGGACCGCCGTTGCCGGCGTCCAGGGACCGCGGGGGTCCTCCTGGCTATGACTAAGGGCGAAGACGAGTGTCGCCGTTGTCGTGCCGCCAACCCACGCCACGATGCTCGCCACCTCGATCCCATCTTTCCTATGCTCGCGGCCCCCGGTCGTCTCGGCCTCCCTCCCCGCGAGTCGGCCAACCCATGCCCACGGCGAACCCATACCGGCCTGCACGGCTGCGTTCCATCCCCATCCCACCCCCAGCAGCGCCGCCCCGGCCGCCGGCCAGCCGAGAAGCAGGAAGTGATAGGCCAGCCAAGCGGACTGGTCCCCGACGCCGTCGAGGTCGACGGCCATGGCGGCCACGAGTGTGGCGGTTCCGACAGCCAGCAACCCCACGGCGTCCAGGGCATTGCGGCGGGCGACGGCGGAGAGGTACCAGAGGGCACCGCCCACCGTCAGCAGCAGGGCGGTCCATCCCCCCGGACCACCCGTCTCGGCCAGCCACCGCGGCGGATCGGTGGGCCAAGCCAAAATGCCCACTACCGCTACGGCCAGCAGGGCAACCAACCCTGCCATGGGCAGGGCGTTCTGCACGCCCAGCAATGGGCTCTCACCCAGCGAGGGCCGACCGAGCCGGTAGATCCGCCCTCGGGCCGCTGTCCAGACCAGTCCTACTGACGCCGAGGCGATGACGTTTGCCTGCACGAGCCGTATCCACCAGCCGCCCAAGCCTTCGTCCTGGTGGAAGTGCCAGACGACCAGCGAGGCCCCGATGTTCACCCCCAGGGCCGCCGAAAAGGCCCAGGCCTCCCGCCGCTGCCAGAAGGCCATTGTGGCCCCGGCCGCGCTGGCCGTAGCCACGGCCAGGGCGGCGTAGAGCTTCTCGTCCGGCTGCTCGTGGAGGAAGGCCGCTTTCAACCCCAGGACCACGGCCGCCAGGCCGGCGAGCCGGACCCAGCGGGCTGCCATTTCCACCAGCCGCTGCGACGGGCCCAGCCCTTCGGGTAGCGTCAGGGCGCGGGCCATCCACCAGATCGTGGCCGCCACGCATACGCTATAGGAGGCCCAGCCGAGCATCAGGGCGCGGTAGCCCCATTCGGGCTCATAGCGTTGTACGGAGAGGGCTAGCATGGCGATCGCCGCCATCCCCGCCAGCCCGACCCCGTCGGCTGCGACCCAGCCATGCAGGAGACGCTGCCGCCATCCCACTGCCGCCGCCACGGCCGCGAAGGCCACCCATCCCAGCGGCGACCCCACCTCGACACCCAACGCCTGCGCGTGGGGGTGGAACAACGCCATCATCAACAACGCGGAGACGATCAGCAGCCCGATACCCACCAGCCCCATGACCAACTGGAGTGTCATGAGCGCCCGTGCCGAAGGGCGGCGGTCCTGCCATGCGGGCAGCCACTGCCGCGTCCCGAGCCAGGCCAGGGCCCACAGAGCGGCAGCGAGTGTCAGCGCCTGGACCCAGGCAACGGCGTGGGAAAAATCGAAGCGGATACCGTACGTTTCCAGTACCAGGGGATAACCGAGGGCCACGGCTCCCTTCGCAACCAGGCCTGCCGAGAAGGCATAGCCCGCCGACGACTCGCGGACCGCCAACGCCACCATCCCCGCGGCCACGGCCACGAGGGGAACGACGTACGAGACGTCCGCCGACAGCCGGCCGAACCAACCGCTTGGCACGCCCATGGGCAGGCCGCTCCATTGAATGGCCACTGCCACGACGGTCAGGATAAGGACGGGCGCCGCCATAACGGCCAAGGCCACTGCGTGGGCGGCGCGGGCCGACGGACCGGTCTCGATCCGCGCCCCCATCGCTGCTGCCCCCCGAGCCAAATGCCGGCGAGCGCACAGGCCTGCTGCCGCCAGTCCAAACGCCGCCGCCATCGACCAACGCAGCACGGATGCCGTCTCCGTCGCTGTGACGGAGGGCACCGCCAGCAGAACCGCCAGCGAGGCCAACAGGAGCAAGCCGGCCAGGGGTTCATTCTCACGGCCGCGATCCCAGGTCGACAGGCCCAAGGCAACCAGGGAAACGGCCCAGAGTGCCCACCCCTCCGCGCCCGCGGCCGCCAGCGCCCGTGCCGTCTGGGCGGGGGCGACCACGAAGCCGGCCAGTTCAGCACGCAAGCCGGGCAGGATGCAGAACGCGAGCAGGAATAGGTGTCCGACCACGACCGCGTGAAGGACGATCCGGTCCACGCCACCCCACGGCGGGTCGAGAAGGGCTCGCAAGATCCTTCTCCAGGAATCGACCTTGCTCGGCGTTGCGATCGTTGCCGGATCCCGGTGAGGCCGGCCGACTCCGATGCGGGCGGCCGCCCAAGCGAGAGAGAGGAGCGCCAGAGCGAGGCCGTAGCTCTGGGCCACGTGGGGTTCGATGAAAAGCCGGCGGAGCGTGAAGGTGGGATCACGTGCCGCCAACCAGGCAGTGACAGCGGCCAGAGCCGCCGCGACCAGCACTGCCTGCCCGGCTGCGAACCAGCGGGCCTCCCGCCAGGCGACCCCGCCGGCAAGCCAGAGCGCGGCCACCCACGCCAGCACGGCCGCGGAGGGCGTCGCCTGGCTCCACCCCTCCACGGCAACCGAGGCGAGCGTCGCCGCCGAGGTGATCAGACCGCTGTACCCCAGCGGGCCGACCACCACGGCCTGCAGTTCGCGCATGGACTCACCCGGAGTCGCCCGGCGCATGAAGCCGCCGAAGATGCCGCTGCCGATCAGGGCTGCCGCGGCGAGGGCCGCCGTGGCGTGAATCGCCAGACCGGTCGTCCAGGGGAGGGCAAAGGCTTGCGGCACGTAGAGGGCAGCGAGATAGACAAGACCGAGGAGTGCCAGGATCGAGCCGCCAAGGACCCGCTGCGGCGTGCGGTATAGCCATCCTAGTGCGAAGTGGATCGCCGCCAGGAGGGCCGCCGTCGCCAACGGCCAGACGGCGACCGGCTGCACGTCTCCGAAGTACCGCTGAACGGCGGCAAAGCCCGCCGCCATCGCAGCGACCAAAGCGACCGCCTCGCCGACTTGCAAGAGGGGCTCGCGGAAAACGGTCAGGGCGCGGACGAGGGGGATTCCATGGGCAGCTTGTCTGCTCGTGCCCGGCGCGATCAGGGCTCCCAGGGCCACGCCCACCGCCGCCTGGGCCGCCAGCACCGTGGACCAGTAGACTTCGACCTGCCCCGGGCTCGCCCACCACAGGGCCCACAAGGGCGCGGCGGCCAGCAGGCCGAGGCCGCCGTAGGCAAATCGGCTGCTCCGCCAGCGGGCCGCGAGGGCCAGGCTGCCGCCGCCGTAGACGCCGTAGAGAATGGCTGCCCGCAGCGCGTCGCCCGCTCCCTGCAGATAGCCGTGGAAGGTCACCAGCACCAGACCCGTTAGAGCCGCCACACCGGCACCGAGGGCGAACACGTTCCCGTGCCGCCTCCGCCCGCGGCGGGCGAGGACTTCGGCCGCTGCGGCGAGGGCGAGGAAGAAGCCGCTCAGGGCCGTCCCGCTGCGGGCGCTCGCGGCCAGGCGCAGGGTCTCCCAGTGCAACTCGCCGCGAGCGAGGCCGCTGAAGTCGTGGGAGAGCCCGTGGAAGGCTGCCAGATAGGCGATTCCCAGGCAAGCGATCGCTCCGCCGTGCACGGCGGGTAAGCGGTACCGGAAAGCGGCGAAGAGGAGCACTGCGGCGTTCACCGCGCCGATCCCCGCCAGGGCCATGGGGTGCGGCCAGGCCAGGGCCACCGAAGCCACGGCGAGCATCGCCCCGAGCAGGGCCACTGCCGTGGTCGTCGTCCGCCAGGCGGCCTCGACCGGCGGCTGGAGGTATCGCGTCCGCGAAAGCCCGGCCAGCGTGAAAGGGATTGCCGCTATCGCGGCAGGCAGGGCCAAGAGGTCGAGCGCGCCTTCCCAGGGGAGGCTGCGGCGGGCCTGGGCGACGAGCAGCCCCACGGCTACGGCGGCGGCGAAGAATCCGGTCCCCAAGGCGATCAACGTCGCCCCCACGTCGGCCGGTGTGAAGCGGCCGGCAGGCGCCGCCGAGGAGGCAGGTGGCGCCGTCGGGCCGTCGGCGGCCGCCGATCTTCGGGCCTCCCGCGCAGGAAGGGGGAGAAGGTGCCAGGCCAGCGCCGCTGCGAAGACGAACGCCGGTACACAAGCCATACCGCCCAGCGCCCATGCCGCGGACCGGGCTTCCATCCGACCGGCCAGCCAGGCGGGATCGCTGAGGCGTGCCAGGACGAGCAGGAGGGCCGAGTTCCCTACGACGGCAGCCACCATCGGCCAGTGCCCCTTGGGTACGAGCACGCGCCCGGCCCGTTCCACGAGAAGAAGGAAGACGCCCAGCGAGACCAGCTCGGTCCAGAGCGTGAGAAGCGACCACTCCTCGCGCGACACGCCCGCCATGGCCAGCAGATTCAGCGGCACCAGCAGCGTGGCGATGGTCAGCAACCCGCGGCTGGTCGATTCCAGCCGCCAGCGGTGGTGGGCATACAGCCCCATCCCGAAGACGGCCGAGGAGACGACCACGAAGATGAGGAACTGGAAGTGGGGGATGCGGTCCAGCGTCTCCCAGAGACTGACCACCAGTGCCACCGAGGAACAGACGATCAGCAGCCCGCCGACGATCTCACCCCAGTGGATGTTCCGCTCCTCCATGAAGGCGGCCAAGGTCTCGGCCAGGGTCCGCCGCGGAGGCGTCGGTCTGGGAGCAGCCGGCGGCTGGCCGGCCGGTGAAGGGGGTAGCCCCGCCGGCTCGTCCCGCTGCAATTCCCTTTCCGACGTGCCCCCTCCGATCGCGGGTCCTGCTGGTGGTTCGTCCTGCGGCGCGCTGCCGTCGTCCCGGTCATGCATAGGGGGTTGGGGGGGGCGCGGCGGCGGTTCCACCACCGTTGCTGCCACGATCGGCGCCGCCTGCGACTGCGGCACCTCCCCGGCAGGACGAACATGGCTGTCCGTCACCACAGCCGGCTCGACGCCCCTTGGGCTTCCCGTCATGTCGAGGCGGCGCCGCTGGGCCAGCCGGTGCAGCTTCTCTTGATCGGCGCCCTCGATCAGTCCCTTCTCGGCGAGGCGCCGTACCTCGCGCGAGAAGGCCCTGATATCCTCGATCTCCCGGCGTTGCGGGGATTGGCGGTCGTGCCCGCACCACTCGCAGGACTGGCCGGCTCTCCGGCTCCAATTACCGCAGAATGGGCATTCCCGCCCTGGGTCGCGCTGCACGGTCCCGAAACGAAACCAGCGGACCATGCCGGCCAAGAGCGAATAGATCAGGTGCCCGCTCACCACCCAGATGGTCAGAAAAGCGGCCAGGACGGCCAGAATCGTAACGGCCTCGAGCGGGTCCAACAACATCGGATCAGGCCTTGCGGTAACGGCTGGGCATCGTTCCGTTCCGATCGCATACTCTGGCCGCCGGCCGCCGTCGTGCTGGTCTCTCCAGCGAAAGCCGGCCGAGTGCCGCGGGCGCGCCCGTGGAGACGAGCACCTGCTGAGGATCAAGGCTCGATCCCCGTGCCAATATAACGCGCCACCGCTGGAGACGCCCGCAAATGGGGGTTAAGAGCAAGCCGGAAAGGTGCTGCCCGTCCGCTTCAGGCCTGCTGAGATGGGACTCTCATGAGTTAGCCGCTTTGGGAGCTTCCAAGGCCAAGCGGAGGCAGAGTGGAGTGCCGGGGAGAAGGAAGAGCAATCGTGAATTCGCGTTGCCTCGTCTGCGACTCCTGCCGGGGACGGTGAGCTGTTGACCGGAGCCTCCAGCGGCGCCGATTCAGTGGTCTGAGGTGGCCTCTTCCGATAACGCAGCCTTCCGATTCAGGTCCACCCGTATCGATAGCCGCGCCGATGCTACGCCCAACTTCAGTCGTGGATTGAAGGTCCGCGACTGCTGCAAAACCGCCAGCCGCGGCAGACTCGCCTCCGTTCCGATTTGTCCAATTGCTCGCAGACAGTGGCGGCCAAGCTCCTCGTCCAAGTTTGGGTCTTCCAAGGCAGCAAGCAATGCCTGCTCACCGTGGCTCCCCAGATCGCGGAGGGCACGGGCGGCATAGTCGTAGCTTTCCCGGAGCCGCGGCACCAACATGGTCGCCACCTCCGGATCATCCGTCGTACCCAGAATCGCAAAGGCCTTTCTTTGCACGACGACGTCGGCATGCGAGGTAAGCTCGAAGACTCGGCGGCGCGCCGGGGGAATGTACCATCGGGCGACTACGTCCATGGCACCATTTCTCGTCCACACATCGTCCACGAGGGGAAAGACAGTGCGCAGCACTTCGACGGTGAGGTCGGGCACAGGTTCAACCTTGAGCAGGTCCTTGAGGCCGCTGTCGACGAGACCAGCGTGTCCCTCCCGGATCTTCCGCAGCGCCGCGGCCACATGCTGGGAAGCGGTGAGCTCAGCCCCCTCGCCGCGCTGCCGGATGGCCTGCATGGTCTCATGCAAATCTCGCTCGTCGACCGGGTCGGACAGGGATCTGGTTTGCAGCAGATGATCGTGGCTTGCTGCTCCTCCCACGTCCGCCAAGAGCAGAAGAATGTTGCGCCGTGCCCACTCGTCCTCCGAGCGATCGAGCAAAGCCA
This sequence comes from Planctomycetales bacterium, assembly GCA_007126245.1. Taxonomy (GTDB): domain Bacteria; phylum Planctomycetota; class Planctomycetia; order Pirellulales; family Thermoguttaceae; genus SKOZ01. The sequence goes on from SLBP01000033.1 coordinate 14,603, forward strand.
GCAGGTGCGGTTCTGACTGCGCGCCGAAACGGCGGAGCGCATCGCCAACCTTCAACTCCCCTGTCGGGCTCTCCAGCATTTGCACCAGAGGCTCGATGGCGCGGGGATCATCGCGCTGGGCAAGCGCCAAGGCCGCATCGACGCGAATCGAGGAGTCATCGTCGTAGAGTATGGAGGCCAGAAAATCGTTCAAGTCATCGCCCCCTAAGGCCATCAAAGCCCTAATGGCTTCGCCCCTGTCGTGCTGCGGCCCCTGCACGGCAATCCGGCGCAGCTCCACTTCGACTCCGCCGCGAAGCGCTCCCAACTCGACGCTCTCGAGCAGCGAGAACGCTCGCACCTTGGGCCCAGACCGCAGGTCCTCGAGTATCTGCTCGGGGGAGTTCCTTTCCTCGCGCTGAGCGGCCAGCCGGGCTTCCGCCCTCGCCTTGAAATCGACGAAGAGGTTCGGATCGAGGACGATCGATACGAGCCGCCGCTGGAGGTCCACGCCGACGTGGGAACCGATCGCCAACTCGCCCGGGAGCTGTTCGATGCTCCGCACGTTCAGCAGGTGGAATGTGGCAGGAGCGTTCGGGATCGGCCGATGCTGGACCTGGAGTTGCGGCGCCCGTTTCCCGATATGCTCGATCAACCGCGGGACCATCTCGGCGCCGGCCTCGTGGACTACCAGGAGCACCGCTTCGGGCGGGACCTCCCCGATTTCCAGTCCCACCATCCGAGGGATCTCGGGCGCCCGCCGCGTCAGGGAAGGTGGCGGGCGCGGTCCGCCTCGTTGGGCACTCAAGTCGTGCCCCTCCAGGCTGGCCCGAATCCGGACGATCCGCCTGGTGGCTTCCACCTCATACTCGCCCAGATCGAGGGCACGGGCGAACTGATCCAGGTCGGTGACCGGGGCGGCGTAAGTGACTGCCCGCTCCCCTTGCCAGTGGCTGAACCGCTCCAACCGCCCACCTGTGCGTCCCAGGCGGTCGTGCAACAGCCGGTTGTATTGGGCTGGGAAGGGCTCGACCACCAGCGCCACGACCGCGTCGGGCCCGTACTTGGCGACCAGGTGGCTGACTGTCTCCCTCGGAGTCGCCTGCGCGAACTCCGCTCCCTCCCGGCTGGAAAGCGCCCCGGCGACCTCGACGGGAGAGATCACATAGGGCTCCGTGGCAGGGGCAACGACCGATTCCGAGGTGCCGTCGGTCGGCTGCGAGCACCCCACAACTGCCAGGGCCACGGCCAAGGCGACCGCTCCTCGGACGAGCCGGTTCGCACGCGCTGCGCATTTCGCGCCGCCGGCCGGCTGTGTCAGAAGGAATCCCCGCGGCGGTGCGCACGAGCTACCCGCCGCCCGATTGAAAGAGTTCCCCATCTTGCCCGCTCCCTTAGAGTCAGCCGCAGGAACCGCCGCAAGACAGGTTAGCCACCAGTCCACAGAGCGTCAAGCCAGCGGCGGGACAGCCTCTAAGCGATCAGTCGCGGCCGCGGCGGGGCGCCGAGGCACCAGGGGCCCTCCGACCGGCTGGTTTCCGGCAACCCTGAGGGCAGCGGCGCGCCGGCGCGGAAGAGACGCTGCTGTTCGGCCCGGCGCTTCTTCGACTCCGCCCAGGTTTCAGCCTCAATTGTGAGCTGGTTGAGAAGCGTCTCGACCCGTTGCCGGTAGTCCTCCAGTGCGGCGCGGTCCAGGCCGGGGGGGACGTGAATCGGCCTGCTGGTAACGGCTCGGGCCCGCGAGTAGGGCTTGGGGATGGCGAAGCGGTCCCAGCTATGGACCCGCCAGGGCCGGTCGTAGCCGAAACCCATGGCCACCAGCGGCAGCCCGAGGCGCGACGCCAGATAGACGCACCCCGGCGCGAGATGGCGGCGCGGTCCGCGCGGTCCGTCCGGAGTGATCGTCAGGTGCATGCGGCGGCTGCGGCGGAGCATCTGCCGCAGGGCCGCCACCCCCCCGCGGGCCGTAGAGCCGCGGATGAAGTCGAATCCCAGGTGGTAGGCGCCGCGGGCGAGGATTTCCGCATCGCGGTGTCGGCTGAGTAGCATCGTGAAGTTGCATCGCCCGCGGAGGAAGATGGGCATGGCGATGTACTCGTGCCAGAAAATGTAGATCTTCTGGCCCTGGCACTCCGGAAAGATCGGGTCGATCGCCGCGTCGTGGTAGACGACCTTATAGTCGAGCGTAGCCATCCAGGCGCGGAGGGCGCCGGAGGCCAAGAGTCCGCCCAGCTTGTGCAGCAGTGGATTGGAGATCCGCATATGCCCTACAATGCTTCTTCGGGCCATTCGCCGGAGAAGACCTCCACGGCGGGCCCGGTCATATAGACGTGGTTGTCTTCGCCCCAACGGAGCTCCAAGTCGCCTCCGGGCAGATGCGTTAGAAGCTCCCGCCCCGTCCGCCCGCACAGCACTCCTGCCACACAGACGGCGCTGGCTCCGGTGCCGCAGGCAAGCGTTTCCCCCGAGCCGCGCTCCCAGACCCGCACGCGGACCTCGCGAGGCGAGAGCACCTCGACGAACTCCGCGTTCACCCGCTGCGGGAAGTGCGGATCCCGTTCCAGCTCCGGTCCCAGCCCCAGCACCCATTCGTCGCTCAACCGGTCCACGTAGGTGACGCAGTGGGGGTTTCCCATGGAGACACAGGTTAGCCGCAACACCCTTCCGGCGACGTTGAGTTCGGCGTCGACCACCGGGTCGCCCGGAAGGGTGGTGGGGATGCGGGCGGCTTCGAGCACGGGCTCTCCCATGTCGACGCGGACCCTGGCCGCGTGCCCTCCCTCGACGGAAAGCTCCAGGTCGAGAACCCCCGCGGCCGTCTCGATTCGCAGCGAGCGCCGCGGGGCGATGCCGTGATCGTGGACGTACTTGGCCGCGCAGCGGATGCCGTTACCGCACATTTCGGCCTCGGAGCCGTCGGCGTTGAACATCCGCATGCGGGCGTCGGCCGTTTCCGAAGGGAGGATGAGAATCAGGCCGTCGCCGCCGACGCCGAAATGGCGGTCGGCAATCCTCCTGGCCAGGGCCGCCGGGTCGCGCGGTGCCGGCTGCGCGAAGCAGTCGAGATAGACGTAGTCATTTCCCGCCCCGTGCATCTTGGTGAACTGCATGGCCGCCGCCCGACGCTACCGCCAGTCCTCGCCGAAGGGCCCCGCGGCCCTCAAATAACGGGATTATTGTATGCCGGATGCGGCGGGCTCGCCAGTGCTGCCGGCCGGCTCATCCGCCGCGTAGAACCGCCGGGCGACCTCTTCGGCGTGGAAGAGGAGCCATTCGGAGCGGGTGTAGATGGCGTGGCCCGCGAAGTGCTCGCCGATGTCTCCCTGCGCGGGCCCATAGTCGACCAGGAGGGTCTCGCCCTCCGCGGGCACGGCGGGTCCGGTGGCCGGGGGGTGGGGGGGGTCGATGCGGAGGATCCTCTTCAGGCGGCGTTCGGCCATCCGGCTTCGCCAGGCGAAGACGCTCGGGGCCGGTTCGCAGGAGCCGCCCGCGTACCGTTGATAATAGTCCCCCCCCCGCGCGGCCAACACGTCTTCGATCGGTGGCGCGGCCGCCGGTTCCTCCGGCAGATCCGCTTCCCGGCGGGGTTTCGCGCGGCGGTGGATGAAATGCATGAGCCGCCGGCTTCCCTGTGGATGCCAGCCGTAGCGGACCGGCGTACCGAAGGTGACGATGTCCACGGCTGCCGCCAGGCGGCGGCGCTGGGCGTCGTCGAGGAGCACCTCGCAGACGCGCTGCCAGACGGGGATGTCGACGCAACCGACGAGGGGCCACCGGTAATAGATGCCCGCGGCCGCGAAGAAACGCGTGATTCGCTCCCGGTCGCCGCCGAGCAGGGCAGTGAGCAGCGCGAAGACGTTGCCCGCGTGCCCGTGCCCCCAGAGAAGCACTTGACCACCGCACTCGAGCGAATGGCCGAGCACCGCATCGACCAAGCGCACGGCGCCGTCGGCCCGCGCGATGTGATGGTTCTCGCTCCACCAGGTGAAGCGGCGAACGTCGATCGGCGTGCTCCCCCGCGGGTTGACGGCTGCGCGGAAGCGGGCCACGTACTGTTCGGAGTACTCCGCCGTGCTCCCCACCAGGCGGCTCACGATCCCGGCGATTGCCCGCCGTCCCGCCGCCCCCGCCGATTCGCTCCGCCGTGCCAGGGTGAGAAGCACCTCGGCTACCTCGGGGCCGAGCAGTCCGCCGTCGAGGACGAAGACGGCCGAGACCCCGGCCGCTCGCAGCCGGCGGCCCACGACAAGCATCCGCTGCCGAAAGGCCTCACTGCCGACGGGCGGAAACCCGCCGGGTTGCAGCGGTGCCCGCCGAGAAGTGGGGGGCGTGGCCGTGCCCGCTACTCGAATGCGGCTCTCTCGATGCATGGCTGGCTTTCCCGGAATCGATGCGATGAACGGCAACGTCCAGGGGCTTCAGACCCAGCGTCGCCGACCAGGTTTCAAAGGGCCGGCCGCCCCGCTCGTCTCCCTGGTAGAAGGCCAGGCAGCCGATCGTCTCGGCACCCACGAACTCCGCCGCGCGTCCGGTGACCTGCGTGGGCCTGTAGACCCGCCGCCAGGTCCCGGCGTTGAAGTAGATCTGGCTGAGCACGAAAGCCTCGGCGTGGCTGGCCTCCAGGGGGAGGCACTCCGCCTGGTGTGTATGGCCGAAGACGACGTGGCGGGCGCGGCGGTTGCGGAAGTCGGGCTCGGCCAGGGCGTGGGAAACGTAGGAGGGAGCTGCCGCTCCGCGGAGATCTGCCAGCCAGGCGGCGTTGGCCGCGGCCCAATCGCCCCGCGGCCGGTGCCCGAAGGCCAGTGCCCGCCGCAGCGCGTCGGCCAGTCCAGGGAGTCGCCCCGGCCCCGCGCGGCCGACGAAGTCGAGGGCCAGTAGATCCTCGACCAGCCCGTCCCAGACTGCTTTCAGCCGGCGCCGCTGCGCCGGCTGCGGGCATGTCCGCTCCAGCACCCCTTCGAGCCAGGCCGGCATCATCGCCAGGGGGTGGACGTGGTCCAGTTCGCGGATGGCCGCGACGGCCGCAGCAGGCAGCTCTTCGGCCAGGGCCTGCTCGATCTCGACGGCGAAGCGGACGGCCAACTCGATGACCAGGGCGTCGGTCAGGCTGGCCGTGCCGCGGTCCTCTTCGAAAGCCAGGGGATCAAAGCAGTCGCCGTGACGCGCCGCCACCTTGTGCCGTCTCATGGCGGCCAGCAACTCGTCGGCGTCGGTCATCTCGTGGGGAAACGGCTGCTCTCCGCGCCCGCGGAGCCCCAGGGCGCGTACCACCAAGGTGCGCGCCTCGGCAAAAGACGCCCCGGGAACGTGCAGGAACCAGTCGTGGTCGCCCACCAGATAGTGGAGCCGCACTGCCACCGGATGCTCTTCGCTGGTCGCCGCGGGCCGGCCGGCGCGCAACCCCGGCGGGACGCGAAGCCCCCCTTCCGCCGCCAGAGCCCGCAGTTCCGACAGCGCCGCTTCGTTGTGGGCCAGAAGTTCGGCCGTGATCCGCGACACCTGTTCCGCCAACTCCTCGGGGTGCGACCGGTCCCAGGGGCGCACGTCGCCCCCGGCGGTCCACCGCGACGAGTGGAGCAGGTCGAGCACGTCGCCCAGCAAGACGATGTCGACTTGCTCGACGGGCCGGTAACCCCCGTCGCACCGCCACGACGCGGCCTCGGCCATCGCTCGCAACTGCCCCACAAACCGGCGCACCGCTTCCGGGGAAACCGTCTCGCTGACGGTGCCGTCGGTCAAGTGCAGGTCGCTGACGATAACGAGCATGGCGCAAATCCTCCGCGCCGCGGTCTCCGAACCGGATGCCACGTATTTTGGCTTATCGGCGCCGGGTGATAACGGACATGAGGCTTGTTTGGCCTGTAACCCTCCCGTCGACCCCCAGGCAGCACCGCGAGCGGCGCGGTGCCGCGAAACGCGCCGCTCCCGCGGCGGCGCCCATCGCTCCCCCGCGAGGACCCTCCGAGGGACGGGCTATCCGGGCAATCGCCTCTTTTCGCGTGACGCGGGCCGCGGCGTGCTCTACAATTGCGGGAAGGGCCCGCTGGCTCGGGCGCGTCGAACGCCCCGTTCGGACTCCAAGGGACGGGCCGAAGAGGCCTCTAATATCGACAGCTTCGGCCGTGGAAAAAGCCCTCTTCTCGATCTCCTGTACGACCTGCCAAGCCCGGCTCCTCGTCCGCGAGGCCTCGGCCATCGGGCAGATTCTCACCTGCCCGAAGTGCGAGAGCTTCGTCCAGGTGACTCCTCCCCCCGATTGGGAGGGTCCAGGACCGACGGACCCGAGCCCCGCCGCCGCGCAGTCGCCTGCCGACACGTCCTCTGCTCCCTCCGGCGGTGCTCCCTCAGGCACCTCCGAAACGCGGGACGCCCAACCGAAGCGGACGGCTCCGATAGCCGCACCCGATAAACGGGTCCGGCCTGCGGCCCAGGACCAACGCGTCGAAGAAGACGGAGCGGCGCCCATTGCGGCTGCGGCCTCGCCCAGGGAAGACGAATCGCCCTGGTCGGACGAACCGCTTACCGGCGAGCTGTCGCCTTCGGGCAGGGCATCCTCTTGGCGCGCAGCCCGAGCGCGCCGCGGACCACCTCCCCTACCTCCGGGTGTGGCGGTCGGTGCCTCGGTTCCCGCTCCGGTCTGGGCTTCGCCAGCCGAGCTTCGCTGGCGGCGGCTGCGGTGGGCACTGGTCGGCTCGGCCGTCGCAGGGATCGTCGTCGCCGTGTTGTGGGCGACCGTCGCCACCCGCGGGCGGCATCGTCCCCATCCGCCCACGACGGGCCAGACGGGTGAGAATGTGGCCCAGTCCGCGGTCCCGTCGCCGGCAAAGCACTTCGCCGCCCGCCGCTGGCTCCCGGCTTCCACCCGCCTCTACGGGGAAGTTCACCTGGCATCCCTTGCCGGGCGGACCGGCATCGAGCCGCTCTGGGACCTCACGGAGGACATGTATGGACCGTCGGTGGGCCGGCTTCTGGCGGCGTTCGATCTCTCCTACGGGGATATGGAGCGCCTCGCTTTCGCCTCGCTCGATCTGGCGACCTGGCACGAGTCGTGCGTTTACCTGGTGCAACTACGGGACCCCGAGACCGAGTCGCGGCTGACCGCCTTGGGCGAGCCGGAGGGCGAAGGGGGGGCGTGGTTCGGGGCGACGCTCCGCCGGATGCCGAGCGGACCGTGGCCGCACCCCTTCGCGGTAATCGAGGGAGTGGGGCTGGTCACCGGCCCGGCTGACCTGCTCACCGAGTTGGACGCGCCCCCGGGCCCGTTGCTCAGCGATCCGTTGACTCGGCTGCTGGCCAACGCTCCGCCGGAGGCGGACCTCGTGCTGATGGCCGACCTTTCCTCCGCCCGCGCGGCGGGATGGCCCTTGCCGGAGGCCCTCTGGGATTGTTGGCCGGCAGGAGCAGTTCCCTACCGCGCCCTTTGGGAGGTGGCCCGCGGCGCCGCCTTGCTGGTCGATTGGGAGCAGGGTCTCCAGGGCCAGCTCGCCGTGGTCTGCGACGACGCCGCGGTGGCTGCGGCCGCTACAGCTTCCCTCACGGAGCTTGTGGCAGCGGCCCGCGAGTCGGTCCCTCGGGTTCGCGAGGCGGCTGCCGGGCAAGGAGGCGACGGCCAGCTCGCGCTTCCCGAGTCGGCGGTGGCCCACTACGGCGCCCTGCTCGACGAATTGATGGTGCTGCTGGCCGCAGCCCGTTGGGACGCCATCGAGGAGACCGTTTGGCTGCGGACGGAGTCGGCGACCGATCTCTCCGTCCTCGCCTCGCTGTTCGGGGAGGGCCTGGAACCCCTGGTGGCCGACTGGCAGGCTGCTGCCCTGGCAGTCGACGAAGAACGGGTGGCCGCCATCCTCGCCGCCTTGGCGGACTACGGTTCCCGGCACGGGCATTTGCCCAAAGGAGCCGCTGGTGGGTCCCTGGTCAAGCCCGAAACGCGGTTGAGTTGGATCGCCGCCCTCCTCCCGCACCTCGGCCGTGCCGAGTGGCACGATGAGCTCCAGTTTGCCTACCCCTGGGACAGCCGTGAGAATCGCGCGGTCACGGCGCGGCCGCTGCCGGAGGTGGTCAACCCCGCCTTGGGACCGAGCACGACCGACGAGGGCTTCCCGGTAACACATTACGTGGGGGTGGCGGGCTTTGGCGCCGATGCCGCCTCGCTGCCTGCGAGCGATCCGCGGGCAGGCGTCTTCGGCCACGGCCGGCAGGTCCGGCCCACGGACATCGCGGACGGGGCCTCGAACACCATAGCCATCCTGGGCCTGGAAGACCGGCTCGGTCCCTGGGGTTCCGGTGGCGAAGCGACCGTCCGCTCCCTGACCGCCCCCCCGTACGTTCGCGGACCCGACGGCTTCGGAAGCGGCCAGCCTCACGGCATGCTCGCCGGCATGGCCGACGGCTCCATGCGATTTATTTCCAAGGACGTTGACCCCCGCGTACTCGAGCAATTGGCGACACTCCAGGGCGGCAGCCAGCTCGACGCGGCCCTCGTGCTCCGTGACCCCCGCGAGCCCCCGGAACGCGAGGCGGCCGAGGACGACTCCGAAGCAGCGCCCGAACCGTCCGAGGACGTCGACGCCCTGGCCGAAGCCGTCGAGGAACCCATCGAGGGCGATGACCTCCCCTCCCCGGAGCTGCGTCCCGCGACGGTGGACGTCCTCGAGCGGCTCGACGACCCCATCGCCGATATCGAGATCCGCGCCGCTACGCTCGGCGAGGCAGTCCGATTTCTCTCCGAGTTGAGCACCATTGCCGTAACCTTCGACGCCGACGCCCTGGCCCATCTCGGCGTACGGTTGGACGCACCGGTGCGCGTTCACCTCGAGGAGACGACCGTCGGCGACGTGTTGTCGGCGGTGCTGAATCCCCATGGGCTCGACTACGCGGTCGACGCGGGCCATCTGATGGTCGGCGATCCCGTGGCGCTCGACGGGGAGCCTCTTGCCGTCCGCTACACGGTCTCGGATCTCGCCCGCGACGCCGCCGCACTCGAGGAGCTCGAAGACATGATCCGGGCGCTGGTGGCCCCCTCGAGTTGGGACTCGGAGGGGGGGACCGGAAAGGTGACGGTGAACGACGGTGCGATCGTCGTCGAGCAACGGCCCACCGTCCATTACGAGGTGATCGCCTTCTGCGAGCGGCTGCGCCTGGCTCGCAGCCAGCCGCTCCGCAGCCGCTCCGGTGCGGAACGCTTTTCGTTGGTCCCGCGGCGCGAGCAGGCGCAGTCGGTCCTGCACCGCGCCGTCCGGGGCAACTTCCGCATCCCGGCCACGCTCGACCGCATCGTCGAGCATTACGCCACCCAGGCGGGGGCCACAGTATTCATTGACTGGCACGCGCTGGGAGCCCGGGGAATCGGCCCCGACTCGACCTTCTCGGTCGTCGCCGACGACGAACCGTTGGCCGAGGTCCTCGACCGTCTTCTCGACCAGGTGGATCTGGCCTGGCGTGCCGTCGACGCGAGCACGCTCCAGGTGACCACCTACGAGGCGCTCCTTGCCCGGCCCGAGCTGGAGATCTATCCTCTTGGCCATCTGCCCGAGGCCGACCTCTCGGCCGTGCGGCTGATGGCCCGTATCGAGGCTGCGCTGGACGATTTGAAGGGACCGGCTGAGGTGGCGGTCCGCTTCGATCCTTCCTCGCAAGCGCTCTTCGTGCTGGCCCCCCAGCCTTGGCACGCCACTGTGGCCGCGGCGCTGCCGCCGCGCCCCGCTCCGTAAGCGTGGGAGCCAGAGAGCCGCCGATGGTCCAGGTGAGCACGCACTTGAGCACGGGGCTTGGCGGGCTCGACCGAGCGCTGCGCGGGCTGATCCCCGGCGATAACATCGTCTGGCGCGCGGACGCCGTCGACGGCTATGCCCGCTTCGTGACCCCCTACTGCCGAAGCGCCCTGGACCGTGGGCGACAACTGGTCTACTTCCGCTTCGCGGAGCATCCGCCGCTGGTGGATGAGGCCGCGGGAGCCGAGGTGTGCCGGCTCGATCCGCGCATGGGCTTCGAGGCCTTCACCGCCGAGATCCACAAGGCGATCGAGCGATCGAGCCGCGGGACCTGGTACGTCTTCGACTGCCTTTCCGAACTGGCCGTCGCCTGGCGGAGCGACACCATGCTGGGCAATTTCTTCCGCCTCACCTGCCCCTATCTCTACGACGTGGAGGCCATCGCCTATTTCGGTCTCCTGCGGCACGGGCACGCCCTGGAGGCGGAGAACCTGATCCTCGATACCACGCAAGTCTTCCTCGACGTCTACGCGCGGCGCGGACGGCTCTTCGTCCACCCCATCAAGGTGCAGCAGCGGCACTCGCCGACGATGTACATGCTCCACGTCTGGGAGGACGAGAACTTCCTCCCCGTGGCCGAGAGCGCCATCACGGCAGAGATTCTCGGCGCGGAGCCCTGCCCGGCCATCGACGCCTTCCGGCCGCCTCGGGGCGTCTGGCTGGGCGCCTTCCGGGCAGGAGAAGAGGCCCTCGAGGACCAACGGCGGAGGCCGGATAGCGCAAAGTGCCGCGCCGAGGCCGAGGAAGCCCGCCGCCGGCTTCTCCGCACGGCGATCACCCGGAATCCGCAGATGCTCGAGCTGCTCGAGCGTTACTTCACCCTGGACGAGGTGCTGCGGGTGGGCCGCCGCATCGTGGGGACCGGCCTCATCGGCGGCAAGGCGGTGGGAATGCTCCTGGCGCGGGCCATCCTCCAGGAGAGCGATCCGGTTTGGGAGGACGTGTTGGAAACCCACGATTCCTTCTACGTCGGCTCCGACGTCTTCCACTCCTTCCTGGTCCGCAACGGCCTCTGGTGGGAATGGCAGAAGCACCGCGATCCGGTCTCCTACCTCGCCAACGCCGAGCACGCCCGCCAGCGGATCGTCGTGGGGAGCTTTCCCGAACATACCCTGGGGCAGTTCCAGGCGATGCTCGACTACTTCGGCTCTTCGCCGATCATCGTCCGTTCCAGCAGCCTGCTGGAGGACAACTTCGGCCACTCCTTCGCGGGCAAGTACGAGAGCGTCTTCCTGCCCAACCAGGGTTCCCGCGAGCAGCGGCTGCACGACTTCGTCTCCGCCGTCCGCACGATTTATGCCAGCACGATGAGCGAGAAGGCCCTCCGCTACCGTGCCCGGAGGGGAATGCTCGGCGGCGACGAGCAGATGGCCCTGCTCGTGCAACGGGTCTCGGGGGCCTTCCACGGACGGTTCTTCTTCCCGCACCTCGGCGCGGTCGGTTTCTCCTACAACCCTTTCGCTTGGAGCCGGGAGATCGACCCGGCGGCGGGCGCGGCGCGGATCGTCTTCGGCCTAGGGACCCGCGCCGTCGACCGCAACGACGACGATTATCCGCGGGTGGTGGCCCTCAATGCCCCCGACCGCCGGCCGGTAGCCGGCTACGACGAAGTCCTCCACTACGCGCAGCGGGGCGTCGACGTCCTCGACTTGCAGGCCAACCAGTTGGTCTCGGAGTCCTTCGAGGCGGTGCTCGCCGAAAGCAGTGACGTGCCCCTGGAACTCTTCGCCTCGCGGAACGAGCAGCTCAGCCGCGCCCCCGGGGGCGCTGAGGATGGCGCCGTCTTCCCCTACGTGCTCACCTTCGACGGCCTGCTCCGCGATACGCCCCTGATCCCGCAGATACGGAATATGCTGGAGTGCTTGCAGGGGGCCTACCGGTGCCCCGTGGACGTGGAGTTCACGGTGAACTTCCTCCGCGATCGGACCTACCGGCTCAACATCGTGCAGTGTCGTCCCTTGCAGATCAAGGTCGAGGATGCCGTCGGGGAGCCGCCCGCAGAGATCGCCGAGGAAGACCTGCTGCTTCGTGCCTGCGGAGCGATTGTCGGCCACAGCCGCACGGTGGCCATTGAGCGGGTGATCTTCGTAGCTCCCTCGGTCTATGGCCAACTGATGCTCCGCGACCGCTACGCGGTGGCGCGGCTCGTAGGACGGCTGGTCCGCCAGGGCGCCGAAGCGGAGCGGGCCATGCTCCTCCTGGGTCCCGGCCGTTGGGGGACTTCCATGCCCGCGCTGGGAGTCCCGGTGAGCTTCAACGAGATCAGCCACGTGGCCGCGCTCTCCGAGATTGTCGTGATGCGGGAGGGCCTCGTGCCCGACGTCTCGCTGGGGACCCACTTCTTCAACGAACTGGTCGAGGCCGACATCCTCTACGTCGCCCTCTTTCCGGAGAAGGAGGGGAATGCCCTGAAGGAAGATCGCCTCCTGGGACTGCCCAGCCGGCTCGCAGAGCTCTCGCCCGACGACGCCCGCTGGGACCGGGCGGTCCGGGTGATCGACGCCGCCGACCTCGGCGGCCGGCGGCTGGTGCTCCACGCGAACACGTTCGAACAGCGAGCCGTCTGCTTCATCGAGGGCGGATCGGAGTCGAGCGGCCAGGCTGCGCTCTGCCGACCACCTTCCGCCTGACAAGCGGAATCCCTTCGCGGGCGGTGAAGCGGGGGAGGAATACCGCGTCGGCTTACGAGCCGGGTTCGTTCGCATCCGTGGACAGGACTCGACCGTTGCGCAGCTGAAGGACTTGGTCCGCCATGCGGCCTGACTGCTCGGGGTCGTGGCTGACCCAGATCGTGGCTCGCGAGGGGCCTTCGCCCACCCATGCATGGAGGAGCCGTTCCACGGCGGCGGTGGTCTGCGGGTCGAGGGCGGCCGTCGGCTCGTCGAAGAGGAGCACCGTCGGGTCGAGTTGCAGCGCCCTCAGCAGCGCGGCAATCTGCATCTCGCCGCCGGAGAGGTCGGCGGTTGCCTTGGTGAGGAAGCTCGCTTCGCGACCGAGCCGCGCCAGCCACTCGGTGATCCGCGCGCGGTCGTAGCGGCGCCCGGCGTGGACGGCCAGCGCGAAGGGCGATTGCAGGGCCTCCTCGACGGTACCGCCGAGCAGGGCGGGCCGCTGATGGAGGTAGACGACCTCGCGGCGGAACGCCGGGAGGCGGTTGCCGCGGACTTCCTCGCCGCGCCAGAACACCGTGCCGCTCTCGAGAGGATCCAGCAGGATCAGCGCCCGCATGAGAAGCGTCTTGCCCGAGCCGGACGGCCCGGCAAGCGCCAACCGCATTCCGGCCTTCAGCGTCACGGAGACGTGGTCCAGGAGCCAACCGTTGCCGTCCGGGTGACGGCGGGCGAGTTCTCGGGCGGTGAGCAGAGGTGGGTCGGACATGCACATCCGGGGACTTCGGCGAAGGGCCCAGACCTGGGGCCGGGAAATCCCGACCGGCTGCGGGCCGTTGCCTGCAAGATAGAGGCCGCAGCCGGCGGGGACAACCACCGCTATGATCCCCGGTGGCCTTACCCGGCTCCCCCTACCGCTGCCGCCCCGTTCACCGGCTGCGGCTGGGTTGTTAGACTGAGTGGTCGTGGCGTCAGGAAATCCACAGCAATTCCCGGCGAGGCGCCAGACCCGCGAAAAAGGGGGGATCTCTGGGGGGGTTTCGTAAAGTGGTGTACTGGACAGGCGTACTGTATTACGAAACTGATCTGTGCCGCTCGGCCCAC
>SLBP01000088.1:0-9860 GCA_007126245.1 Planctomycetales bacterium
CCGTAGGCGCCGGGCCGCAGGCCGGTGAAGGCGTACTGGCCGTCGCCGTCGGTGAGGGTGCTGCCGATGCGGTTCCCCTCGGCGTCGAGCAGGTAGATGGTCACGCCGGCCAGGAGCGGCTCGCCGGGCGTGTAGCTCCCCGAGTGGTCGTGGTCGACGAAGACCTGCCCGCTGATCTCCCCCGGCTCCAGCTCGCCGAAGTTGTATTCGAACCCTTCCTGCCCGGAGGTGAGGGTAACGCCGGTGATCCGATCGCCGGGGTTGTGGGCCACGCCCCCCTTGGTCCCCGCCGTCACCCGGCCGTTGAAGTAGCCTTCCGGCTGCGTCTGGTAGACGCCGTACGTCCCGGGCCGCAGGCCGTCGAAGACGTAGTAGCCGCTGCTGTCGGTGTAGACGCTCACGCCGAGCGATTGGCCGGCTTCGTCCAGCAGGGTGAGCTTCACGCCGCCGATGCCCCGCTCGCCCTCCTCGCGGAGCCCGTTGTTGTTGGCGTCCACGTAGACGTAGCCGGAGATGGCCACGGGGGCCAACTCGGCGAAGTCGTAATTCAGGCCCGAGAGCCCCGAAGTGATCTCGATGGCGCCGATGACGTCGTCCTCGACGACCACGCCCCCCGCGCTGCCCACGATGGTGCTCCCCTGGAAATAACCCTCCGGCTGGATCTGTTCGACGCCGTAGGCGCCGGGCCGCAGGCCGGTGAAGGCGTACTGGCCGTCGCCGTCGGTGAGGGTGCTGCCGATGCGGTTCCCCTCGGCGTCGAGCAGGTAGATGGTCACGCCGGCCAGGAGCGGTTCGCCGGGCGTGTAGCTCCCCGAGTGGTCGTGGTCGACGAAGACCTGCCCGCTGATCGTTCCGGGGAGCAGTTCGCCGAAGTTGTACTGGGCACCGAGCGCGCCGCTGAGGAGGACGATACCGCTGATGGTGTCGGCGTCGCTGTCGGCCACGCCCCCTTGGGTGCCCACCGAGGCACGGCCGTTGAGCCAGCCGTCGGGCTGCACCTGCTCGACGCGGTATTCGCCGGGGAAGAGGCCGTCGACGGACCAGTAGCCGGTCGCGTCGGTATGGACCTGGTAGTGGGCGCCGGTGGTGCCGTCGGGGAGGACCTGGTAGACGTCCAGCAATACGCCGCCGATCCCCTCCTCCCCGGAATCGAACTGCCCGTTGTCGTTGGCGTCGTGGTAGACGTAGCCGCTGAGCGTGGCGGGCAGCGCCTCGGCGAAGTCGTTGCCGAGGCTATCCTCTCCGCCGAGCAGCGCGATGCCGGCGATGACGTCGGTCCCCACGACGTAGCCGCGGGTGTCGCCGTCGACCGTCCCTGCCGTGGCCCCGACACTGAAGTAGCCCGCCGGCTGCGTCTGCACGATGCGGTAGGTTCCGGGGAGCACGCTCTCGAAGGCGTATTCGCCGTTGCCGTCGGTGATGGCCGTCTTCCCGGTGGCGACGTAGTCGCCGTTGACGAGCTGTTCCAGGCTCAAGTGGACTCCGGCGATTCCCGGCTCCCCCGGCTGCCGAGCGTTGTCCAGATTGACGTCCTCGAAGACCGTGCCCGCAATGGTGATCGGCAGCGGCGTCTGCTCGACGGAGAAGACGGCCCCGGCGGTGAAGACGGTGCGGGGCGTGGCGCTGGGTGGCATGTAGTTCTCGGGAGGCAGGTCGAGCGGCTGCCCCTCCGGGAGACTCTGCTGGGCGGCCGCCAGGTGGCCGTCGTAGAGATCGAAGAACTGCCCTTCGGCCTCGACGTCGTGGTAGTGGGGCGCGGTGAACAGGGCCCGGAACCAGGAGCCCTCGAACTCGGCCCCTTCGACGATGGCGTTCACGACGCCGTCCTCTTGGAGCTCGTCGACGTCGATCTGAAAGACGAGCTTGTCACCCGCCGTGAAGCCGTCGAAGGTGAGCACCAGCTCCGACCCCCCGTTCTCGACGAACTGGCTGGTGACGGTGAACCCGTCGGCGGAGACGATCGACAGCGGGAGCCATCCGAAGGCGCCGAACTCTTCCTCGGTATGGAAGAAGGCGTCGCCGGGATCGAGCCGGCCGGTGCCGAGCTTATCGGTGTCGATGACCAGGCGGGTGAGCCGCGATTCCACGGCCCCTCCCTGGAAGGTCACCTCGAAGAGGTTTCCGGCCTTATCCAGCCCATCGCCCGGCTCATGGTAAACGGCGCCGACCCAGAGGGGAAAATCGGCAGCCAGGAGCTCTCGGGGCTCCATCTGTTCGAAGCGGCAGCGGCGGGGATGGTTGGGCCGGGCGGCGCCGCGGACGCGGCGCGCCGGGCGGCGAAGGAAGCTGAACAGACCCACGATGCGTACCTCCGTGTCTTGCAAAGCGGGGTTGCCCGCGTCTGTGCTGGTCCGTGCCCGCGGGGTAGTAGGGCGGACGCCCCCGTCCGCCAAGCCAATGTGTCGATAGGTTCGATGCCCGCCCGACGAAATGCCCGAACCCCCGGGGGGCGGACACGACTCGCCGGCCGGAACGGCGTCGGATCGGAATGTTAACGGCCCCTATCGGGCAAACATCCCGCCCTTCCGACATGGTGTGGAGCTTCAGTAGGCGGCCGTGTCCTCGGTCTGCGGGGTTCGTCGCTCGCGGGGCGGAAGCGGCCAGAGGCGGACCGTCGTGTCGAAACCGCCCGATACGAGCACTCTTCGCCCTTCATCCCAGGCCAGTGCAGCCACGGAACCGGTGTGGCCGTCGAGCTCCCCCTGCACGGACCGGCTGTCCAGGTCCCAAAGGCGCAAGGCATTGTCGCTGCTGCCGGCGGCCAGGAGATCCTCGCCGCAGAAGGCCAAGGCGAGGACGCGTCCGGGGCGCTCGGGAAGCGTCGCCAGCAGTTCCCCGTCGTCTCCGTCCCACAGGCGGATGCGGCGGTCTTCGCCGCCCGAGGCGAGCAGCGCTCCGCCGGGCGAAAAGGCCAGGGTGTGGACGCGACGCGTGTGGCCGACCAGATCGCGGGCAGCAAAATCGCCGGCATCCCAGATGCGGATCGTCCCTTCCCGCCCCGCGGCCACCAGGTGCGTCCCTCGAGGGGAGAAGCGGAGGGCGCGGACGTCCGGGCCGGGCGCCGCCAGCTCGCGGAGCAGCCGCCCCGTGGCCGTGTCGAAGAGGAGGACCTGCGGTTCGAATCCCGCCGCCGCCAGGAGTCGGCCGTCGGGACTGAAAGCCAAGGCATACAGCGGTCGCCCGCCCGTGGACAGATCGTTCCGGAAACGCCCCGTTTCCGCGTCCCAGAGGATGAGGCGGCGGTCGTTGCCCGCGGAGGCCAAGAGCCGTCCGTCCGGGGAGAAGGCCACGGCGCGGACCCAGTCGGCATGGCCGGCCAGCCGGTGGAGCACCCTGCCGTCCACCAGACTCCAAAGGCGAACGAAATGGTCGTCGCCGGCGGTCGCCATGACCTGCTCGCGGGACGAGAGGGCGATGCCGCTGATCACGGGCACCTGACTGGGGTCCGTAGCGGCGGGTAGCTCGAAGACACTCGGCGGTGCCGGCTCCAGGTCGCGCAGCGAGGGGTCCCCGTAGGTGGGGTGACCCCGGGTGGCACCGGACGCGGTTGCCGGGAAGGTGATTCCGGAGGGAGCGCCCATCGTCTCCTCCTCGGCCCCCAACGACCGGGGCAGCACGAGAACCAGACCAAGGCAGACCAGGGAAGCGAGGTGGGGCCGATTTCGCTGCATGGGATGCACCGCCGGTAGGGGGGGTCAGCAGGGTCACCGGCGCAGACCGGTGTTCTCTTCTGCTGTAATCGGCCGAAAGGGCTCGCGGCGGTACTCGAAGTTGCGAATTTACCGGTTAGGCAAACCCGGAAGGCAGCCGGCGGCCAAGGAACGGCGACGGGCCACCGCCCCCAGAGGGATTTGGCAGTGGCCCGTGTGAGTCATACCGTTTTGCTTGTGCAGTCCCCCACGCGGACAAGACCGGCGGCGCGAGGCGGGGGGGATCAGTGTCCGGCCACGGCCGCCGCGCGAGGTGTCTCGGCGTCGTCGTTCTTCCCGCGCTTCCGCGATTTGCGCTTCGGTTCAGACTCGGCGGGATCGAAGGGTCGGTCGAGCGGTCCGGCGGCCCCCCGCCGGGTGCTGGGATAGAAGAGCTCGATGGCTGCGAGCATGCGGGCCAGGCTGGGGGGCGAGGAAAGCTGCGCCGCCTCCTGCTGGACCTTTTCTTTGAGGTCGTACAACTGCCGGCGGCCCGACGGCCAGCGGACGATCATGATGTCGTTGACCTCGTTGAGGAGCTGGTAGACGCGGGCTCGGGTCAGGCCCATGGTGCGGGCGGCCTGGCGGACGCTGGTGATGGGCCCGGAGACGCCGAGGCGGTTCTCCACCAGATTGACGATCTGCTGCGGGGCGTCGACGCGGACCTGTTCGACCAGGGGGGTGATGAAGCGATCCTGGATTTCCTTGGTATTCGGCACGCCGGGGGTTTGCAGCCAGTAGCCCACCCACTCCTCCACGGAGGTGATGCGGCGCGGCCCCACGCGGACGGCCAGGTGGGGCACCTCGCCGATGCGGGAAAGGACCTCGTGGAGGCCGTGGAAGACAGCCAGAATGGCGCGGACCCGCTTGTCGCCGTGGGTCCGCTTGTTACGGATGTCGTTCAGGGAGAGCGCGGCATAGCTCTCCAGGGTGCTGTTCCAGATCACGCGGGTCATTCCCCGCAGGCTCGGCGCAAAGCGGCCGAGTTTCTCGTTGCCAAGACCGTGCTTGAGCACCGTGCTCCGCCAGTTGCCCCAGTTGACTTCGGAGATGGCGGTAGCGTCGAAATCGATGTGCGGCTCGCTCTCGGCGGCGGACCAGAGGGCTTCGTTGCCCATCTCGAGCTGCGCCGGATCGACGGGCAAGTCGGACGGGTCGGTATTGGCCGCCCGGGCCAAGAGCTTGACGAAGGTATCGAGCTTCTTGGTGCCGATCCCGGGGGTGGACGCCAGCTCGGCGAAGGGCGTATTCAGGAGTTCCCCTAACCTGCGGCCCAGGAACGCAAGGGGGAGGCGGCGGTCGGTGGGCAGCGCCCAATAGGCCAACTGCTTGTCCAAGTGGTGCGCATAGTCTTCCTTCCGAAGGATCTCGCGAAGCGCCTCATAGCGAATGGCGGCCTTCAGATCGTCCACGCGAGGGTTTGCGGTGATTCTCATGCTCTTCTCCTGGGCCCTTCACGAGCAATGTCCCCCTTGATGGCTATGAGCGGCCGCCAAGGCGAGCATTGCGTGGCAAGGGCGCTTGTCCGTAGGAAAACCTACCATCTCCGGTGAGCGGCGACGCTCCCGAGGACAACGATCACGTGGAGGCGCCGGCACCCCGGTCTGCTGAACCGAGCCACCAACCCGCCCTCCGAAACCAACCCGTTCCCGGCAGGGATCGTGCAGCAAAACCATCCTCGCGGAAAGCGAGGACTGCTGCCGCCGAGCCGTCCCCGTCTGCAACCATACACCGAAATACTAGGGGTGTTGAGCGGATCGACGCCGAACCTCGACCTCGGTGCGGTTCCAGGCGCCCGGGAAGAACCCGACAATTGCCCGTCCGCTGATCAACTGGCTGGGAGCCGGAAGGGCCTGCCTCAACCACAGGTGGGATCCGACTTGGGCACCACTTCGCCGGACACGCCGATAATCGGCCTGCTTTACGAACGGGGGTACGGTGGGATACCGCCGGTGCACCTTACGGGGTCACAACAAATTTTTTCAGCGGCATTGTTTGATTGTTTCATACTCCCACCTCGTTCGTCAAGTCATCTGGAGAAAAACTCGCAAAAATGATTCCGTCTCCCTCGCCCCCTCCGAACTCTGCCTGCTCCCTCCGAGCTCCGAATATCCCGCTTTCCGCATGAATGCTGCCTCGAGCAAGAATAGCTAGAGGCAAACCTTTCCGAATAAAAAAGGACAAGAATCGTTCTCCCTTCCCCCTCCATCCTTTCCATCATTCCCCCGACACCCTTATCAGAAAAGGCTAGATTCCAGGTAATTGATTCTCGAAAGGGATTATCGGTGGTTCGGCAGAAGGGCGGCATGAGGACCGCCCCCCCCTCGGCGCAGGGCGTTTCCCCCGCACTCTCCCCCGATCTCTATCCCCTTTCTCCCTCTCGTCTCCCCCGGTGGAGCGAGACGGTCGCCTCGGCTCCAAGGCGCAGGGTGGCACAAGCCTGGACGTGCCGGACGAGTCGGCGTCCATCGCCTCGGCTCAGATGGCCGTGGGGATATCGCGGCGGTGGAAGTAGAGGGCGGCGGCGGCATAGCAGGTCAAGCCCAGGCCGGCGAGGGCCAGGTTGTACGTCAGCATGGGGCTTTCGGTCTCGGCGAGGATGGCCTGCTGAGGCTCGAAGGCAGTCAGAAAGCTGAAATACTTGAGCCAGTCGCCCCGCTCCCACATGCGGGCGACCATCTTCACGATCGCGGAGAGGGCGTAGAAGCCGCCGGCGAAATAGATCGTCCGCCAGCGGTCGTGATCGCAGACCGAAAGGAGCGTCGTCACGCCGGTCATGGCGAAGGTCATCAGGGTGAGGTTCAGCGCGCCGCCCAGGAAAGTGCCGAGGGCAACGTCCTCCCCCAGATCGAGAACGGCGAGCCCCACGACCGTTCCCCCCCACAATGCCCCCGCGAGGAGGGCGCTCCCCACGACAGCCACCACCGCCGGGGGAAGCAGGAGCTCCACGCGCCGCACCGGCAGCGAGACGACCAGGTCGAGCGTGGCGCGCGATATCTCCCCGCTCACCACCGCCGACCCCCGACCCACCGCCCAGCCCAGGCAGGTGATGATCGTCACCAGGTGGACGTAGACGAAGCTGATCTTGCCCTCCGTCGTAGCCAGATCGGCGAGGGGAACCCCCAGCATCGGCTGCACGAAGCGGGGAAGATTCTTGAGAATCGCGCCCCAGAGCCCCAGATCGAACTGACTCATCAGCCAGACGAAGAGCCAGGCGAAGGCAAAGAGGACGATCGCCGAACCGACGAGTTGCTTCCAGGCCTCGCGAACGGCCTTCCGCCAAAGGGCAATGTTCAACCTGACCTCCCATTCACGCCGCCGAATCGGCGCCCCCGGACGCTGCGCCCGCGGCATTCCGCGACCCCACGCGGCATTCCGCGGGCAATTCGGAGGAGCTGGGCCGTAGCGGCAAGAAAGCTAAGGTTTTAGAGCATGGCACGGGATTTGCATAGATCGAGAAAGGCTCCCGGTCTGCCTCCCCAGCATGAACTATAACCATCGAGCGGTTTCCGTCGACCGCAGGGGCGTCCGCGGAGCGGACACTTTGGATGGCGCGGCCTGCCGCGGTCGGCAACCGGGGCGTGCTTTCCGCAGCGGGAGTGTGAGTATCCAGCGAGCGAGGCGAGCGATGTGCGTCAACCATCCCAACGGCCCGGCCTGCGAGGAGATGTCCGAAGCGGAGCGCCTCGCCCTCCTGGACGAGGTGCTCGCCGAATACCGGGAGGTCCCCGGGGCCCTGATCCCCGTTCTGCAGATCGCCCAGGCCATGTTCGGCTACCTGCCCGAGGCGGCTTTGAAGCGGATCAGCCTGGCGCTGGAGAAGCCCTACAGTGAAGTCGCCGGTGTCGTGGGGTTCTACTCCTTTTTCACCACGGTGCCCCGGGGGAGGTGCCTGCTCCGCGTATGCCTGGGGACCGCCTGTTACGTCCGCGGCGGCAAGGAGGTGCTCCAGGCCCTCAAGAGCCACTTGCGGATCGAGGTCGGCGAGACGACGGCCGACCGCGTCTTCTCGCTCGACGTCGGGCGGTGCTTCGGGGCCTGCGGGCTGGCGCCGGTGATCATGGTCGACGACGACGTCCACCAGCGGGTCCGCCCCGCCAAGCTGGCCCGCATTTTGGAACCCTATCGCAACTCGGCGGCAAGCGGCAACGGAGAGTCGGCATGACGGAGATCATCGGCAGCGTCGAGGCTCTGGTGGCCCTCGGCGAAGCAATCCGCGCCCGCAAGGCGGTCGCGGAGGCGAACGACCACAAGCAGATCCTCCTCTGCATGGGGGCCGGGTGCATCGCCTCGGGTGCGGGGGCCGTAAAGGCCGCCCTGGTCGAGGAGCTCGCCAATCGCGGGATGAGCGAGAGGGTCGCCGTGGTGGAGACCGGCTGCCTGGGGCCCTGTTCGGCGGGGCCGGTGATGCGCGTCGACGGCGTCTTCTACGAGAACGTCGGCGCCGAAGACGCCGACGAGATCGTCGCCGAGCACCTCCTCAAGGGGCAGGTCATCGAGCGGCTGACCCACAAGCGTCCCGACGGCCGGCCCGTGCCGCGCGCGGACGACATGGACTTCTTCCGGCGGCAGACGAAGATCGTGCTCCGCAACTGCGGGATCATCGACCCTTTGGACATCGAGGACTACGTCGCCCGCGACGGCTACCTCGCCCTGGCCGCCGTGCTCAGCGAAGACCATGCCGACGCCGTACTCGAGTCGCTCGAGATTTCGGGGCTGCGCGGGCGGGGCGGGGCGGGGTTCAAGACCTGGCTGAAATGGAAGTTCACCCGCGAGGCGGCCGGGACGGAGAAGTACGTCGTCTGCAACGCCGACGAGGGCGACCCCGGAGCCTTCATGGACCGGAGCGTCCTCGAAGGAGACCCCCACAGCGTGATCGAGGGAATGGCCATCGCCGCCAAGACGGTGGGGGCCTCGCAGGGCTTCGTCTACGTGCGGGCGGAGTATCCGCTCGCCGTGGAGCGGCTCCAGGCCGCCCTCGACCAGGCGACCGCGCGGGGCCTCTTAGGCGAAGACATCCTCGGCACCGGCTTCGCGTTCCACCTCGAGATCCGCAAGGGTTCGGGGGCCTTCGTGTGCGGCGAGGAGACGGCGCTCTTGACCTCGATCGAGGGGAACCGGGGCGAGCCGCGACCGCGGCCCCCCTTCCCGGCCGTGAAGGGTCTCTGGGGAAAACCGACGCTGCTGAACAACGTGGAGACGTACGCCAACGTCGCTCCCATCATCCTCAACAGCGGCGCCTGGTACGCTTCGCTGGGAACGGAGAAGACGAAGGGGACCAAGGTCTTCGCCCTGGCCGGGGCCATCAAGAACTCGGGCCTCGTCGAGGTGCCGGCGGGCATGCCCCTGGGCGATTTGATCTACGACGTCGGCGGCGGCATCCCCGGCGGCAAGGAGTTCAAGGCGGCCCAGATCGGCGGCCCTTCCGGCGGCTGCATCCCCAAGCAACACCTGAACGTCCCCCTCGACTTCGAGTCGCTCGCCGAGCTCGGAGCGATCATGGGCTCGGGCGGCCTGATCGTCATGGACGAGGACAGCTGCATGGTCGACGTGGCCCGCTTCTTCATCGAGTTCGTCCAGGAGGAGTCGTGCGGCAAGTGCGTTCCCTGCCGCGTGGGGACCAAGCGGATGCTGGAGATCCTGGAGCGGATCTGCGATGGCAAGGGGGAAGAGGACGACATCGAGCGGCTCCTCGACCTGGGGGAGATGATCAAGGACGCCTCGCTCTGCGGCCTGGGGCAGACGGCGGCCAACCCGGTGATCTCCACGATCCGCCACTTCGGCAACGAATACGTGGAGCACATCCGCGACCGGCGTTGCCGCGCGGGGGTGTGCGCGGCGCTGGTCAGCGCCCCCTGCTCCAGCGCCTGCCCGGCCAATGTCGACATTCCGGGGTACGTCTCCCTGGTAGGCGAGAAGCGGTATGCCGAAGCCCTGCGGCTGCACCGCGAGCGTAACCCCTTCGCCGCCGTCTGCTCGCGTGTCTGCTTCCACACCTGCGAGGAGAAGTGCCGGCGTTCCACGCTCGACAGCCCCGTGACCATCCGCGGCATCAAGCGCTTCATGGTCGACCAGGAGGTCACCATCCAGCTCCCCGAGGTCCGGGAGAACGATCTGAACGCCCGGCGGAAGATCGCCATTGTGGGGGCCGGCCCGGCGGGGCTCTCCTGC
>SLBP01000029.1:0-65196 GCA_007126245.1 Planctomycetales bacterium
GGCTCTCGAAGCCGATGCGGGGATCGACCGCCACGTAGAGGAGGTCGGAGAGGAGGATGCTGAGCATCACCACGATCGCCTGGATGTAGATCAGGGCCATCAGCGTGGGGAAATCCTTGAGCAGGATCGATTCCCAGCTCAGCCGCCCCATGCCGGGGATGCCGAAGAGATACTCGATGATCACGCTGCCGCCGAGCATCGCCGGGAGGAAATTGGCAAAGAGGGTGATAATGGGGATCAGCCCGTTGCGGAGGCCGTGCTTGAGGACCACGGAGGACTCGGCGAGCCCCTTGGCCCGGGCGGTGCGGATGTAGTCCTGGCCCAGGACGTCGAGCATGGCCGAGCGGGAGTACATGGCCATGCCCGCCAGGCTGAACAGGGAAAGGCAGATCACCGGGAGGGTGATGTGCCAGAGGTAATCGATCGTCCAGGCGATCCACCCCATCTCCTCGGCCCCCGGCGAGTGCAGCCCGTGCATGGGGAACCACTGGAGGACGACACCGAAACTGAAGAGCATGAGGAAGATCATGCCCGCCACGTACGCGGGGATCGAGTAGAGAACGAACAGCCCCAAGGAAAGGACGCGGTCGACCGTCTGGTTGCGGTAGACGGAACAGACGATCCCCGTCGGTACGGCCACCAGGTAGATCAGCGCCTGGGCGAGGAGCATGATCGGCGCCGAGACGAGGAACGCCTGCCAGACCTTCTGGGACACCGGCTCGCGGGTGCGTACGGCGGAACGGCCGAAATCGAAGCGGACCAGCCGCCAGAGCATGTGGGCGTACTGGGTGTCGGCGACGACCGCCGCCGCCTGCCAGGCGAGGGAGGGTTCGTACTCGTGCTGCCGGGGCCGGTAGTGGGCCAGCCAATTTTCCGTCACCTCGGCAATCAGTTCTTCGGAGGCGTCGCGGGGGACCTCGACCCGCAACGGCTGGCCCAGGTAGAGCCGCAGGGCCAGCGAGGCGACCACGCGCTGTTGGAGGGCGGCATCTTCGGCGAGGAGCTTCTCGACGAAGAACCGCATCTGGTCTCGCTGGAACTCCTCCATGGCCGCGAACAACCGCCCCCGCGACTCTTCGGCCAAGAGCTCGGCGAAGCGGGCCTCGAGCTGCTCCCGCTCGGCGGCGTCCAGTTGCGGAAAGTCCTCACGGTTCCGCCGCCACCAGGTCTCCCAGGCCGTCACGATCCGCGCCGTCTCCGCCTCGCTTGGCGGGACCGAGTAGGTATAGCGGAACGGTTCCGGCACCATGTTCGCCAGCGCCCGGATGGTCCCCGCGCGGAGTGCGCGCGGCGTCTCGGGGTCCTCGAGCATCTCGATGGCGGCGGGGACGGCGTACAGGCCGATGTCTTCGCACCACGTCTGGACATAGATCCCTACGGCCGCAGCCAGGCGGTCGTGCTGCTCGGGGTCTGCGAGCATGGTCTGAAAGGTGGGGATGCGGAGCCGTTCCAGGAAGGCCAGGCGCTCCGCTGCCGGCGGCGCGCCGGCCTCCGCGGGCGGCTCGGCGGGAGAAGCTTCGGCCGCATCGCCGTCCTCGGGCTGCTGGGCGTCGCCGTCCCCGGCCGGTGCGGCGGGCGGAGGATCGGCCGGAGGCGGGCCGGCGTCGTCAGCGGCTGTGCCCGGCTCAAGCTCCAAGCCCGCCGCCTCCGCCAGGGCAGGCAGCTCCGCGGCCACCTCGGCCTCGGTGCGGCTCATGTACCAGGCGGCCGCGCGGAGGGGTGGACGGTAGTCGCGGAAATAGTTGAAGTTCAGCACCAGCGGCTTATCGAGCTTCAGGTCCCGCTTCTGGATGAGGTAGGCCTCGCGGGACTGGGCCGCCTCGGTCAGGGTGCCGCCCAGCCCGAGCTGCATCTTCAGCGGGTCGCCGGGGGAGAACTGCATGATGAGGAAGGCCACGATCGTCACGCCGAAGAGCGTGGGGATCATCAGCAGCAGGCGGCGGAGGATGTAGGTCCACACCGAAACGTCACTCCGGATATTGTTGCCTTTTCTACGCGCACTCGAAGTCCGTCACGAGGAGCACTTGCGAGCACTTCCCGCATCTGCCCACCAAGTAAAACCAACTGAACAAGTCGTGCTCCCGACCGGCGAACTCGGGGGACTCGTCCTCGAACAGATCATCCGGATACTCGAACTGCACGAAGGCCTGGAAGGCCTCGGGGCCGCAGTCCGGGCACTCGTACACCACCGATTCTCCCTCCCCGCGCTTCGTGCACGATCCGGAACCCAGTTCGGCATCGTAGCCGTGGAGGTCGGTATCGAGCAAGTCGGTCCTCTTTCCGCATGCCGCACATTCCAGGGCCAGCGGCCCGACGAAGACCATTCCCACCGATGCATAATCGCTGTTGACCCAATAGCCGCGGATAAGGTGCCGATCACCCCCACACCGGCAGGAAAGGGCGAACACCGGGTGGAGATCATCGGTGTCAGACCCCGTTACCGGACGGACCCTGGCCCCGGTGTCCGAGGCCGACCGATGATCAGAGCATTCCTGGACGGGTAAGAGCGTGGACTGGGCATGGAATCCCGCAAGGCACCGGGGCGGGTTCACCTGGAAGTAACCGAGAGGTTCCATACGGGCCTCGATCGCTCTGCCGCCGTGGGATCCCAAGGGAGGCTTGCCTGCAACTACCGCGCCACGGGCCGCGCCGCGGTGGAGAACCATTCCGAGGCGTTGTGAGCCGGGCGGATGCGGTAGAAGCGCACGTTCTCGATGCGGCTGTGCATTCCCGCCGTCTGCATCTCGGAGAAGAGGAAGGTGTAGGGCTGATCCTCGTAGATGTGGCGGTGGATCTGGTGGTACAGCTCCACCTGCCTCTCCTCGTCCAGCGTGCGGCGGAGCTCCTCGATGAGACGGTCGACCTCGGGATTGCGATAGCCGACGAAGTTCGAGCTGTTGGGGACGTCGGCCTGGCTGCCGTGCCAGAGCTGGAAGGGGTCGGTCTTCCAGGAGGTGCCCCAGCCGAGGAGCGTGGCGTCGAACTCCTTGCTGTTGAGCCGATCGAGCATCAGCGCCCAGGCGGTGGGCGTGAGATCGACGTGCACGCCGATCCGCCGCAAGCTGTCCTTGTAGAGTTCGGCCGCCGTGCGGAAGGAGGGGGATTCGCTGAAGATCATCATCTCGAAGCGGGCGGAGACCCGCCGGCCGTCGACGATCTTGTCGCGGATGCCGTCGCCGGTCGTATCCCGCCAGCCGGCCTCGTCGAGCAGCCGCCGGGCTTCGTCCAGGTCATAGGGGATCGGCGGCAGGGAATCGTCGTTGGCGCTGCTCCCGGGGAGGAAGGGACCGGTAACCGGCACCGCCAGACCGTGGAAGACGAGGTCGATCATCTGCCCGACGGGAGTGGCGTGGGCGAGGGCCTGGCGGACCTGCCGCTCCTCGAGGAAGGGGCGGTTGAGGTTGTAGCCGATGTAGCGGAATCCCGGATATTCGTAGGCGACGAGGTTGACGCGGCCCTCATGAACGGCCGGGTCTCCAAAACCTTGCAGGAAGTGGTCTTTTTCAGGAATGCCCGCCAGGTCGAGCTCGTTCTGCATCAATTTCCGTATGGCGGTGTTCGTGTTGCTGATCCGCGTCATCACCATGCGGCTGAAGTAGAAGGGGGGGCCCCAGTAGTCCTCGTTGCGGATCAACTCCAGGCGGATGTTGCGCAGCCAGCGGTGGTACTGCATGGGCCCCGTGCCGCACATCAGGGTGTTGGCCCAGTGGTGGTTGAACCCCTCGGCAAACTCCCGGGAGGAGAAGTCGAAGGAGAAGGGTTCGCCGTTCTCGTCCACCGAGAAGACGTGGCGGGGAATCATGGGGAAGCCGCCGAAGGTGAACTCGCGGGCCAGCAGGTAGGGCTCCGTCCAGCGGACCTTCACCGTGTAGCGGTCCACCACCTCCAGGGCAATGCGGTAGCGGTCGTCATCGCCGGTGGCGGCGGGATTCTCGTAGTAGCTGCGGATGTGGGCGGCGTCGACGTGGGGGTTGAGCACGCAGGCAAAAGAGAAAGCCACGTCGCGGGAGGTGAACTCGGTCGGGGGGAGCGGTTCCCCGCTGGGAAGCTCCATGGGGTGCCACATTACCCCGCGCCGGAGGTGGATCGTGAACTCCAACTCCTCTTCGTCGAATTCCCAATGGGTGGCCAGACCGGGGAGGAATTCGTCCGGATCGGCGAAGTTGGGTACGGCCAGCGTCTCGTAGACCCACCGCTGGAATGCATTACTAACGTTATCGCTGGCGGTGATGGGGTTGAGCGTATCGGGGTCGTCGTTGTAGTGGAGCCTGAGGAGGTCGTCCTCGGCCGGTTCCACGCCCGCGAAGGTGACGTACCGTTCCGGTTCCGCCGAGGCGAGCGAGTCCACCACCGCACGTTCGGAACCGTACGCCTCGGTATCGACGTAGGGTTCGGGCACTTCCGCTTGGAGATAATCGGGGGGGACCGGTATCGGTCCGCTGCGAGCCTCTTCGGGCGGGCGGCAGCCGCCGGCGGCGACGACCATGCCGGCAAGCAGCAGCAGCGCCGGCGCCGATGCGTTCATTTTAGCCATCGTCGAAACCCTTTCCGGCCGACCACATCACACGGCGTACATCACGACCCCGCGCTGGGCGAGCCGCCCCCACGGCGCTCCAACAGCGCGGTCAGCACCTGTAGGGCGGAGCTCCCGCTCCGCCGATGAGTAGCCCCACGCCGCTCCGACAACGCGGTCGGAAAGCACGGGCGCGAAGCAGACCCTGCCCGCAAACTCCCCCTACTGCAAGGGTGGCCACATGCCGATCGGGCGTTATCGCAGCAAATGCATACTACAGAATGGTTTGCGGCGGGTCAAGCACGGTTCTTTCCGACTTCGCGGGCGTTGGGACCCCGCTCATGCTGCGCCGGATACCATCGGCCGCGGCGGTGGGCTACCATGGAAAGCATAGGCCGCGCGCGGAACTGTGCGCGGCGCCATCCGGCCACCTCGACGCGGAGCTGCCGCATGCCGCTGGCATCTGCGAATCTCCATTTCCGCGGCCTGCGCTCAGGCAGCCGAGGAAGCGCACTGCGCCTGCGACTGTGGGGAGCGGTCGTTGCGTTGGTCGGCGCGTCTGCTGCGGCCGGGCATTCATCCCACGAACCCGTCGATACCTTCGATCCACGCGTCGCTGCGGCTCGCGGGCTGGGGCGTCTGGGCCCCCAAGCCGAAGAGGCCCTCCCCCTTCTGGCCGAGATCATCGAGGACCGCCATTGCGACCCCGAGCTGCGCTCGGCGGCCGTGAGGTCGGCTGCCGCGATCGGCGAGGATGCGGCACCCGGCTTCGAGGAGCGCTTGGCCGACCGCTACGAAGCGGCGGCCATCCGCGTCCACGCCGCCGCCGGCCTCGGAACCCTTGGTCCGGGAGCGCGGAAATCGGTCCCCACCCTCCTGGCGGTTGCTGCGCGCCGCAACGAGATTCTCCAAGTCCGGCTGGCGGCCATAGCGGCGCTGGCGGAGATGGCAACGGCGCCGCAGCCGGCGGCTGCCGAGGACGGAGACGAGGACGCCCTCCCTCCGCCGCGGCAGCTTCCGCCGGAGGCCCAGGAGCAGATCGCCGCGGCGCTGGTTTCTCTGGTCCATTGCGATGAGGAACCATCCGAGGTCCGCATCGCCGCGTTGGAGACCCTCGCCGCGCTGGGGCCGGCGGCCGTCGAAGTCGACGAGGAGCTTCTCGACTGCCTCGCCGACCGCTGCCAAGACATCGAGGTCCGGGTGGCGGCGGCGAGGGCACTGCGCCGCGTCGCTTCCCCGGAAGCGGTGGCTTCGCTGGCCGCCGTGCTCGGCGCCGGCGACGATGAGGCGGCCGTCCGCATCGCCGCGGCCGAAGCGCTGGCGGCCAGGGGGCCGGTTGCGGAGGCGCCGCTCCGGGAGCGTCTGGTCGATGGCAGCGAATCGATCGGCGTCCGCGCGGCGGCGGGTCGCGCGCTCTCGAGATGCCTTTCCGCAGAAGGGGAGGACGACGCCCTGACGGCCGCCCGCGACATCCTCCACGACTCGCGGCAGCCCGAGGCGGTGCGGTTCGCCGCTGCGGAGGTCCTCGGCGCGGAGGCTATCGCCCGCCTGGGCCGCCTGCTCAAGGACGGGACGGCGCGCTTTGCCGTGGTCGAGCGGCGGACGCGGGCCGTCGAGGCGCTGGGCCGCATGGGACCCGAGGCGGTCCCCTTGCTCGGCGACCTCGCCCAGGACCGCGGCGAGTATTTCCCCGTGCGCCGGACGACCCTCGAGGTCCTGCGGGAGATGGGGCCTAAGGCCGAGGCGGTCGTGCCGGTCCTCTCGCGGATCGCCCAGGACCATTGGCAGGAGCATTCAAGCCTGCGGATCCTGGCGATCGAGGCCCTGGCGGCGATCGGCCCGGCGGCCGACGCGGGCCCCGCCCTCCTGCGCGTGGCCGGCCATCCCGACGAACCGACGGCCGTCCGCGTGGCGGCCCTCGAGGCCCTGGTGGCGATGGACCCCGATCCTGCCGGGGCGGTGCCCCTGCTCACCGCTGCCGTGGAGGATCACGCCGAAAAGGTGGCGGTACGGACGGCTGCCCTCGCTGCCCTCGGACATATGGGAGCGGCGGCCAAAGAGTCGCTGCCGGCCGTGGTTCGCGTCGCGCAGAATATCAACGAGTCCCACGAGCTTCGCGGCCGGGCCGTCGAGACCCTGGGCGCCCTGGGGGCGGTGGCCCTGCCGATGCTCGTGCGTCTCCTTGGGGGGGAGGGGCTCGACGAGGCCCTGGCGGCCGACGTCGTCTTGGCCGATGAGGCGGCGGAGGTCTTGGTCTCCGTCGCCGCCGACCGCGCGGAGCCGGGTGCGGTGCGGGTGGCGGCGATCGAAGCCCTGGAGCCGTTCGGCGACCGCGGCGAATCCTTCCTCCGCGAGGCGGTCAACGACTACTACGAGGACGAAGCGGTCCGCGCTGCCGCCACGCGCGCCCTCCCTGCGGTGCTCGGCGAGGCGGCCGTACCGCTGCTCGGCTGGCGCCCGGCGAGCCCCTACCTTTCCATCGAGCTGCGAGTGGCCGCGATCGAGGCCCTGGGCGAACTGGGCCCGGCGGCCGAGTCGGTGCTGCCCACGCTGAGGTCGATCGTCGAGGACGGCAACGCCGATCCCGCGCGTCGCGCTGCCGCGGCGAGCGCGGTCGTCCAGATCGCGCCGGGCGAGGTGGAGCAGCTTGTCCGCCGCCTCGGCGACCGCTACGAGGAGCCTGCCCTCCGACGTGCGGTGGCCGAGTCGCTCGCGGCGATGGGCTGCCATGCCCGCGCGGCCCTGCCGGTGCTTGTCGAGCGGATGCGGTCCCGAGGCGAGGTTCGCGAGGTCCG
This sequence comes from Planctomycetales bacterium, assembly GCA_007126245.1. Lineage (GTDB taxonomy): Bacteria > Planctomycetota > Planctomycetia > Pirellulales > Thermoguttaceae > SKOZ01. The sequence continues at coordinate 7,309 of SLBP01000029.1, forward strand.
CCTGGCGGCCATCGGCGCCGCGGCCGCGATAGCCGCCGGCGGCGAGGAGCCATGCCCACCCGCCGCATCGACCGCTCTCGAAGACGCCGCTGAAGGCGCTGAGGCGGGAGGGACATCGGGCGAGGCGGAGGTGGGCGAGGCCCTCGTCGGCCTGGTGGCGCGGAGGAGCGAGGACGTCTCAGTGCGGACGGCGGCCGTCGAGGTGCTTGGCGGCCTGGGGGCGGAGACGGCGCTATCGGCACTGGTCGATCGGCTTACCGATGCCGAGGAGGCCGTCCCGGTGCGGGCGGCGGCGGCCTCCGCTCTGGGACAGTTCGCTTCGCGGACGGCTGGGGAGGCGTTGGCAGCCCGCACCGCCTTCGACGCCTTGGCGGCCTGCCTCGACGATCCCCGCTCCGGCGCCGAGGTGCGGGAAGCGGCAGCCACGGCGCTGGGGCAGGCCGGTGCCCAAGCGGCATCCCGCTTGGTCTCGTGGGTCCTGGACCGGAGCCAGCCGGAGTCGCTGCGGGCGGCGGCCGTCCGCGGGCTCGCGGCGGCGCGGTCGGAAAGCGGCGCCGTGCAGGCGGCGGCCGAGCTCGGGAAGCTCGTCGACGATCCCGAGGAGACCGTCGCCATCCGCATCGCCGCGGCCGAGGCCCTCGGGCCCGACACGGTGCCGCGACTGAGCCGATTCCTTCAGGACCGCCGCGGGCATTTCAACGTCGTCGAGCGGCGCGCCCTGGTTGTCGAAGCGCTCGGCCGCATGGGCGCGGCGGCCGTTCCCGTGCTGGCCGAGGTCATCCAGGATCGCCAGGAGTTCTACGCCGTGCGCCGCACGGCCGTAATGGCTCTGGCCGAGATGGAAGCGACGGCGCGCGACGCCGTCCCGGTCCTGGCTCGCGTGGCCCGCGATCGCAACGGCGAGTATTCCGGGATGCGGGCCCTGGCGACCGAGGCTCTCGGCCGGATCGGTCCCGAGGCCCGCGAGGTCGTTCCCACGATGGTTCGCCTCCTCCAGGACGGCAGCGAGCCCTCGGTCGTACGGGTCCACGCCGCCCGCTCCCTCGGCCGGATCGGTCCTCCATCTTCGCACCCCACCGAGGGCGGCGGCGCAGAGGAGAGCGATCCTTCTCGAGAATGACAGGGCCGTAGCGGCGGCGCGCGGCCGGGCCCGGCAGAGACGCGGTATCGCGGAATGCTACGCCGCTCAGTGGAGATTCTCTCGGAGCCGCCCGGCCATCTCGGCGAATTCCTTGGCGGAGGCGTCTTGGCCAAGATGCTCGTGCATCGTGGCGAGATTCCCGTAGGGGACGGCGAGGGCGTCCTCGTCGAGCTTCCCCGCACGGACGGCCTCCTCCATGAAGGACAGACCCCGCTCGGTCAATTCGACGGCCTTCTGCTGCTGGCCGGTCTCCCAGTAGGAGACGGCCATGCTCACGAACGTCTCCCCGTGGCGGCCGAGGTCGCCGGCGGCTTGGCCGGGAAGCGGTTCCTCGAGAAGGGGCACGGCCTTGTCGAACCAGGTGATGGCGGCCTGGTGGTTCTCCTGGGCGAGGGCGTGGATGGCACCGAGCCGGAAGTGGAGCCGCCCGAGCAGGTAGCGGTGGTTGGCGACGCCCCGCTCCGCCACGCCGGATGCCTCGAAGTGTTCGATGGCCTTTTCGCCGTACCCCAGGGCCGCATCGTGCTCACCGCGCATCTGCTGGATCTGGACGGCATCGTAGAAGGCCATGCCCAGCTCCCAGTCGATCTGCTGCGTCCGCTCCGCATCGAGAGCCTGCTCGAGGAGTGCCTCGCCGCTCCGCTGGACCTCGTCGATCCAGGGGCTCGGGTCGAGGCGCCCTTCCAGGCCCACGCAGGCACCGAGGGACCGCACCGCGAAGCGGAAGCGGTAGGCCTCGCCGCCGGGGGTGTTCTTGGCGAGATTCTGGGCGATCACGTCGGCCCGGTCGAGCCAATGGGGGACCGCCTCCTCTTTGCGCTGCCAGGCGCCCCAGGCAATGGCCGCGGCGGCGCCCAGGTGGGCGTCGAGGAGGGCTTCCTTGGCGGCGGTGGCAATGGCCGGATGGGGATCGGCGACCAGGGGATCGGCGAGCTGGATGGCCTCGGTGAACCGCTCCAGGGCCCGCCGGTAGTCGCGCGGCGAGGCCGTGGCGGCCAACTCGCCGGCCAGGCAGACCGCGCGGGCCTTGACGTGCGGCAGCGAATCGCTGCGGGCCAGGGCTTGCTGCACGACGGCGGCCGCCTTTTCGTGCCGGCCGCTGCGGATCAGCAGTTGGGCGTGGGTGACGCGGAACCGCGGGTTGGCTTCGTCGAGCTCGATGGCGCGGCCCACGGCCGCCGTAGCTTCCTCGACGTCGCCCACCGCGGCCAGCGCCCGGGCGCGCAGCCAATGGGCGCGGGCCAGCTCCGGCTGCAGTTTGACGACCTCGTCGAGATCGCCGAGGGATTCGTGGGGGAGCGACTCCAGGTGCGTCTCGGCGCGGAGGAGGAAGGGTTCGGGGGTGATCGACTCCAGGATGATCTGGGCCACGAGCATCGTCGGCCCCTCTCCCTCCGGGGCCGGCTCGAAGGCGAAGAGCACCCCGCGCTCCGGGAACGCCTGGCCGAGAACCTCCCCCAGCTCGTTGGACACGAACACCGGGCGAATGGTGGCCAGGTCGAGCTGCTGGGCCACCGTCTGCGCGGGAAACGCCTTCTGCAGGCGGATGACGATCGAGACCAGCGTCTCTTCGTAGAAGGTTGCCTCGACCTGTTCGAAGGGCTCGATGGCGAAGACCTTGGTGTGCAGCCCGCCCTCCTCGTGCGAACCGGCAGGTCGTCCCCAGCTTTCCGCGAGTTCGGCGGCGGTGGTCGCCCCCGGTGTGGCACCCTTGAAACTGGCGGCCTGCACTTCGACCGGTCCGGCCGGTTCGCCTTCGGGAATCGGTTCCAACGGCGGCTCTTCCTCGGCCGCTTGGGGGACTTCGGCCGAAGAGTGTAGCCGCACGCCGAAGGCCCCCTCAGACGCAGCCGTTGCCGTGCCCGGGCCCGTCGGTGCGGGCGTCGGCTGCCGTCCACCCCCATCCGCCGCCGGGGCACCCCCCGGCGCAGGGGAGTCATCCGGCCGTTCGGGGCCTGCGGGCGCTGCCACACGCAGTGCGGAGGGCGGCTCGTGCTGCTCTTCGGTGGCGGCGATGGGGACGGCGAAGGATGAGCCGGGGCCGCCGGCCTCGTCCCGTGCCAACAGCCGAGGGGCCGAGTCGCGGGCCCATGAGGGGGTCTCCTCCGCAACGGCCCTCCGATCCGGCACGGTGAATACCGCGACCATAAGGATCATCCACCCGCACGGCCTCCAACTTCGGAAACGCATCGCACGTCCCTCCTGAACACGCCGACGAAGGCATCGCACCCGGCCGCGGGAGAAGCATCCCGCGACCGCCTCGTCGATCCGACCCTCCCTTCCTTGGAGAGTCCGCGGTAAGTGTAGCTCGATGGGTCTCGGGCGGGTGACGGGGAGACCGCCATCCCCATACGATTTCGGGGGAGACAGCCCGCCGCGAAACTCAGGCCGGGTACTGTACCCACAGGGCGCGAGCTGCGTCCAGAGGGATTTGGCAGATTTTCCTGCCCGCCGGCCCTGCTTCTCGGCAGCCCGGGGGCCGGTGGCGTAACCGTTCACGGGGGACTGTCCCAATTTTCCCGGCCGGAGAAGGTAGTCCTCGTGGATAATGCTATTCGGCCGCGAAAATGGGACTGACCCCTTCGGCCGGAGGTGGTAAGGGGACAGGTCCATTCTTCGCGCATCGTGTTTCGCCGAAAAAACGCGACTGGTGGCGGAAAAATGGACCCGTCCCCGCCGGCTCGTGAACGGTTACCCGGTGGCGCACCCTCGGGAGCGAGGCACAACTCCGGGTTTCCGAATGCGTTGTCAACTCGCCTCCTTACCCGGCCCTCTCCCGGAGGGAAGGGAAGTGCTCACCTCCCCGTTCATCCCCCGCTCGATTGTCTACCGCCCGGCCGGGCGGTAGAATCGGCCCCTCCACCCCTTTGGGACTCGTTGTTTTCTGTAAGATAAACTTCTTCTCGGCTCGGCTGAGCGCTGTGCGGACGATCCGACTGCTACTTGTCTACGACGGCACGGACTACCATGGCTGGCAGAGGCAGCCGGGGCGGCGCACGGTGCAAGGAACGCTGGAGGCGGCCCTGGAAAAGGTTACGGGCGCACCGCACCGCATCGTGGGCAGCAGCCGCACGGACGCCGGCGTTCACGCCCTCGGCCAGGTGGCGGCGTTCCGGACCGCGAGCCGCCTGCCTGCGGATACGCTTCGGCGGGCTCTCAACGCCAACCTCCCGCACGACGTGGTCGCCGTCGAGGCCGCCGAAGCCGCCCCCTCGTTCCACCCCCTGGCCGACGCCGCCGCGAAACGCTATCGTTACCTCCTCGGCGACGGGCCGTTCCCCGATGTCTTCCGCCGCCGCTACATCTGGCAGCGGTGGCGGGATCTCGACGCGGAGGCGATGCACCGGGCCGGTCAGGCCCTCGTGGGCCGCCACGATTTCGCCAGCTTCCAGTCGGCCGGTTCGCCGCGGGAAGACACCGTGCGGACCCTCTTCGACGTGGCGGTGACGCGGGGGTTCCAGAATGAGGCACATCTCCTGGCCGTGGAGGTGGAAGGGGACGGCTTCCTCTACAACATGGTCCGCACCATCGTAGGCACGCTCGTCGAGGTGGGCCGCGGCGCCCGCGGCGCCCCTTGGGTGGCGGATGTGCTTGCCGCCCGCGACCGCGGCCGCGCCGGTCCTACGGCACCGCCCGAGGGCCTCTATCTGCTTTGGGTCCGTTTTGCGGGCGGTGCCGCGCAGGGAACGTGGCCCTCGCAGGGGCTCTTCCTTTCAAGGCCGAAGCGATGACGAAAAAGAAAGCCGACCTGACCAAGGCACTATGGGACATCGGGGAAGACCCCGATACGAAAGACGAGATGACCCGCTGGCGGATCGCCCTGAACCTCCGCGCCGCAACGGCCGCGGACGCGATGCGGACCGCCCTGGCCGCCCTGCTCTTTGCCGGAGGAGCACTCCTGCTGCTCTTCCACGGACCGTCGCCCTGGAGCGGGGCTCTCCTCTGGATCAGCGGAGCGGCGAGCTGGCTGACGGTGGCTCTGGGCCTCATCAACGGCTATTTCCGCCTCCGCCTGCTCCGCGAAGTCTGGCGGCACCAGGTCCTTGGCATCGACTTCGAGCCGCCGGCCGGCTCGGAAGAATCGCTCGATTCCATGGACGACAACCTCGACATGTACCAGTTGTTCCAGGTGTTGAGTTTGATCGTGGCCACGCTGGCGTTCCTGGTCGCCGTGGCCGTCGAGTCCTCGCAGTACTTGCGGTCCTTCCTGTTGTTGGTCCTCCTCCCCGTGGGTCTCTTCGTGGCTTACGGCCTGGTGCAGAGCCTGCTCGGCCGCGGGCGATCGAAGGAGGAGTAACCGCGGGTCGGCGGCGGTGGGCGATCGCCCCGCCCCTTTTTCGGTGGGGCCCTCGTTCGCTCTCGCCCCCTCGATTAACTTGGAAATGGGTTCGGGGGCGTCGGCAACGATGCCTGAACCACGGCAGCGGAGCGGCGACGGAACCCCGCCGGCCTTGCGGAAGAGATCGCGGGTGCCCCGGCCGCACGATTACGTCCTCGGGAGACCGCCGTCCGAACATGCGCATCGTCCACATCATCACGCGGCTGATCCTCGGCGGAGCCCAGGAGAACACCGTTCTCACGTGCGAGGACCTCATCCACCGCCACGGCGACGAGGTCTTGCTGGTGACCGGCCCTCCCTTGGGCCCCGAAGGGAGCCTGGTGAGGCGGGCCAGGGACAACGGCGTGCCCCTGGCGATCGTCGACGCCCTGCGGCGGCCGATCCATCCCTGGCGCGACGCGCGGAGCTATCTGGCGGTCAAGGGCATCCTTCGCCGCTTCCGGCCCGAGGTGGTCCATACGCACAGCGCCAAGGGGGGCTTCCTCGGCCGACCGGCGGCCTTCGGCCTGGGAGTGCCCGCCGTAATCCACACCGTCCACGGGGCGCCTTTTCACTCCTACCAGAACGCCGCGGCGCGGGCCTTCTTCATCGCCTGCGAGCGGTGGGCCGCGCGCCGCTGCCACGGGATGATCAGTGTTGCCGACGCCATGACCGACCTCATGGTCGAGGCCCGCGTGGCGCCGCGGGAGCGCTTCACCACGATCTACAGCGGCATGGAGGTGGAGCCGTTTCTCGCCGCCGATGCGCACCGCCAGCGGGTCCGCGGCGAGCTGGGCTTCGCCCCGGAGCACGTTGTCGTGGGCAAGATCGCGCGGCTCTTCCACCTGAAGGGCCACGACGACCTCGTGGCCGCCGCCCGCCGGATCGTCCGCCGCGCCCCGGAGGTCCGCTTCCTCCTCGTCGGCGACGGGCTGCTCCGCGAACGGCTCGAGCAGCAGATCGCCGAAGCGGGGCTGGCAGCGCATTTCGTCTTCACCGGTCTGGTTCCGCCGGAACGGATTCCCGAGCTGATCGCCGCCACGGACGTCCTGGTCCATACCAGCCTTCGCGAAGGGCTGGCCCGCGTCCTCCCCCAGGCTCTGATCTCCGGCAGACCCGCCGTCAGCTACGACGTGGACGGGGCCCGCGAAGTGGTGACCAGCGGCGAGACGGGCATCCTCTTACCACCGCGGGACGTGGGCGGCCTGGTCGAAGGGCTCGTCCGCCTGGCCGGCGACGCGGCCCTCCGCGCGCGGTTGGGAGAGGAGGGTCGCCGTCGCTGCCGCGACGCCTTCCGCCACGAGCACATGACCGATCAAATCCGCGACTACTACGCGCGGATCCTCGCTGGCGGCACCTCCTGACCCCGCTTCCCGGTGGGGCAGCGCGTGCAGGACGCCGGCGCGCTCGCCCGGAGCCGGGCGGGGTGCGGGATCGGCCGAAAGGGCAACGGCCCCCGCGACGACCATTCTGCCCTGTCCGCCGCTCCGCCGAACGAGCCGGGCCAATGCGCGCCAGGGGAGACGCCGGGCCTACTCCTCAACCGGCTCGAGTAGCAAATAGTCGATGCCGAACATGTGGCGGGGAACGGCCTCCGGGTGGCGGCCGACGATGGTCACCTCCAGGCGGTTCACGCCCGCCGCGAGCACAAACTCGCCGAGGTTCTGGAGCGCCACGGTGCAGGTGCGGGCGAAGGGCATCACCCAATAGGCCTCCATGGCGCCGACCTCATCGACGCGGGTGTACCACGTCTGGTACGGGTGGATGCGGTAGCCGGTGCCGAAGAACTCGCCCATCGGGCACCAGACGGTCTGCTGGTCCTCGAAGGTAATGACCAGCACCGTCGAATCGACCATTTCTTCGAGGAGCGTCTCGAGCGTCACCCCTTCTCCCCGACCGCCGGCGTCAGGGCCGCCGAGAGGATGAGGGCCAGTCGAACCCCAAGCGTTTTGCTGCAGAGCATGGAGGGTCCCACCCGGTGGTCGAGTGGGTGGGGCCTGGTTCCGGCGGCGCGGGCGCCGACGGCGTCCTATTCCCGCCGTGCATCCAGGGTGCCCTGCAGGGACGGCAAAATCAAGCCTGGAGCCGTTCGGCGCGCTCGGCGGCCGCGCAGGCGGCGGCGAATTGGCTGCACACGAGGTGGCATACGGCCAGCAGTCGGGCCGAAGCGGCGTCGCCGGCCAATTCGTAGCAGCGCCGTGCGTGGGCCAGGGCCGCCTCGTGCCGGCCGGCGGCCAGGTCGAGCAGGCAGGCCCGCCGCTGTCCCTCCCAGGCCTCGGCTAGGCGGCGGAGCAGGCTGAGGTCGCTCTGGCAGCGGCGGCAGGAATCGGACCACGCCTGCCGCGCGCGGCACGTGGGGCAGACGACCTCGTCGGGGGGGATGCGGCGATCGGCTGCGGCCATCAGGCGTCCTGAAGGTAAAAGACGAGGTCTTCCAACTCGGCAGCGGCGGCCTCGATCGCCTGGGCGTCGTGCGCGGCGATGGCCTGGCGGATGCGATCGATGAGGCGGCGGATCTCGGCAGCGTCCTCGGCGGCGGCCCGGTCCACCGCCTTCTCGGCCTTGAGGATCAGGCCCTCCGCGTGGAGGATCGCCTTGCGGAGCGGGGCGGGGAGCTCTTCGTCGGCAGCGGAGTCGGCGGCAACCGGCAACTGCTCGCCCTTCGGCGGGGGCACCGCACCGGCGGCGAAGGCCGAGTCGATCCGCTGCTGGGCGGCCTCGCGGCTGCTGATGCGGAAGCGGGAGACGGCGTTATTGAATGTCAACTGCTTCTCCCTGCCGGTGATCCGCTCCACAGCCGTCACCTTGAGCAGGCCGCTGAGATCGAGCTCGAAGCGGACGAGGATCTCGTTGCCCGCCTTGGCCTCGGAGAGGTCCTCGAGGAGGAACTCCCCGATCTGGTCGTTGTAGCGGACGTCCTCGTCCTCGCCCTGGTAAACGGAGATGTCGGCAGCCTCCTGGTTGTCCTGGCAGGTGTAGAAGATCTGCGAGCGCCGCGCGGGCAGCGAGGTGTTGCGGGGGATCACCGGGGCGAAGTGGTGCGGCGAGGGGAAGCCGTGAAGCGTCCCCAGCGTGCTGATGCCCAGGGTGTGCGGCGTGATGTCCACGAGCACCGGGCCCACGTCGATCCCGGCGATCAGCCCGGCCTGCACGGCGGCTCCCATGGCCACGCAGAGGTCGGGGTCCACCTCCGTATGGACGGGCTTGCCGAGCTGCTCGCTGAGGAGCCGCTGCACGATCGGCGTGCGGCTCGCCCCGCCGACGAGGACGACCGTGTCGATCTGGTTGGCGGTCAGTTGCGCATCGGAGAGGGCCTCGTCGACGCACTTGAGCGTCTTCTCCAAGAGCGGTTCGACCATCGCCTCGTAGTCCTCGCGGCGAATCTCCATGGATAGGTGCAGCGGGGTCCCCTTCTTCTCGGCGATGAACTCCTCGCGGAGCTGGGCCACCGGCTCGGCGGAAAGGGCCTTCTTCGCCTCTTCCACGGCCTGGAGGAGCCGCGACTTCGACGTGGGCGCCGTGCGGAGGTCGACACCGTGATCGTCCAGGAACCGCTGGGCCACGTAGTCCAGGAGGAGCTGGTCGAAGTCGTCGCCGCCTAGGTGGGTGTCGCCGTGGCTGGCAAGGACCTCCACGACTTGCTGTTCGACCTGAACAATGGAGACGTCGAAGGTCCCGCCGCCGAGGTCGTAGACCAGGAGGCGTTCCAGCCGGTCCGGCTGGGGATCGTAGGTCAGCGAGGCGGCCGTCGGTTCGTTGATGATCCGGACCACCTCGAGGCCGGCCATCTCGCCGGCCTCGCGGGTCGCCTCGCGCTGAGTTTCGTTGAAGAAGGCGGGCACCGTGATCACCGCCTTTTTTAGCGGCTCGCCCAAGGCCTTCTCGGCACGCTCCTTGAGCGTGCGGAGAATGATGGCCGAGATTTCCTGCGGGCTGTACTGCTGGTCGCCGAGGCGGACTCGCTCGTCGGAGCCCATGAGCCGCTTCACGGAGCGGACGGTCCGCTCCGGGGCGAGCAGCCACTGGTTCCGCGCCGCCGCGCCCACGAGGAGCGTGCCCTGCTCGTCGAAGCCGACCACCGAGGGGAGCATCTTCTCTCCCGTCTCGTCCACGAGGACCTCCGCTCGCCCGTTGCGGATGACGGCGACCTCGCTGTTGGTCGTACCCAGGTCGATGCCGATGATCGTTTCCATGGCCTTGGCTTCCTTTGCGGCTGGTGGAGGGACGTTTGCCGGCCGGCGCGGCCGGGGTCTCAATTTGTCGCTTCGCTGTCGGTTGGGGGAGACGGCGGCTGGGGGCCATGGTCGCCGGTCCCTGGCGGCGGGGCGCCGTTGCCGTTCGCCCGCTCGTCGGCGTGCGGGGGCCGGCGGGTGGCGCGGACCTCGGCAAAGCGGAGGACCTCGCCCTGCCAGAGGTAACCGGGCCGCACCTCCTCGATCACCGTGCCCGGCGGTTGCCCCTCGTCCTCGACGGCCTCGAGCACGGTCATGGTGTGGGGGTCCGCCGGGCGGCCCAGGCAGGCGATCCGCTCCAGCCGCTGGCCGGTCAGAGCCCGCTGCAAGCGGTCCAGGATCAACTCGTAACCCTCGCAGAGGGCGTCGAGAATGCGGCGGTGGTCGGACTCGGCGCGGCGGACGAGGAGGTCGGCGGCGCGGCGATGCCAGCCGCGGACCAGCCAGCGGCGCCACCAGGGGAGGAGGCGGAAGCCCTCCTCGAGCTCGCCTCGCAGGGCCGCCGCCGAATCGATGACGATCTGGCGGCGCGCCGACTCGATGACCGCGGCCCCCCGGTGCAGCGCCTCGTCCAGTTCGGCGAGCGCCTCGACTGCCGGACGGGCCGCCTGGCGAGCGACTTCCGCCTCGCGGGCCCGCACGCCGCGGAACTGGTCGCTGGCGGCCTCCAGGGTGCTCATCGCGGTCCGCAGGGCAGCGGTCATCTGCTCCATGGCCGTACCGGCCTGGAACATGTTCGCCGTCGCCTTCTCCATGGACCCGATCGACTCGCGAGCCGTCTCGTCGAGTCCGCGCGTGCTCTTCGTCTGCAGCTTGAGCTCGTGCCGCAGGGCCGTGAAGCCCTCGATCACCTCGTGAAGGCTCACCTGGGCATCGAGCTCAGCCGCCTCGGCCTCCCAGATATCGGGATCGACATATCGATCGGCCGGCTCCGCCGCCTCGTCTGGAACCCCTTCCCCCACAGTCTGCGGGCCGGTATCCCCTTCCGACTCGCCGGCGGTTTCGTCTGCGTCGTCGCACTCCTCGTCCCGTTCCGCACAGCGAGGATGGAGGCGATCGGAGGGCTCCTCCTCCGGAGCCGGCTCCCACCGCGGCGGCGGCCAGTGCGCCTTGAGCGGGGCGCGTCCTGCGGGGCGGGGGGGAACTGCCCAGTCGTCGTCCTGCTCGTCAACTCCGGGATCGTCCACCCTGCGTTCTTCCTCCGCCTCCCGCGTGTGGCTCTTCTCCGGCATCTTGCCGGGCCAGCGATGCTCGCGCGGCTCCCCCCTTTCGTCCCGGAGGAAAGGAGGTCGCTCCTGCTCGCTTCTCGCAGCGTCGATCGCCTCCTGGTCCGATTCCTGGCCCGCGCCGCCCCCTTCGGCCATCCATGCCCCGTCCTGCGCTACCGGATCGACCTCGGGGTACTCAGCGTGCCACGGCAGTGCCTCCGCGGCGCCGAAATCCGCCGCCGCGGGAGGCGGTTCCTCGTCATCCTCGGGCGCTGGCGCGGCGAACGAGCCGTGGTGGTGCTCGGCGCCCCTCTTCCAGTCGTTTTCCGGTTCGTCGGCATCCGCCTCGGCAGGTTCGCCGGGGCCTGCGTCCTCCGGGCAGACCTCTTGCCAGAGGGTTTGGGCCTCGGCGCGCGTCTCGGCCAGCCAGCGCCGAAAGCGGTCGAGGATGGCGTCTTCGTTCGGCCAGCCGTACATCACCGCCCCGCCAGGGAAAGAAGGAGATCGGTGGGGAGCCGCGCACCGTGAAGCTGCTCGATGAGGGTATCGGCCGCCCTCTCGATGGCGCGGCCGGTCTCGACGTGGAAGAGGCATTCGGTCATGCGGGTGGCCGGATCGCGAAGCTTCTCGTAGGCCTCGCGGACGGCCGCGAACCGCTCCGGGTCGCGATCGGGCGGAAACTGGCGGACCAACTCCAGGTAGCGCCGCCGAATGGCCGCTTCATCGCTGCTGTGCTCGATTCCCAGGACTTCAAAGGGATCGTTGTCCATGACGCCTTATCCTCGGCTACGGGCCACTGGATCTACCGCTACCTCCTCCGCCTCCGCCGCGCGCGGTGCCGCGACTGGCGGCTCTCCTGCCGCGGACGCCATTGCTGCTGCGGGGTGTCTATCTTGCTCGTATCCTCCTCGCTCCCGTCGCCATCCTCGCCGAAACCGTCATCGTCGAATTCGTCGTCATCGAGGTCATCGAAATCTTCGTCGTCGATGAAGTGCGGGGGACCCATGAACGGCGGAGGGCCCATCGGCGAGACGGCGCCGGCAAACATCTCGAAGGCATCGCGCACCCGCTCGATACTGCCGCCCGAATCCAAGGCCTCTTCCACCATGGAGGTGAACTCCTCGCGGAGTCCGTGCGGCATGGTCAAGTAGAAGATCGCGAACTGCGAGCGCTGGCGGAAGTCCTGCGTCACGGCGTCCTCCTGGCCGGAGGTCATCGCCAGGTAGCGTTCCAGGTAGGAGACTGCCGCGGGCGGTCCCCCCAGGATCCGGTCCGCCCACGGCGGTTCGATGAGGAGGCGCTCGCCCTCCACAAGATGGAGGAGCGGCTCCTCGGGGAATTGGTCGCGTCCTCGACGGACGAGGAGGTTCACCGCCTTGAGGATGCACTTGGGGAGGCTCTTCGGCTGCGGCAAGGGATCGCACTCGTCGCGGAACCAGATGAGGTGCCGGGCGGCATCGCAGAAGGCGGCGTGCTGCCACTTGATCCGAGAGGACCGCCCCACGTAATCGACCACGGCTCTATCGAGCTCCTCGTCGATTTCCCGGCGCTTGGGGAGAAGCGGCTCGGGGCGTGCTGCGCGGCAGATCGCGGTAAGGGTCTCGCTCTGGCAGCGCTTGCGGGCGGCGGCGAGGAACTCGCGCCTCCACTTGGCGGCGAAGTCGGCGGGCAGGCCCCATTGCCGGGCCTCGAATGCCAGGAGGAGGAGCACGGCCGTCGGTTCGGCGAGCATCCGCTTGGCCTGCGCGAGGAGCTCGTGCCCCCGGTCGAGCTCGTTGCTGCGGAAGGCGAAGAGCGCCTCGCGGGCTCGGCGCATCCAGGGCGGCGGCTCGTTGCCGGCGACGGTCCCGGCCGCTTGCAGGGCGGCGCGGCCCTTTTCCCATTGCCGATTCTGCGCGGCGGCGGCTGCCAGGGCGATCTGGCCGTGGTAGGCGATCTCGTTGAGCCGGGCATCGAGCGGCTTCAACTGCCGGGCCCGCATCGCATATTCTGCCGCCCGCTCGGGATCGTCTCCCTCCAGGTGGTGACGGGCCAATTCCTCGAGCGTGGGCAGGTCGTCGGGGAAACGGGCCAGAAGCATCTCCAGCGCCGAGAGGACCACCTCTGGCTTGTTCCAGGCGCGGCACTCCCGGACCAGGGCGCGGTAGGCAGCGATCTGGTCGGGGGCGGCGCGAATCCCCTCGCGGAAAGCTTCGAGAACCCATTCCCGCAGCCGCCCCTCCTGCGCCCGCGAGTCGTCATCCACCCGACCGAAGCTCATGATGCGGTGGTGAAGCCGCCCCAACTCCTGTTCCACGGAGATCGATCGCATGCGACCGATCTCCACCCACACCAGGCTGCGTGCTACCGCGCGCGCGCCGTCGGTGAGCTCGGCGACGTGATCCAGGTCTGCCAGATATTCGAGCCACCGCGATTCGGCGCCGCGGGCCTGGGCGGCATCCTCGCCCTCGTCTTCCTTGTTCAGCGATTCGCGCAGCGCCAACGCCGCGGCACGGTTCCCTCTGGGATCCAGGGGAAGCGCCGCGTCGCGGCTGAGCTCGCGCACCAGGTTGACGTTCCCCTGGAGGATCGCCCGGGAGATCAGCTCCTGTCCCACCCGCCGTGCCAGAGCCGGATCGCGGCGCGCCAGCGGCTTGCAGATCCCTCGCCAAGCCTGCCGGATCGACCGCCAGCGGCCCGCAGCAAAATGCTCCTGAAGACGCATCAGGGGCGCGGCGACCGACTCGCCGAACACGGCCCGCTCGATGCGGTCCACGGCCTGCCGCCGCTGCTCCTGCGCGGCGCGATCGCTCGGGGACGGTTCGGCCAACATCCGTAGCGAGGCGGCGATCTGGGCTGCGTCCCGCTGCGGATCCAGGCGATCCCAGTTGGCGCGCATCTGGTCGACGTCGCGGCGGTAGTAGGCCGCCAGACCCCGTACGAAGAGCCGCCAATCGGCAAAGGGGGAGCTGCGGGGAATGTCCTTCACGGTCTCGAGGGCGCTCCGTTCGTCACCCCCGGCAAGGGAGTCCAGCGCGCTGCGGATCTGCCTGGCCCCACGCCCCAACTCCGGGAGCGAGGCCGGGGCCTCGTCGGGCCGCCGGACGGCATGGTCGGCCGCGGAGCCGGAAAGGGTGAAGTCCAGCTCGAGGGGCGCCTTGAGCATCCCCTTGGCCCGGTCGACCAGGCCGGTGGCCACGAGGATCGGCGGCAGCTTCCCCTCGACCCCGGCGTCGGTCACCCCCAGGGCCAAGAGGCCCTCGAGCACCCCCCGCGCCTCGGCCGTCATCCCCAGCCGCTGGAGTTGCTCTGCACGACCCAGGTGGGCCCGTTCCAGGAGCGTCCGGGAGGCCTCCGAAGGCGCTTGACGATGGCTCACCCGCGCCTCCTTCAGCGCCGAGCGGAAGTCCTCCTTTTCCATCGCCCGCCGGGCGCGTTGCAGCGGGTCAACCGATTTGAGCTTTTTCTTGTTTTTGGTTGCCATGGACAACATCCATGTCGAGTTATGCCCTGATGAGGAGGGGCGCAACGGCCGGCAAGGCCCCCTGGCACAGCCCTGGCCGGGATACCCGTGGGGACAAGCGGCCGCCGGGCCTTGGCCGCTGCCGGTCACCTCGCCGGTCGAACCTTCAATGCCCCAGCCTCTCCGCCTACCGCAACATCTTATTGGAAAGAGGCGTCATTGCGAAGTGGTTCGCGACAGATAAAGTACCGCTAAGGTACCGCCACGGCGCCAGCGTGCAGAAGGGCGCCGCACGCCCCCCGATCGTGCCGTGGCGAGCGGGGCCTCTCCACGGACTTGCCCACCATAAAGATCATTAATACGATTAAGTAACTTGTCAATTCTGGGTGCACCTCACCAGGAGAGTTAACGATGCTTCACCAACATATCGATCTGGAAATCGCCGAACGGGAGGCCTGGGCGCTCCGCCGGCAGCGGGGGATACCCAACAACCGCCGCCTCTGGGTGCTCGCTTGCATGGATGAGCGCTTGCCGGTGAACGAGGCTTTGGGCATCCGGGAAGGCGACGCGCACGTCTTCCGCAACGCGGGGGGATTGGTTACCGACGACGCCGCCCGCATACCCGCCTGGGCGAGATGGTCAACACGGCCAAAGCGATGGGTGCGAAGGGATGATTCTGCTGCGCCGCCGGGGAGGTAGGCCCAGCGATCGGCCGAGAAGGCCCCCGGCGGATCTTACGGGGGAAGATGCCCCTCCCTGCGGGGTCGCGGATTGTGCCTGGCGTCAGGGTCCTACGGGTTTGCGCCACGGGGGATGCGGCCGCGGCGCGACGCGTCTTGACTCTCCGCAGCCGGTTCCCCTATGCTGCCGGGGGCCGTGGGGCACCCCAGGGAGCCGAGATGCCGCCATCTTCGTTCAAAGACCCGTTCGACGTCGCCTTGAGCCGCCGCGCCCGCTGGGCGGGCGACGCACCGATCGCCAGTGTGCTCATGGCCCGCACCCTCGCCCAACCGGAACTGGTCTCGCTGGCGGCGGGGTTCGTCGACCAGGAGACGCTTCCGGTCACCCCGGTCGCCGAGGCGCTCGCGGCCCTGCTCGAGTCGCACGAGGGGGCACGCGCCGCCCTGCAGTATGGGACGACGGCGGGCTACCTGCCGTTGCGGGAGGCGATCGTGGAGCGGCTCCTCGCGGCCGACCGGGTTGCCAGGCACGAGGTCGCCCTCTCCGTCGAGCAGGTCGTGCTCACGGCGGGGAGCAACCAGCTCCTGCACCTGGTGCTCGAGTCGCTCCTCGACCCGGGCGACGTGGTCCTCTGCGGGGCCCCCGGCTACTTCGTGATCCTGGGCACGCTGGCCAACCTCGGTGCCCGCGCCGTGGGCGTGGCCACCGACGACGAGGGCATCGTTCCCGAGGCCTTGGAGGAGGAGTTCAGCCGCCGCCGGGAGGCCGGCGATCTCGGACGCGTGAAGGCGGTCTACGCCGTCAGCGACTTCGACAACCCCACGGGCGCCACGCTGCCCGCGGAGCGCCGCGCCGCCCTCGTCGAGATCGTCCGCCGCTGGTCACGCGATCGGAAACTCTACCTCATCGAGGACGCCGCCTACCGCGAGCTGCGCTACTACGGCGACGACCTGCCCAGCATCCGCAGCCACGACCCCCGCGGCGAGCACGTGGTGCTGGCGGGGACGTTTTCGAAGGCCTTCTCGCCGGGAATCCGCGTCGGCTGGGGCATCCTCCCCGAGGAGCTCGTCGCCCCGGTCATGAGCCAGAAGGGGAACATCGACTTCGGCTCGCCGAACTTCAACCAGCACATCATGGCGACGGTCCTCGAACGGAGTCTGCTCGACGTCCACTTAACGGCGCTCCGCGCCGCCTACCGCCGCAAGATCGACGCCGTGCTCGAGGCCGCCGAGGCGCACCTGCGGGCCGTCGCAGGGGTGAACTGGATCCGTCCCACCGGCGGCCTCTACGTGTGGGTCCGCCTCCCTGAAGGGCTCGACGCCGGGCTCGACGGCCCGCTCTTCGACCGCGCCGTCGAGGAGGGAGTGCTCTACGTACCCGGCCACTACTGCTATCCGCCCGAAGGGGAGCCCATGGCGCGCAACGCCCTGCGGCTGAGCTTCGGCATCCCCTCGTGCGAGGCCATCCGCCGGGGCGTGGCGGCGCTGGCCCGTGCCATCAGCGCGTCTTTGGAAGGAACCGCGTAAGTGGGGGGCCGCGACGAGGCGGGCCGCGAGCTCGCCCGCTCCGCACGCCCCCGGACGGAACCCGCAACGACCATGACGATCATCGACCGCTACCTGCTGCGGCAGTACGTGCAGACCTTGGTCATCTGCTACGTGAGCCTGACGGGTCTCTACGTCGTCTTCGACGCCTTCACCAATATCGAGGAGTTTCTCCGCGCTGCGCCCGACGGGGGGGGGCTCTTCCGGCTGATGGGCTCCTACTACGGCTACCGGGCGGTCTTCCTCTTCGACCGCCTCGCCGGGATCCTCGTCCTCTGTGCGGCGATGTTCACGGTCACCTGGATCCAGCGGAACAACGAGATGACGGCGCTGCTGGCCGCCGGCGTTCCCAAACTGCGGGTGATCGCCCCGGTGGTCGCCGCCTGCGCGGTGACGACCCTCTCGGCCGCCGCCAACCGCGAGCTGGTGATCCCCCGCTTCCGCGAGGAGCTTTCCCGGCCCACGAACGATCTCCTGGGCGAACGTGCCCAGGAGTTCAACCAGCAGTTCGACAACCGCACCGACATCATCATCGGCGGCCGCGCCGCCTTCGCCGACGGCCGGCGGATCGCCGAGCCCCGCCTCCTCCTCCCCGATGCCCTGGCCCACTACGGCAACCAGCTCGTCGCCCGCGAGGCCTTCTATCACCCGCCTCGCGACGACCGCCCCGGAGGTTACCTCCTGGTGCGCGTCTCGCGGCCCGAGGGGCTCGACCAGCGCCCCTCGCTGAGCCTGGGTGAGCGGCCGGTGATCCTCACTCCGTACGATACGCCCTGGCTCGAGGCGGGGGAGTGTTTCGTCGTCAGCGGGCTTACCTTCGAGCAGCTCACCGCCGGCCGCGGGTGGCGGGAGTTCGCCTCCACGGGGCAGTTGATCGCCAGCCTGAGGAACCCCAGCTTGGGGTTCGGCGCCGACGTGCGGGTGGCCGTCCACTCCCGCTTCGTGCAGCCGCTTCTGGACATGACGCTCCTCTTCCTCGGCCTGCCGCTGGTGCTGGCCCGCAACAGCCGCAACATCTTCGCCGCCATCGGCATGTGCATGGCGGTCGCCAGCGGCTTCGTCCTCGTGGTGCTGGCCTGCCAGTACCTGGGCGCCAGCTACGCCGTCTCCCCCGCGCTGGCCGCCTGGCTGCCGCTGATCCTCTTCGTTCCCCCCGCAGTCGTCATGTTCGACCGCATCCTCGAGTAGGGCGCCGCTCGGGAAGCATCGCAGCTCCCACGGGAACCCGGAGCAGAGGGGGACGTACCGGATATAATTCTTTTGGGTAGGGTCGATGTCGTTCAACCCGGAACACGCATTAGGGGGCGCGGCGATGCATCGAAACAGCGAACATCCCCGCACAGCACTTACTGCGGCGCAGGCTAAGCCTCTTCTCGAGGGGCTGTGGGTCCCACAACCGGCCCGCTATTGGGCCGATTTTCTCCTCTCGATCGGTGTCGGCGGCTTTGCCTTCGCCATGGTTCGCCTCTCACCGCTGTTCTCGGTGCAGCAGGTGGGCTTCTTCCTTGTGGCCGGCCTGCTCTACTACCGCGCGGCGATGTTCATCCACGAGCTGGTCCATCTCAAGCCGGGCACCATGCGGGCTTTTCGGGTGGTATGGAACCTCCTCTGCGGCATCCCTTTCCTGATCCCTTCCTTCGTCTATTATCCCCACCGCGACCACCACCGCGGCAACCACTACGGCACGGATCACGACGGCGAGTACCTGCCCCTGGAGCACCGGCCGCGGTGGCACATGGTGGCGTTTCTCCTCCAGGGGCTTTATATACCCCCCTTGGCCGTGCTCCGCTTCCTCGTCCTTACGCCCCTAGGGTGGATCAACCCGGCGCTGGGCGGCTGGGTGTACCAGCGGGCGTCGTCGATGATCATCGATCCCCGCTACCAGCGACCCGGCCCAACGCCGGCGGAACGGCGGGTGATTCGCCTCCAGGAGACGGCCTGCTTCCTCTGGTGCCTGGGTATCGCCTCGGTCCCGCCCCTCTTCCTCGGCCGCTGGCCGATTCCCTTCCTCGTTCACGCTTACGCCACGGCGGTCTTCATCGTCACGCTGAACGCCTTGCGGACCCTCGGATCCCACCGCTGGAGCAATGCGGGCGGCCAGATGCGCTTCGCCGAGCAGGTCCTCGACTCGGTGAACTACGCCGCGCGGCCCTGGATCACGGAGTTGTGGGGACCGGTGGGGACACGATACCACGCCCTGCACCACTTCCTCCCCGCGCTCCCCTATCATGCCCTCCCCGAGGCACACCGACGCCTCATGGCCGGCCTTCCCGCCGATTCGCCCTACCGCCGGACGGTGGCCACCTCGCTCACCGAGGTCCTCCTCGACCTCTGGCGACGGAGCGGCCGGCGGCGGGAAGAGGGAATCGAGACGGTTGCTGCGGTCTCGTCGGCAGAGGCTGCAAACCAGCCGAGAGGCTGATGGCCGAGGGGACGCCTGCAAGAGGAGGCACCCCCGGTAGCTTTCACGGCGGTGAGGCGGTACGCTTTCGAACAATGAGGTTACCGCAGTTACGGAACGGTCGGATCGCGAGGGATCTGCCCTGAGAAGTGGTGCCATCTAACTCTTTGGGGCCGGAACCCTTGCTGCGAGCAGCCGCCGCGACAGTACCCCCGATCCTGTTCCTGCATGGCGTTGGGGCCCCGAAGAAAAAGGAAAGACCATAATGCCACGCATCATCGTCCTTGACCCCCTTTCCGGCGACGGACTGCGTCTGCTCGATTCGGCGGGGGACCTGGAATACGAGGTCCGCACCGGCCTGAAGGGCGACGACCTCCGGGAGGCCTTGAGCGAGTTCGACGGCGCCATCTGCCGCAGCGGGGTCAAGATTACCGCGGCGGCGCTGGAGGGAAATCGGCGTCTGCGGGCGATCGTCCGCGCCGGGGTGGGGACGGATAACATCGATCTCGAGGCGGCCACGCGCCGCGGCATCGTGGTGATGAACACTCCCGGGGGGAACACCATCTCCACGGCGGAACACACGGTGGCCCTGATGCTGGCGCTCTCGCGAAACGTGGCTGCCGCCCACCAGAGCCTCGTCGAGGGGCGGTGGGACAGGAAGAAGTATATGGGGACACAGCTCGCCGGGAAGACGCTGGGGATCGTCGGCCTGGGGCGCATCGGGCAGGCGGTGGCCAGCCGCGCCAAGGCCCTCGGGATGCGGCTCGCCGGTTACGACCCGTTCCTGGCCACCGCGCGGGCGAAGGAGCTGGGTATCGAGATGTATGCTTCGCCGAAGGAACTCCTCCCGCACATCGATTACCTCACGGTCCACACGCCGCTCACCGAGGAGACGCGGAACCTGATCGACCGCGAAGCGATCGATCTCATGCAGCCCGGGGTGCGGTTGATCAACACGGCTCGCGGAGGGATCTTCAACGAAGCGGCGCTGCTCGCGGCCCTGGAGAGCGGTAAGCTGGGCGGGGTGGCCCTGGACGTCTTCGAGCAGGAACCCTGCACCGACAGCCCCTTGTTCAAGATGCCCAACGTGATTGGCACTCCCCACCTGGGGGCCAGCACGAAAGAGGCCCAGAGCAACGTGGCCGTCGAGGGAGTGGAACTGCTCATCGACTTCTTCACCAGCGGGACGATCCGCCAGGCCGTGAACATGACGCCCCTGGACGCGGTCACGCTGGCCAGCTTGAAGGGCTACCTGAACGTGGCCTGGCGGCTGGGGCTCCTCTTGGCTCAGGTGGACCACTGCCCCCCCAATCTCTGCCGGCTGATCTATAAGGGTGAGGTCGCGAAAAAAGATACCCGGCTCCTCTCGGCGGCCTTCGCCGCGGGTCTCTTGGAGCAGGCCATGGAGGCCGAGGTGAACATCGTCAACGCCGAGTTGCTGCTCAAGGAGCGGGGGATCGAACTGGTCGAGGAGCGGAATACCGAGATGGGCGACTTCAGCTCGATGATCTCTGCCGAGGTGGTCAGCGAGGCGCGGACCTCGACGGCGGCGGGCACGCTCTTCGGGAACCATATGCCCCGGCTGGTGCAGAAGAGCGGCTTCCGCCTGGAGAGCTACCTCGACGGCGTCCTCCTGATCTTCACCCACCGCGACGTCCCGGGTGTCGTCGGCAAGGTGGGAACGATCTTCGGCACGCACCGGGTGAACATCGCCCATATGGCCGTGGGCCGCGGCACCAGCAAGCCGGGGGGGGAGTCGGTGGGGGTGTTGGCCCTGGACACGCAGCCGCCTGCCGAGGCGCTGGCGGCGGTGCTGGGGCTCGACGAGGTGATCCGCGCCTGGGTCGTCAAGCTCCCGTCGGCGGGGAAGCTGCCCAAGTGGATGGGCGGCTAAGCAGTCCACGAGAATCATCGACAGCCTGCTCTGCGCATGCTCCGCCTGTTGACGCCCCACCTGTTCGTCAAGAGCGTCCTCGACCTCGAGCCGCCAAGCCTCTCGGCGCTCGGTATCGAGGCGCTCCTGCTCGACGTCGACTGCACGCTCAAACGGTATCGATACGAAGAGGTGTCCCAGGAAGTCCGCCGGTGGCTCGATCGGTTGAAGGAGGCGGAGGTGGGGCTGTGCCTGGTCTCGAACGGGCGCCAAGGGCGGATCGCCCGGCTCGCCGAATCCCTGCACCTGCCCTTCGTGGCTATGGCGTTCAAGCCCCTGCCGAGGGGGTGTCGCCGGGCAATCCGCGAGTTGGGGTTCCGCCGAGAAGGAACCGCCATGGTGGGCGACCAGCTCTTCGCCGATGTGATGGCCGGCCGCCTGGCGGGTTTGACCTCGATCCTCGTCTGTCCCCTCCACCCGGAGGACGAGCCGTGGCCGACGCGGCTGAAGCGGCCCCTGGAACGATTCCTCCTGCGGCGGGTGCTGCAAGTTGCGCCCACGGAATGCCACGAGGCGGCGCCTTCGAGTTGACCGGCAGCCGCATGGCAGAGAGACTGGAAATGGTCCGGTTCACGAGCGCGGGGGCTCGGCCCCCCAAGAGCCCGGGTATCGTTTGCGGGCCTGCTCGTGAAGGAGGCGGTATCCCTCTCCCTCGGTTCTTGGTCGAATGCTCTTCCGTTTCGTTTGTCCGTCCGGACACCATCTCCGCGCCCCGCTGGCGTGGCGCGGTCGGACGTTCCGCTGCCCCGTGTGTCGCCACTTGGTGGTGGCTCCTGGGGGGAATTCCGATTCGGGCGGCGCGGGCGGGGGAGCAGCCCGCGAACGATCCGGCCTGGCAGAGAAGAATGGAGCTTCTCAGAAGGGTGTCGCGATGCCCGAGGGACCGGCGGGCAGGAGCGGGCTTTCGCCGGATCCTCGCTCCGGTCCCCATACTGAAGAGAGCGGAGGAGGGCTCCCCCGGAGAAGTGGGCAAGCGGGGGAGGATGGCTGGCGGCGAGAGGTCCAGGCGGGGGCGGGCCGAGAGGAGCCGCCGGTCCGCGGTATTGAGGTGTCGGACGACTCCCTGTCTCGGCTCAGTCCGGCAAGGGTCTGGTCGGGTCGGGCGATGGCCGGCGTATTGACGGGGGTGGCTGCCTTCGGGGCATGGCCGGCCCTCGCGCAGGGGAGTCCGGCCGCGGCCCCGGTTTGGGCTCAGGGGGCCCTGCTGTTGGCGCTCCTGCAACTGGCCTACGTGGCCTGGATGGCGGTGTTACCCGATCGGGCGACGTTGCAGGTGGTGCTGGTGGTCTATGTTCTCGTGGCGGCAATTTATGCCGCCGGGGCGGCGATGGCGCTGGCCATGCCCGCCGAGCGTCCCCTGCCGCTGGACCTGGAGGCGTACCGGCATCGGGTGGCGGCGTGGTGCGGCCTGGTGATGTTGTCCACCACACTCGCCGCCTACCTGGGCGGACGGACGGCTGCGGCCTGGGCGACGGAGGATCGCCGGCGGGGGGCGCTTCGCAACTGACGGCGGCCCCGCGGCGTGTTAAACTAAAGGTTTCGTCTCTGGCTGGTGGTTCGCGGCGGGGGAACGCCATCGGCCGCATTCTGGATGCCCGCCGCGCCCCAATGGGAGAGTCGCGTTGCTGATCGGACCGGTCTTCACACGCGAGGTCGTCACCTCGCCGCGGCGGATGGGGATGTACGTGACGCGGGCGACCTACGTGGTGGTGCTCCTCCTGCTCATGAGCACGGCGTGGCTCGTGCTCACGGGGACGCAGATCGTCCGCGACGTGGGCGACCTGGCCCGCTTCGGGACGATGCTCTTCTCCATCCTCGCACCGCTGCAACTGACCCTGGCGGTCTTCTTCTCCGGGCTCCTCGCCGCCAGCGCCGTGGCGCAGGAGAAGGACCGGCGGACCTTGATCCTCCTCTTGCTGACGAACCTCTCCAACAGCGAACTGGTGCTGGGCAAGCTGCTGGCGAGCCTCTTGCAGATGTTCGTGCTCCTGGCGGCGGCCGTGCCGGTCTTCATGTTCGCGGCGCTCATGGGGGGGATTTCCTACGCGCAGATCGGGCGGGTGTTCGCCGTGACCGTGGCCAGCATGCTCCTCTGCGGGAGCCTGGGATCGACGCTCGCCCTCTGGCGGGAGAAGACCTTCCAGTCGCTGGCCTTCACGGTGTTGATCCTGGTGCTCTGGCTCTCCGTGGGCGAGCTGATCGCCCGGGGCGCCTTCGGGGAAGCGTGGCTGGGTGTGGCCACCACGACGTGGGCCATCGGGCTGAGCCCCTGGCAGGCGATCGTCGAGGCCGCCGGTCCCTTTGCCGAGCCGGACCCGGCCCTGGGGATCCTGGGGAGCCCGGTGAATCTCTTCCTCGTCGTGGCCGCGGCGGCGGCGGTGGTCCTCAACCTCGTGGCGGTGGCCATGGTGCGGGTATGGAACCCGTCGCGGGAGACCTTCCCGGCGAGCGAAGAGGAAGAAGAGGGAAAGGAGAGCATTTTCGGAGTGGAGCACGATCTGGCTGCGTCGACGGCGAGTGCCGGCGGGGCCAAGGGGGCGGGAGCGACGGATCCAACGGTGGAGGCGGGAGCGACGGATCCGTCGCTGCTCCCCTACGCCGGTTTCGGCGGGGAGCGGCTGCGGCAGCAAGCGGCAAGCGTCCACGCGGCGCCAGGGCGGACGCGGCACGTCTGGAACAACCCCATCCTCTGGCGCGAGGTGAAGACCTGGGCCTACGGGCGGAAGGTGCTGGCCATCCGCCTCGTGTACTTCGTCCTCTTCGCCCTGGCGGCGGTTATGCTCGGGGGGATGGTGCGCGGGGGCGAGCCGCTGACCTTCGCCACCGGCTCGCTGGCCCTCGCCCCTCTCTTCCTCTTGAGCCTGGTATTGGTCAACGCTCAGGCGGTCACTTCGGTGACCGGCGAGCGGGATGTGAAGGCCCTGGACCTGCTGCTGGTGACCGACCTCTCGGCGAAGGAGATCGTTTTCGGCAAGATTGGGGGGGTCTTCTTCAATACCAAGGAGATGGTGATCCTGCCGATGGCCCTCTGCGGCTACCTCTGGATGGGCGGGGTGATGACGCTGGAGAACGCGCTCTATCTCATCGGTGCCCTGGCGGTGCTCTTCGTCTTTGCGGCGATGTTGGGGCTGCACGCGGGGATGCACTACGCCAACTCGCGGGGCGCCATTGGGGTGAGCCTGGGAACCCTCTTTTTCCTCTTCGTGGGCGTGCTCACCTGCATGAGGATGATGCTGGCGTTTTCGGGAACCTTCGAGGCGCAGCTGCAACCCTTCCTGGCCTTCATGGTGGGGGGCGGCGTAGGGCTGTACGTAGCGATCGGGGCGCGGAACCCGTCCACGGCGATCGGGGTGGCTTCGTTCCTCTGCCCCTTCGCGACCTTCTACGCCATCACGAGCCTCTTGATGGAACAGACGCTGGGGGTCTTCCTGGTGATCGTGGCCACGTACGGCTTCACGACGGCGGCCATGCTGATCCCCGCCATTTACGAGTTCGACGTGGCGACGGGGCGCGTGAGCTTCGAGGAGTAGGGGGCGTACCCGGCGAGGAGGCGAGGGGACGGTGGAGGCGCTCTGGCAGTTCGTGCCCTGGTTCGCGGCGATGGGGCTGCTGGTCCTCGGTTCGGGGTTCTTTTCCTCGAGCGAGGCAGCGATCTTCTCCCTGGGCAGCAGGGACCTGCGCCTGCTGCGGCGCGGGGGGCATCCGCAACGCGCGGCGGCGGCGCTGCTGGCCGATTCCGACCGCCTGCTGACGGCGGTACTCTTCTGGAACCTGCTCCTGAACATCCTTTATTTTGCGCTGGCGGCCATCGTGGCCCTGGAGCTGGAGCGGGAGCGGCCGGCGCTCTCCGGTGCGGTGGCCGCCGGCTCCCTGCTGGCGATCATCGTCTTCGGAGAGATGCTGCCCAAGAGCCTCGCGGTGCTGGCGCCCCGGCAACTGGCGGCCTTGGTTGCGCTCCCCTTGGCGGGGCTGGTGCGGGCGGTCGCCCCCGTGCTCCCGGTGTTCCACACCGCCAACGAGCTCAGCCGGCGGGTCCTCTGGCCGCGGTTCCAGGCCGAGCCTCACCTTCGCGTGGGCGACCTGGAGCGCGCCGTGGAGCTCTCGCGCGCCGATGCGGCGGTGCTCAAGCAGGAGCAGATGGTCCTCACGGGGATGGTCTCCCTCTCCGAGACGCGGGTCGACGAGATGATGCGCCCCCGCATCCAGTTCCTCACCTTCCGTCCGCCCGTCTCTCCAAGCGATCTTAAGGGGCAGGTCCTCCGCAGCGGGTATCTGCTGGTCACCGAGGCGGAGAGCGATGAAGTGGCGGGGGCGATTCCCCTGCGGTCTCTCGCCGATCTGCCCGAGGAACGTCTCGAGGAGCGGGCCGAGGAGGTGGTCTACGTTCCCTGGTCGAGCACGGTGGCGGCAGCCCTCGAGGCGCTGC
Organism: Planctomycetales bacterium; assembly: GCA_007126245.1. Taxonomy (GTDB): domain Bacteria; phylum Planctomycetota; class Planctomycetia; order Pirellulales; family Thermoguttaceae; genus SKOZ01. The sequence goes on from SLBP01000029.1 coordinate 32,635, forward strand.
GCCAGCGGAATCTCAAGGTTGCCGTGGTGGTCAACGAGCTGGGTGAGACGATCGGCGTGCTTACCATCGACGACATCCTCGACACCCTCTTCACCCCCGCCCCCAGCCGCAGCGAGCGGCTGCTGATGCGCCGGCCCATCCGCCTGGTGCGGCCCGGCGTTTGGCAGGTGACGGGGATGACCGGCGTGCGGCGACTGGTCCGGTACTTCGACGTGCCGCGGCCGCCGAGCAAGAGCGTCACCGTGGCGGGGGTGGTCCAGGAGGTTCTGGAGCGGCTTCCCGAGCAGGGTGATTCCTGCCGCTGGGGGCCGTTCGCGTTTAAGGTCGTCGACACCTTCGAGCGCGGGCAGTTGCTCCTCGAGGTGACGCTCGCCGAGAGCAGAGACGAGGGGGGGCGGAACTGATGGCCCTGGCCCTGCTCCTCGGTGCCGTGGGATTGTTCCTGAGCGGCTTCTTCAGCGGCGCCGAGACGGGCTTCTACCGCGCGGCCCGCCTGCGGCTGATGCTCGACGCCCTCGAAGGCGACTGGGTGGCGCGGGGCCTGGTGTGGCTGACCAATAACCCGGCGCTCTTCGTGGCCACCACCCTGGTGGGGAACAACCTGTCCAACTACCTCGTCTCGCTGGCCGTGGTCCTGGCGACGCAGGCGGTGTTCACCGGGGCGGGCTACGCCCCCGAGCTCATCGCGCCGATCGTCTTCGCCCCTCTGCTGTTCGTCTATGGGGAACTGCTGCCGAAGAACCTCTTCCTCAACGCACCGAACCGCCTGCTGCGCGCGGGGGGACCCGTGTTCCTGGCCTGCGTGGTGCTCTTCTTCCCGGTGAGCGTGCTCCTGTGGGCACTGAGCCGTCTCCTGGCGTGGCTGATCGGCGAGTCCCACGAGCAGGTCCGCCTGCGGCTGGGCCAGCGGGAGCTGAAGCGGGTTCTCGATGAGGGGCACGAGGTGGGGATTCTGCGCCCGGCGCAGCGGAGTCTGGTGCAGGGCCTTTTCGCGCTGACCGGGCACACGGTGGCGCAATACGCCGTCCCCTTCGAGGAAGTCCCGCGCGTGCGGCGGGGGGCGGCGAAGGAGGAAGTGCTGGCCGTGGCGCGCCGCCACGGCCTGGGAGTGGTCCCTATCGCCGAAGACGGTGGAGAGGGGAGCCTCATCGGCTACGTGCGGACCATCGAGCTGGCGCTGCGGGATACGGGCGAGCTGTCGCCGCTGCGGCCCCTGATCGACGTCCCCTCTCGGGAGACCCACCTCGGGGCCCTGATCCGCATGGAGACGGCCGACGAGGACATCGCCCGCGTCGTGGACGCCGATGGCAACGCCGTCGGGCTCGTGACGCTCCTGGCCCTTCGCGAGCCGCTCTTTCGCGGGGGAAGTGCCGCGGAGAAATAAGCGCCACCCATTCACGGTACGCCACCATAGGGACAGCAACCGGAAAGCCGAGACGGTCGGAGAAGGTATTTCCGGATACCAGGTTCTCCCTCACACCGCAGTGTCAGCGGTTCAATCGCAACCGGGGGTGGGAGAGGATGAGGATGATCACCAGGGGTATAGCGAAAATGAACCACCGCCTGGGAGTAGCCGCCACAAGAAGGACAGTCAGAAAGAGCCCAACATATACCGTCGGAGGAAGCCGCTCGACCTGGTGGTAGGCCATCCACCAGGCCCCCAAGATCAGCCCCACCCGCACGCAGAGTCCGCGAATGAACTCGTTTGCTTCCGGGTGAGGCCAGAGTGTCAGTGCCACCGCCGTACCGAGCAGGGCGAGCGTGATCAGTCCGAGGACGGTGCGGCGCATACGGGATGAGGGTTCCTTGCTGGGGAGTGGCGGACGAGGGGCGCTTTGGGGATACCTCCAGTAGACCACGCCCGCGGCGAGCCAGCAACCGGAAGCGCACCGCATACCACCTCCCGAGCAGGGTGTGCCCGGGGGACTTTCTGCGTGGCATTGCGGGAAAACAGCAAGCGGCCCCTTCCGCGGCCGATAGGGGCCCACCGAGGCGCGGGCTCGACGAACTCGCTCGGCCTCAGCGGGTACAGGGACCTCCGCCCCGCGCCACTCCGGGGACTTGGGCCGGCACTCGCGATCGATGCGGCGGCACTCGCCACGCATTCACAGCAGATCGAGGACGTCGATCCAGCGGACGAGGGCCTCGGCATCGGCATCCGAGAGAACGTCCTCGTCGCGGTGGCGGAGGAGTACGGGGTGGTTCTGCTCTTGGAGGCGTTCGGCGAAGGTCTCCAAGGGAGCGGCCGCCGGGAAGGCGCGGCTGACGACGATGTGGAAGGCAACCCGGTAGAGGGGATTGTTTTGGGGAGGCGGCACGGGGACCATGCCATCGAAGAGGGCCACACCCGCCACCCGGCCGCGGAGGCGCGCCAAGCTGGCCAGGGCGAGCGCAGCGCCCTGCTGCTCGCCGGAAAGGACGACGCGCGCCGAATCCACCGAGTAGCGGGTGGTAACCCGATCGAGCAACCGTTCGATGAGTTCCGTCTCGGCGGTGCGCCAGCGGTCGTCCTGGGCCGTGGGGACGACCAGGATGATGTCGTCGCGGGCGCAGCGGTCGCCGAAGCGGTCGAGGAGGGCCTCGCGATCGGGGCCGCCGGCGCCGTGGAGCCAGACGAGCACCCCGTACTGAGCCGCGGGGTCGTACGTGTGGGGGACGAAGGCCCAGGCATCGTTGGGCAGTTCGGGGACCCGCATCTCCACAAGCCCGGTGGGCGGACCCTCAAGGGGAAGCTCATCATCCCGTAGACGGGCCGGCGCGGTGCTCTCAGGAAGGACGACCTGGCCGAGACGGCCCAGGGTGACCTCGATGGCAAGGGTCTGGCCGTCGCGGACCACGTCGAGGCGGACGACCTGATCGGGGCGATACCTGGTGCTCAGCACGTCGGCCAGAGCTGCGCGATCGACGACCGGCTCGCCATCGAGCGCCAGGAGGCGATCGCCGGGGAGCAAGCCTGCGGCGGCGGCCGGGCTTTCGGGGAGGAGACTTCGGACGACCACACCACCCTCCTCCGCGGCGGGGGATTCGCGCATGGGGAGGAGCCCCAGAAGGGGATGGTCGAAGGCCTCGATCTCGGCGAGGAGCGCGAGGGGCACCTCGATGCGCTCTTCGTCGCGGAGGGCGGCCAGTCGGATTTCGTCGCCAGCGTACAGGCGACTGATTGCCTCGCGGACCTCGGCGGCGCGGCGGACGGGCCGGCCGTTGACCTCGGCGATCACGTCGCCCGCCCTGAGGCCGGCGCGGTAGGCGGGGCCGTTGGGATGGCAGGCGGCGATCCGCGCCGCCCCCGTGTAGAGGTCGCCCTGCCGGAAGCTGACCCCGGCGCGCCCCTGGTGGAGGTCGCTGCCGGCCATGAGGCGCGGGACGATATCGGCCAGATCGTCGGCCGGGATGGCGAAGCCGATGCCCGAGTCGTACCACTCGGTACCAGCCGTCTGGTCGTCCGATTCGGGAGAGAGGGGGACCAGGATACCCATCACGCGCCCGCGGATGTCCACGAGGGGTCCGCCATAGTTGTTCGGTGAGACGGCGGCGTCGGTCTGGATGGCGCGGCCCCAGATGCGGCCGGTGGCGCTGACGATGCCCACGGCGAGGTTTAGCCGCTCGGCATCGAAGGTGCGGCCTGCGGCCAAGGCCCACTGCCCGACGCGGAGCGTTTCGCCGGGGGCCCAGGCCGGCACGGGTAAGGGTTCGTCGGCGTCCACTTTGAGGAGCACGAGCATCCGGTTGTAGTCGGTGGCCACCCGTTCGGCAGCCAGGCGGCGGCCGTCGGGGAGTTGGACGAGGATCGACTCGGGGCGGTGTTGGAAGCTCCACGCATTCGAGAGAATGTAGCCCCGCGGGTCTACAACGAGGCCCGTGGTGGGACCGGTACCGGGGGAGATCGCTCCAGGGAGCGCGCGGCCGCCGACCGACTCGATGCGCACCACGCTGGGGGCCACGCGTTCGGCGGCCGCCTGGAAGGCGGCTTCCTCGAGGCGTTCGAGATCGTCGGCCAGGGCATCCGCCGGAGCCGCCGGTGCGGCGACGGCCGTCAGGGCGGCTGCCAGGGCGAGGCTCCCTACCCGCGAGGGGCAAATCATGGGCGCGGCTCCCGTGTGGGGTCGGCGAAGAGGGTCAATTCCAGCAGTTCGCCGCGGCGGAGAACGGTGAGCCGGACCGGATCGATGCGTTCGATGCGGGCAAGCTCGGTCCTCAGGCTGCGGACCGACTGGATGAGCCGGTCGTCGAGAAGAACCACCAGGTCGTCGGGGGCCAGTCCGGCGCGGGCGGCGGCGGAGCCGGGACGCACCAGGTCGACAAACGGCGGCGTCCGCTCGAGCACCTCGGGGACGAAAACGACTCCCAGGGCATCCGGCGATAGGGGGTCGGCTGGAGATGCATCGTCGCGGGAATCGGGGACCACGAGGCGACCGGCGAGGATCTCGTCGACCGAATACCGCAACTCTCCGATGGGGATGGCGTAGTTGAGCCAGGTGCCGCTCAGCGCGTTGCGGAGCTGCTTACCGAGCATGCCCACCAGCCGCCCGTCGCGGGTGACGACGGCGCCGCCCGCGGCGCCCGGGTTGTTCGTCACCGCGTCGAGGACGTAGACCGGTCCCTGGTAGGGGGTCTCGAAGACGCCGCGGTAACCGGCCAGTTGGGTCTGTACGGAGACGATGCCCTGCTGGACGCTGAGCGGCTCGTTGCCGGCCGCCACGCCGAAGAGGTTGCTCAGCGCCAGGATGCGGGTGCCGGCGGGCACTTCCGCGGCGGCGGTGAGGTCGAAATGCGGCAGCGACTGGGCGTCGATCGTGAGGAGGGCGACCTCGATCCGCGGGTCGGCGCCCAGCAAGCGGGCCGAAAAGCGCCGCCCGTCGGAAAGGACCACCGTGATCGCGTCACTGTCCAGGACGTAGCTGAACGCGGTGAGGACGTGACCCTCCGCGGAGATGAGCATGCCGCTCTGGTAGGCCTCGAGCCCCCGGAAGCCGCCGGCGCCGTAGATCTTCACCAGCTTCGGCTGCACGGAGGCGATGGGGGCGAGCATCGCCGGCGCCGCGGCGGCGGCCCCTGCCGGACCGGAAAGGCAGGCTGCGCCGGCGAGAGCCATCGCGATGAGCAGGCGAGTGATGAGGGGTGAGTGGCGAGTGGTCGGATGTGTGGATGCGCAGCAGTGGTTGCTCTCGTCGGCTCCCGGTTGCGTTTGCACGCTTCCGCTGTTCCTCAAAGGCAGTGCGCGCCCCTCGGCATCGGGCGTTTCCTGCTGTGGGCAACGAACACCGACAGCCGATTGCCGCAAATCCCTACGCATTCGTGGTATTCGTTCCATTCGTGGTCTACTTCTTCCGTAGCAGGCTACTCGGCGTCGCGGCCGTTGCGACCTTCGTCTTCCGGGGGGACCACTTCGATCTCGCCGATCTCGAAGACGCCGTAGTCGTCGTCGCCGTAGCGGGCCACGATGCGATGGGGCAGGGCGCGGCCGGCGAGGGGGCGGTAGTCGGCGAAGTAGACCTCGCAGGGGTCGGCGTCGGTCGCGGCGAACATCACCAGGGCGGCCAGGCGGCCGTCGGCCGGAGCGAAGTAGAAGTGGGTCTCAACCCCCGAGTACAGGCCCACGAGGACGTCGTGAAGCTCGTCGCCGCCGGCCAGCGGGGCAGTGCCCAGGTAGTGGATCTCGCCGAAGCCATCGAGTCCCTCGGTAGCCAGGCGCCGCCAGAGGTAGAGTGCCGGCAGCAGGCCGCCGCTGTCCGGCGGGGGCGAGGAGAGGCTGAGCACTTCATCGGTGCTCCACTCCCAGATGCCGGGATCGGCGGAGAGGCGGGCGCCGTGGCGGCCGAGGTGGATTTCGACCGGCCCGTGGCCGATCAGGTTCGCCGAGAGCCGCCAGGAGCCGTCGTCGGCCGTCCACCGCCCCGGGGCGGCGAAGGCTTCCCAAACGCGGGCCTGGTGGACGCGGTTGAAGTGGTAGTTGGCGTAGCCCGTGCGGGAATCGTAGTGGGCGCGAACGATCTCCGGGACCGCTTCCTCGCCTTCGGCGGGCGGCTCGGAGGGCGGGCCGGGCGGCTTCGGTCGATCGGGCGGCCGGGGAGGTGGTCCGGGACCTGGCCGCCCGCGGTCGACCAGCTCCAGAAGCTGCCGGCTCCCGTGGACGCCCGCTAAGCGAACGAGGACGTTGCGGCGGACACCGTCGCGGCGGAAGCTCAAGGGGACCTGCCAACCCTTGGGAAGGGTGCCCAGCACGTTCTGGAAGGCATTGGGGCTGTCGATGGGTCGCCCGGCGAAGGCGACGATCTCGTCGCCGTAGCGGAGGCCGCGGCGGTAGGCGTCGGAGTGTTCCAGGATGTCGGAGACGTAGGGGCGGCCGGCGGCGTCGGAGGAGACCCGCGCCCCGAGGGTGGCGTGGTCGACGATGCGTCCGGCGTGGAGGTGGCCGAGGAAGTTCTTCACCTGGTTGATCGATATCGCGTAGGCCACGCCCACGTTGACCCGTCCCCGTTCGTCGAACGAGGCGCGGCCGTTGACGCCGATGAGTTCGCCCGCAGCGCTGAAGAGCGGTCCGCCGGAGTTGCCCGGGTTGATCGAGGCGTCGGTCTGGATGCAGTCGGTGTACTCCAGCAGCGTGCCCGACGGGTACTGGTAGCGGCCCACGCCGGAGACGATGCCGTAGGTGACCGTGGGGCGGAAGTCGGTGGCCAGGAGGAAGGGATTCCCCATGGCGAGGACCCATTCGCCGACGCGGACGCGGCTGCTGTCGCCCAGGGGGGCGTAGGGGAAGTCGTCGCGGCCGAGGAGCCGGATGAGGGCCACGTCGCCGGTCGGATCGATGCCCACGAGGACGGCGTCGTAGACGTTTCCATCGGCGAGGCCGCACTTCATCGCGTAGCCGCAGGGGGCGACCACGTGGTAGTTGGAAAGGGCGAACCCGTCGGGGGAGATGAGCACGCCGGAGCCGCCGCCTTGCCCCGACTCCTCGAAGATCGCCACCACGGACTCCGCAAGCCGCTCGATGAGGGAGACCCGCTCCGCCTCGGCGGCGAGGACGGCGGGATGGACCTCAGCCGCAGCGGCGGGCGAAGCCAACGGCCATGCCAGCAGCACGAAAAAGCAACAGAGCGGGCCGCGCCCGAGAAACGGCCGGACGGGTTGCGGCGGGGTCATTTCACAAGCCTCGCTTCGCAAAGGTTGAGGTGGTCGCCAACGTCGCTCTCCTCCCCGTAGTCGACGAGAAGGACCAGCCGCCGGACCCCTTCGAGAGAGACGTCGATCTCCTGGGGGGGATCGCCGGCACGGATGGGAGCGTCGAAGAGGACGGCGTCGTCGCCTCGAATCGAGAGCCGCACGCCTCCCAGGGGCGAAGCGCGGTCGTCGATGCCCGCCAGGGCCTGGAAGCGGCGGAAATCGCCCGGCAGCCGATAGACGATCTCCGTGCGGCTGTGGACGGCCAGGCCGCGGTCGTAGATCTCGCCGCCGAGGACGAGGGTCCGCTCGCCGCCGCGGTGGCTGCGGGGGGCGAAAAAGGCCGCCCGAGTCGGCAGCGGCGGCCCGCTGCCGATAAAGGGAGTCCACTCGACGGACTGGGGAGTCAGGTCGCCAAGGTCGACGACGCGACCGGCCGCGTAGTCGGCCAACAGCACGTTCCCTACCGGCCGGGTGACGGAAATCCCGGCGGGCGTTTCCCAGCGGAGGCGATCGCCGTCGAGGATCACACTGCGGACTGCCCACCGTGAACCGTCGGCATCGGCGAGCAGGCAGACTGCCTCGGGCAACGCGCGGCCGGCAGGGCGGTGGTATACCAGGCCGAAGACGCGGCTGCGGGGAACAGGAAGCCGTTCGCCGTCGAGCGAGAATTCGACGACCTCGTCGGAGACGCGGCCGACGACACCCTGATGGTAGTCGAGGGCCTCGTCACGGACGACGGCGAGAAGGTCCGCAGCGGGCGGCTGCCCGTGCAGGCGGTCCCAGGCATCCCGGACGGCATCGGCCAGGGGTTGGAGGCGGACGGCCGCCAAGTCACGCGTGGGGAACTCGAGCGGCCCCGAGGCGGTTGTGACCTTGGCGCGACCCTCCTCGGTCTCGAAGGCCGTGGCGGCAATCACCGAGCCGTCCAGCAGGTGGACGCGGAGCGGAGCGGCGCCCGTCTCGGGGGGCTCTGCCGGCTCGAGGCGGAGGACATCGGCCGTGTTGACGGTCACCTCGCCGGCCGGGGTGTCCAGGACCACTTCCCCGGCGGTCCAAGCCGCGAGATGCCCGCGGACGGACGGGCCCTCGAGGCGGTGGCACTCGAAGGGGCCGGCGGCGAAGATCGCGATTCCACCGAGCAAAAGGCAGCTTGCCATGATTGATCCGCAAGAGAATGGCTTCGTGGTCCAGACCGCCGGTCCGTGCCATGCGACGGTTCCTGTAGGACGGATCGCCGATCCGTCCAGCGACAAATAACAGACTGACAGTGCGTAGGGGGGACGGATTACCTGGGACGGTTCGCCGATCCGTTCGGTACTGACCTCCGACAATTGTACGCCGCGTCCCGGCCGGTCAATCCTCTCCGGCGGCCAGGCGGCGGAAGTACTGCTCGATGACGTCGCGGTAATGGGCCGGGAATTCGCGGCCGATCTCCTGCAGGGCCTCCTCGCGTTCGCGGGGGGGCAAGTCGCCCCAACCGCTGCCGTCGCCCAAATCGCGCCGGTCGACCTCTCCGGGGCCGCCGCCGCCGAGCGGCATGCTGTCCGGGGCCGGCGCGCTCGACTGGATGCCGCCCGCGCTGGCGCCGCCGCCGGCCTGCTGGGCCTGTTGGCGGGCGTCTTCGATCTCCTCGATGAGCTTGTCGAGCGATTCGATCACACCGTCTTCCAGCCTGCGGACGCGCTCCCCCGCGCGGCCCAGGCTGAGCCGGCGGCCGATGTCCTCCATACGCCGGGCGATGTGGTCGAGGGTCTCGTCCCGCAGCCCCTCGAGGTCCTCGCGCATCAGCTCGGCAAGGGCCACGTAGCGGCGCGGCGCGGCGCGCTCGCCTTCGAGCAGCAGGCGGAGACTCTCGATGCTGCGGTCCTTCTCGAGCAGGCGGTGGTGGACGACAGCCTGATAGAAGAGGAGCGTTGCCGGATCGGCGACCTCTTCCGGAGCCAGGTCGCCAAGCTGTTCGAGGGCCTCGTCGTACATCGCCTCGTGGACCAGCCAGCGGCCGAAGAGGAGGCGGAGGTTGTGGGCCAGAAGCGGAGGCGTTTGGGGATCGAAGAGCCAGGGCTGTGAGGGGACGACGATCTGCTCGCCGCGGGGCGCCGCGCAGAGCTCGACAAGCCGGCGGGCCCGCGCGTCGCCCAGCGCAAAGGTGGCGGCGAGGCATTCGAGCACTTCGGTGGAGCTGCGGGGAGGCTCCTCCTGCCAGATCGCCTCGGCCTGCCGGTGGAGGTCCTCTTCCGGGGCCTGCTCAGCCAGCCATTCGAGGGCCTGGCGGCGGACGTCGGTTGCTTCCGGGGCCTCCCAGGAACGGTCCGGCTGCCCCTCGGGGAGCCCCCATGCCGGCGCTGCCGCTATGAGCGCTAAGCAGAGGGCCGCGACTGCGTACGCCGCACACGCCGTGTGCGGTGCTGCGGAGGTGAGGACGCGGCGTGGGGAGCGGGCATGGGCGGCCGAGCGGCCCCCTCGTAGCGAAGGTTCCTTCGGCCGCGCACGGCACAGGGCCTGTGCCGCGTACGATTTAGCGTTCATTCATCGACCTCTTCAGGTCACGGGTGACGCGGTAGACGCGCTCCTGCCGCTCGGCGAGACGGCGGAGGGCCTCGATGAGCTCCAGTTCGAGGGCCTGCCCGCCGTCGATGAGCTGCGAGTACCGCTCGGTGCGGTTGTTGATCCGCATCTGCATGGCGCGGATCATCTTCAGCTCCGCGAGGGGGTCGACCAGCGGGGGGTCGATCATCTCGCTGCCGGGCGGGGGCGGGGGCTGCTGCTGCCGGTCCTGCTGCTCCTCGATGGCCTGTTGCAGGGCGTCGATCATCTCTTCCAGCGCGGCGATGACGTCCAGCTCGATCGACTGGGTGATCTCGCCCACGTTGCCGCGGGCCAGCCGCTGGGCCACCTGCTCCATGTCTTCGCGGACCTCGGCCACCGCCTCGGGAAAGACGACCGCGGAGCCGTCATCGCGGAGCAGGAGCTGGCAGCGGTCGACCTCGACCACGATCTCGACCTGCTGGTGGGAGAGGCGGGTGGCCTCGATGGCGTGGCTGCTGTCGCGGTCGGCGGCGGCCACCTCGTCGAGCTGCACGGTGCCCTCGTAGACGGCCTGCTGCATATCGAGCATCTTGCGGAAGCGGGCCTCGAGCATCACCAGCAGCCGCTCGATCTCCTCTTCGCGAAGCTGGCGGAGGATCTCCTCGAGCTGGCGGCGAGCCTCTTCCAGCTCGCGCAGCGCCTCCTCCTGCTGCTCGACGGCGCCGCGGCGCTCGGCCTCGCGAAGCCGCTCCTGGGCCTCGCGCATCCGCTCCTCGGCCTCCTGGAGAAGGCGGCGAGCGGGATGCTCCGGTGGGGGAGGGGACTGCGGCGGCTGCTCGCCCGCCTCACCGTCCCCGGGCTCTCCGGGGGTCGGCGGGTCCGCCTGGGGACTGGCATCCGCGGGCTCCGCTTCACCCCCCTCGCCCGCCTCAGCAGACTCACCCTCGCCAGGCTGACCATCACCGCTTTCGCCTGGTTCGCCCTCGCCGACCTCTCCTTCGCCGGGCTCGCCTTCACCCGGTTCACCTTCGCCGGGCTCGCCGGCTCCTTCCGCACCTTCCCCCCCTGGTGCCGTCTCCTCGGAGTCTGCGGTTTCTCCCTCCTCGCCGCGGGCCGATTCTTCGTTGCGGCGGATCTCCTCGGCGAGGCGGCCGGTGTCGTCGCTGAGGTCTCCCTGCTCGTCGGCAAGGCCCTCCGTGTCGCCGCCGGCGGCGGAGCGGCCCTGGACGTCGCGCTGGCGGTTGATCAGCCGGTTCAATTCGCGAAGGTACTCGCGGAGGCGGGCCCGTTCCGACTCGATCTGGCGGGAGCGGTCCTCGCTCAAGAGGAGCTCGAGCAAGGCGCGGAGATCGGTATCGACCTGCTCCTGGCGTTCCATGGCCGGGGCGAGCTCGCCGGCTTGGAGCATCCCGGCGAGCCGCTCGAGCTGCGCGGCGATGAAATCCTCCTTGCTCTTGGCCACGGCTTTGCGGAGGAGGGCGGCGCGCTGCGGGTCGGTGCCGGCCGTGAGCTCGGCCATCCGCAGCATCATCTCTTCGAGCCGCTGGAACTGTTCCTGGAGGCGCTGTTGTTCGAGGGCCAGCCACTCCGTGGGGCCGGCGTCGCGCTGGGCGGCGGCAGATGCATCGCCGGCCTCCTCGCCGCTCACGACCGCCGGATGGACGAGCGCGGCGAGCACGGCGGCGGCGAGGAGGAGAGAGTACGCCGCACACGCCGTGTGCGGTGCCGCGGAGGTGAGGACGCGGAGTGGGAGGCGGGCATGGGAAGCCGAGTGGCCCCGTTCCGGCAAGAATTCTCTCGGGCGCGCACGGCACAGGGCCTGTGCCGCGTACCAAACAACCTTCATGGCAAATCCTCCAGGAGCAGCTCGCGGAGCCGCTGGCGGTGGACCTCTTCCGTACGGCCGCGGAGCTCGGCCTGGGCGTCGATGATCTTGCGGAGCATGGCGACTGCCTCGTGGAACTCCTCCAACTCGAGCATCTGGCCGAGGACGAGACGCATCTGGAGGAGGATCTGGTCGCTCTGCACGAGGCAGCGGCGGTGGTTCTCGGCAGCCAGCTCGCCGTCTTCAAGCGTCTCGGCGAGCTGCACGAGGCGCCGCTCCAGCTCGGGGAACATCTCGTCGGCAATGTGCCGTAAGGGGTGGGCGATGCGTTCGCGGAGGCGCTGGTTGAGCTCGTAGGTGTCGAGCCGGTTGTTCTCCAACTGGAGGCAGATGTCTTCGAAGGCCTCGGCGATGCCCAGGGTCTCGTGGGTGTCCTTGCGGCTGTTCTGCTGGGCGCGGGCGACGCGGAGGCGGGCCGTGGCGGCGGCCGTCTCCCCGGACGCCGGCACGACGGCGTCGCCCGGTTCGGCGCCGACCGGCCGGGCGGCGACGTCGGGCGTCACGTCGAGGGCAGCGGTCTCCTCCTCGACCGCCGTGGCGAGGTCGATCTGTGCCAGCGAGCTCCGCGTGGAGGCCACGTCGCCGATCACGGTCTCGAAGCGCTGCCGCAGCGTGAGCTCGCGGGACTGGAGTATAGCGAGCAGTTGGTCGGCCGTGACGACGTCGAGCACCCATCGCTCGCTGGAGCCCGTGTTGGGGCCCTCGCCCACCGCACAGCGATCGGTGGCCTTGACGGCCAGCTCGAGCCGCTGGCCGGGCGTCAGCGTCAGATCGCGGATCTCGAGGGCGTCGTCGATGGCCAACTCGGTAGGATTGCCCGCCGAGGCGACGATGGTCCGCTCCCGCGGGGGAAGCCCCTCGACGCCCACGCCGAAGAAGACGCGGGCGATGCCGAAGTCGTCGCTGACGGTTCCGGCGACCGGGATGCGGGCTTGGGGGGTGACGGCGGAGCCGATACCCGCCAGGCGGACGGCCACCCTGGGGGCTTCGTCCTCAACGGCTTGGAGGGAAAGCCGCACCGGTTCGCGGCTGCGGATGCCGTCGGTATCGACCAAGGTGAAGAGGAGGGTCTGGTCCTCTTCCAGCGCGTCGAGGGCGAACTGGAAGTGGCGGGGGTGCTCGGGGAAGACGGCGGCATCCGCAGGCGGGTAGCCGGAGGGAGTGGCCCCGTCCAGGTTGTGGTCCACCTGCACCCGGACGAGTTCCTTATTCGTGGTGGCGTGGACGACGAGGCGCGTGCCGCGAGGGACCGCCATGGGGCCGGCGACGGGCAGTTCGCGGGGCTCGCGGGCGGTGTAAGCGGGGAACCGGCAGGCGAGCGTCATCTCCACGATGGTCGGACTGGGAACGACCTCGATTGCCAGATCGCGGATGCGGGCGTCGCCGCCCACGAGATCGAAGCGGATGGGGGCGAGAACACCCTGGAAGGTATACGTGTAGTCCTGGTAGTCGGCGCCGCTGCGGAGCGCATCGCCCTCGCGTACCATGGCTTCGGTGCCGCGGGCGCCCCCTTCGGTGCGGTAGCGGACGTGGACCACCTCGGGGACGTGGGGCCAACGGGTATCGGCGCGGACCACGACGGAGAGGTCCGTGCCGCGGGCGATACGGACGACGCCCTCGTCGAAGCCGTCGACCAGAAGGCGGGTCTGGCGCGGCCAAAGCTCCTCGGAGAAGAGGAGCACCCGCCGTTGCCAGGTGTTCATGGCGCCGGGGGCCGTGCCCGCGAACAGTGCCACCGAAAGGGCGAGCAGTACGGCGGCGGCCAGTCCGCGGCGCAGCGGCGCCGGGTTGAAGACTTTGCCGACCTGGAGGTTCGCGGCCCGCTCGGCGGCTCGTCGGCAGGTCTCGGCCAGGAGGTAGTCGCTAAAGCCGTCCGATCTTCTCCGCTCGGTGAGCTGGACGGCGGTCAGGAGGGCGTCGTCCAGTTCGGGGAAGCGGCGCTCGAGGAGCATCGCCATGTTGCCGTCCGAGAAGGGGACGAAGGCGCGCCGACCGATCCACCGCCATAGGATCGCCAGCAGCCCGCAGATGGCCGCCGCCAGCATAGCGCCGCGGACGAGCCGGGTCGGCTCGAAGAACCAGTCGATGACTAGGCTCGCCCAAAAGGCGAATCCCAGCCAGGCGACCGCCACGGCGAGTCCTTCCGCCCAGACGTACTGCCGGACGCGTCTCCGCAGCACGGCGAGGAGAGCCCGCACGGCCGGGAGGAGTCGCGGTTCGTCATGTGGGGAAGGGGCGCTCATATACTGTATTGTCCACGGTCTATGCGAGGCGGAGCAAGCGGCGGGCGAGCCATTCGACCGAAAGCAGGGCAGCGAGTCCGAAGAGCATCCAACCACGCCAATGCCGCTCCCAATCCTCGCTGGCGCCAGCCGTGAGGACGATCGTCTTCGTGCGGTCGCGGACCTGGGCGGCGAGGGGCTCGGCCGCGGCGGGACCGGTCGCCTCGCCGAGTCCCACGTAGTATCGTCCCCCCGTGGCCCGGGCGAGGTGGCTGAGCAAGGCGTCGTTTCGCTGGGGATTCTCGCGTTCCAGGTCGGGCATGGCGACCCGGAGGCGGCGGACGAGGCGCTCGTCGCTCTCCGGTACGGGCAACTCCAGGCGGTAGGCTCCCTCGACCGTCAAGGCGAAGCGTCCCGTGAAGGTGCCGGCGCGGGCCGGATCGGCCTCGAGCTCGACGGCGGCGAGGCTGCCGTCGGGGCGGACGACCTCGAGCGGGACGCCGACGGCGTCCAGGGGCTCGAGGCGGACGTTCGTGAGCTGGGCGCGGATCTCGGCGGTGTTGCCGAGCAGGTACCGCTCCTGGCCGACGAGGAGCACGCCGCGGGCCGAGCCGCGGAGGAGCCGTCCCTGGGAGACGTGGCGGATGAGCTTCGTATAAAGCTGTTCGAAATGGCTCTCGCTGTGGCTGCGGAGCCGCCATAGCTCCCCGCTGGCGATGTAGAAGACCCGCCCGGCACCGTAGAAGTGCCCGGCCAGGAAGGGAGGGAGCTCGCTTCCCGAGGCGGCGCGCGGGTCGGAGAAGCGGGCGTAGACGGTGGCCCCGGGTTTCGGCCCGCGAACGGGAAAGAAACCGTAGACGCCCTCAAAGGCCGCCCAGGCCTGCTGGCTTGCGGAGAGGCCCTCGCCGAGCCAGAGGAACTCGGCCTCCATGCCCTCGCGAGTGAAGTCCAGCGGCCAGGGGTCCTCGCTGGAGTGGGCGGTGATTTCCAGGGCGGAGGTCCGCTGGGGGAACTCCACGGGATAGAGGGCCCGTATCTGGGCCATGGCGGGATCCAGGATCCAACTGTTGATGGCCCTGCCGGCGAAGACGGGGCCGGGGATCACGATCATGCCGCCGGCCTGTTCGCCGATCCAGCTCTCCAAGAGGTCGATCTGATGCGGTGTCAGATCGTGCCAGTCCGGATCGAAGGCGACGAGCCCGTCGTACTCGAAGAGCTCCTCGCGCGTGGCGGGGAATTCTTCGAGGACTCGATCGGCCTCCTGGGAGATGCTCGGCGGCGCGCTCTGCAGCAGGACGTCGAGTTCCACGGAAGGATCGCGATGAAGGAGGACGCGGAGGAAGCTGTACTCGCGCGTCGGTCCGCCGGCGAGAAGGAGGAGGCGGCTCCGCCGGTCGACGACCTCGACGTCGGCCTCGCGGAGGAGGTCGTGATCGGGGATTGCCAGGTCGGGCGCGAGGACCGTCAGGCAGAGGGTCTGGCGGCCGGTGGCGTCGGCCTCGATTTCGAAGCGGATGGGGACGGTCTCGCTATCGGATTCGAAGGTGATTTCCCGGGCCTCGACGAGTGTGCCCGAGCCGGGCTCGCCGCCCCGGGGATGCGACGCTTCGTCGCGGCGGAGCAGTTGGACGGTGACCGTCCTGCCGGCGAGGCCGTCGCTCTGGAGATAGCCGGTGACGGTGAACGGATCGCTGGGAAAAGCCCGGGCGGGGGCCGTCAGGTCGGTGACGCGGAGGCCCGAGGGGCGGCGGTCGGAGCCGATGCCTATGGGAAAGAGGGGAACGTCGTCCTCGCGCGCCGTCTCGATGGCGGCGTCCGGGGCGATGCCCGCGTTGTGCCCGCCGTCCGAGAGCACGACGATCCCTGCCAGCGGCTGCCCGCGGTGCTCGCTGAGGACCTGCTGCAGGGCCTCGCCAAGGCGGGTCTGCGTGCCTACGGGGCGGAGGGCCTGCTGCCAATCGAAGGCTGCCGGCTGGGCGTTGGGGGAGTCCCCGGTTCGGGGCGCGGCCTCACCCGCCGACCGGGGGGCGACGGAGAGGAGCGGCCGGACCTCCTCGTCGAAGGCAGAGACCGACAGCTCGTGCGTCTGGCGAAGCTCGTCGAGGAGGGTCCCCGCGGCCAATTCCGAGGCGATCTTCTCGGCGCGGGGGATTTCCGCAGTGCCGCCGGGTGGGACCGCGTCGGCGATGCCCATGCTGAGGCTGGTGTCGACCAGTACGGCGACCCGAGAGGGAACGACTTCTTCGATCTCCGTACGCCAGGTGGGCTGGAGGAAGAGGACCAGCAGGCCGAGGACGACCGCCGTCCGCAGCGCCGTAAGGAACCAGCCCCAGGCGGCGCCCAGCTCGGCGGCGTCCCGGCGGTACATGAAGCGGACGAAGAGCATGACGAGCAAGGCGGTACCGACGGGGAGGACCCAATCGGCGTTGTTCTCGATGCGTCCCCATTCGAAGAGGTTGCGGACCGCCTGGGGCTCGACGGCGGTGGCGAGCAGGGAGAGACGGAAGAGGGGGGCGAGCAGCGTCATGCGGCACCTCCTCTCGCCGACGTCCGGGCCGGGAGGTGGTAGCCGGACGAGTAGGCGAGGACCTGTTCGCCCACGAGAAGGACGACCAGGAGCGCGAGGACCGCCGTGCTCAAGTCGCGGCCTGCCAGGTCGTCGGTACGGAACCGCAGGGCGGCGGCCGGGGAGTATTGATAGGGAATCCCCTCGAGGCGGGCGGCGAGCTCCGGGCCGGTGAGCAGGGCGAGGTCTCCCTCGGCGGGCTCGACGTTGACCGCCAGGCGGCGACTCTCCGTACCGCCGTCGGCGCGGAGGAGGCGGGCCTCGTAGAAGCCGGCGGCGAAGGTCTCGGGGACCGTGGCTCGCAGCGAACCCTCGTCGGTGGGCACGGCGTCCAGGGTGGCCGTGGGGGCCGAATGGCCGGGCACGACGAAGCGGACTTCGGGGCGGTGCACGGCCGGGTCGAGTTCCAGCTCGATGGGGACGCCCACCGGATGGAAGCGCTCTTCGTCCCGCCCGCGGCTGAAGAAGGCCTGCATCTCCTGAACCGCGATGACGAAGCTGGGATTCCCCCGGGCCCAATTGTTCCACACCGGGGCCGCGGTGGTGAGGAAGGCCAGCACGTGCCCCTCGCCGAAACGGCGCTCGACGACGAGCGGCGCGCCGTTGCGGAGCCGGGCGATGGTGCGCGCCGTGGAGTCGGCGGTGGGGCGCCAGTCGGCCGGCACGGCAACGTAACGCTCCACGTTGACCAGCTCGAGGAAGGTGTTGCGCTCGCCCTGGAATATCCGAAAGATGGGGTGTTCGGCCACCTGAAGGTCCGGTCCGCGGCGGAGGCGGTCGACGGGGAGCGCTTCGGGGCCGGCGAGGGGGGCGGGGAAGATTCCCTCGCCGTCGCGGTAGAGGTGTTCGTTGTGGAAGGGGATCCCGCTCCGCTCGCCGAGGAAGAAGACCACCCCGCCGCCGCCGGCGGCGAAGCCTTCCAGGGCGGCCACTGCCGAATCCTCCAGGTGCTCGACGTTGGCCAGGAAGACCGCGGCGAATTCGTCGAGCGGGTGCAGGGCCAGAAAGCGGGGAGGCTCGACCTGGACGCGGACGCCGGTGCGGACGCGTCCGCCCGGGGCGAGCGCGGCGGCCAGATACCGGGCGTCGCGGCCGTCGAAGGCACCGTCGACGAGGAGAACGGGGACGTCGGCGGGCACGTCGACGACGGCGAAGCGGTGGTTGTCGGCGGCCACGGCGTCGCCCTCGAGGCTCGCGGTCACCAGGTGGGTGCCCGGCTCGGAAAAACGGACCTGAAAGCGCTCCGTGACCGTAGCCCGCGGTGGAATGCTCTCGATCGTTACGGCCGGGCGGCTGTGGCCGTTCTCGGTGAGCATCACGGTGACGTCGTGGACCGCTTCCGGGGCGAAGTTCTCGACGGTAAGCTCCATGAAAAAGGGGACCCCCGCGGCACGGAGCCCGTCGGCGGGCGCCAGGCGGCGGATGGCCAGGTTGGCACGCACGTCGTCGACGCACGGGACCAGGTGGAGCAGGGCGCCCGCGTCGGCGAGGCGGGCGAGGTCTTCGCGGAGCTCGACCGGTTCGTCCCATTCGCGGGCCCGGAAGTCGGAGACGAGGTAGACCAGGCGGTTCTCCTCCTCCCCGGTGCCGAGCAGTTGCCCGACGGCCTGCAGGGCCCGGGCGGGCCCGGCCGCGGTCTGCGAGACTTCCATCTCGCTGAGGTGCGATTCGAGTCGCTCGCGGAAACCGGCCTCGAGCGGCTCCTCGACGAAGTCGGCCTGGGTGCCCACCACCGGGCGGAGGGCCTGGGAAAAGCGGAGGAGGGTGAACCGCTGGCGCTGCCGGCCATCGGCCGTGGCGGCGATGCGCCGCACGACCTCCTTCGCCTCGGCGAAGGCGCTGGTGTCGGCCCAGCGGTCGGACATGGAGAAGCTGTCGTCGAGGAGCACGACGTGGTGCGTGCGGGCCGCGCCCAGCAGGTCGCCCCACACGCCCCGCAGCATCGGCTGCGCAAGCAGCGCCACGAGGATCGCCACCGCGGCCATCCGCGCCGCGAGGAGGAGGAGTTGCCGGAGGAGCACCCAGGTGCGGTTGCGGCGCTGGCTGACGAGGAGAAACTCCATCGCCGCCCAGCGGACGCGGCGGTGGCGGAACATGTTGATCAGGTGGATCAACACGGGCACGCCGACGGCCAGCAGTCCCCAGAGGAGAGCGGGATGGACGAACGTGGGCATGGTGCGTGGTGCGTGGTAAGTGGTGCGTGGTGCGTGGTGCGTGGTGACGATTCCTTTTCACCGCACTGGACGAGCTACAAACAACTGACAACGAACAACGGACAACGAACCATCCCTTATCGCCGGTCGAGGGCGAGGCGGCGGCTGAGGAAGGCGGTCAGGGCGGCGTCCAACGGCTCGCTGGTGCGCACCAGGGCGTACTCGACGCGGAGGCCCACGCAGCCGCGGCGGACTTCGTCGAGGTACTCTCCCACAGCGGCGAGGTAACCCTCGCGGAGGGCCCGCGGGTTGCAGTTGATCTGGTCGAGCGACTCCAGCCCGTCGAAGCGGGTCGGACCGCTGAAGGGGAAGTCGAGCTCGTCGTCGTCGAGGACGTGGAGGACGATGACGTCGTGGCCCCGGCTGCGGAGGAGCTTGAGCCCGCGGAGGAGCCCTTCCCGCGCCACCAGCAGGTCGGAGATCAGGATCATCATCCCCCGCCGGGGAAAGGTCTTCGCCGCGTCGCGGAGGACCTGGGACAGATCGGTCTTGTGCCCCGGCTTGCCGGCGGCCAGGACCTCGACGACGCTGTCGAGGTGGTTGCGCTTCGTCCGCTGGGGGGCGGTGGCGCGGGTCGCCTCGTCGAAGACCAGGCAGCCGACGGCGTCCTGCTGCCGCAGGAGCAGGTAGGCCAGGCTGGCAGCCATGGTGGCCGCATACTGGTACTTGTTCAGCGGCCCCCTGCCGTAATGCATGCTCTCGGAGACGTCGACGAGGAGCGTGGCGCGGAGATTCGTGTCCTCCTCGAACTGCTTGACGTAGAGGCGATCCTGCTTGGCCCAGACCTTCCAATCGACGTACCGCAAGTCGTCCCCCTTGGAGTACTCGCGGTGCTGGAGGAACTCCACGGACTGGCCGAAGTAGGGGCTCCGGTGCATCCCGGAGAGGAAACCCTCGACGATGTGGCGGGCGCGGAGCTCGAGGCGCGCGATCCGCCGCACGGCGTCAGGATGCAAGAATGGCTTGGAAGCGGGCATCGCGGGTCAGTTCGTCTTCCCGGGTGGGGGTGATTTCCAGCAGCCGCTCGGCCACCTGGTCGGTGGTGACTCCCTCGCTCTCCGCCGTGAAGCTGAGCACCAGGCGGTGGCGGAGGACCGGCCTGGTGAGTGCCTGGACGTCGTCGCAGGCCACGTAGGTGCGGCCGTTGAGCAGGGCCCGGGCCTTGGCCCCGAGGATGAGGAACTGGACGGCCCGCGGCCCGGCGCCCCAGGCGAGCTGTTCGCGGATGAACTCCGGCACTCCCGGCTGGTCGACGCGCGTCTGGCGGACCAGGGCCAGCGTGTAGCGGATGACGTGGTCGGTGACCGGCACCTCTCGGACGATCCGCTGCAAGGAGAGGATGTCCTCGGCGGAGAGCACCGGGTCCACGGTGTCGTCCAGGGGGGCCGTGGTGCGGCGGGCGACCTCGAACTCCTCCTCGAAGCTGGGGTAGCGGACGAAGACCTTGAACATGAAGCGGTCCTGCTGGGCCTCGGGGAGCGGGTAGGTCCCTTCCTGCTCGATGGGGTTCTGCGTGGCCAGTACGAAGAAGGGATCGGCCAGGCCGTGGCGAACGCGGCCGACGGTCACCTGCCGCTCCTGCATGGCCTCGAGCAGGGCGGCCTGCGTCTTCGGGGGCGTGCGGTTGATCTCGTCGGCGAGGATCACGTTCGAAAAGAGGGGGCCCTCGAGGAATCGGAAGTGGCGCGTCCCCGTGGCGCGGTCCTCCTCGATGACCTCGGTGCCGGTGATGTCCGCCGGCATGAGGTCGGGCGTGAACTGGATGCGGCTGAAGGAGAGGTTCAGCGTGCGGCTCAAGGTGCTGATCAGCAACGTCTTCGCCAGCCCCGGCACCCCTTCCAGCAGGCAATGACCCCGGCTGAACAGGGAGATCAGCAGCTCGTCGATGACCTCCGTCTGGCCAACGATGATCCGCTGAAGCTGTTCGAGAATCCGCCGGCGGGCGGCGCCGAGCTTCTCGATCGTGGTCTGGTCGTCGGCCGCCAGCCCTCCGCCTTGCGGCGGTGCCACGTCGTTCATGGAAGACTCCTCTAGCGTTGGTAGATGGGTAGCACCGCGCGGTCGAGCTGAAGGATGGTCAGGTTCATCGACGAGGTGTATACGGGCCCGATGTACCCCTGGCTCCACGACCCGTCGGCCGCCGCTTCCGAGACGAGGCGGGCGAAGAGGCGGTCGCGGTACTCCTCCCAGTCGCCGCCCCCCTCCCGGTAGAGGACTTGCGCATAGTAGTAGTGGGCGTAGTGCCAGTGGCCGAAGCCCTGGTTGGTCAGGTCGTTGAGGTGCTTCTCGCAATAGGCCAGGAGCAGGGGAACATACTCGTCGTCGTACTCGCCCGCATTGAACAGGCAGGCGATCGCCGCGGCGGTGATCGCAGGCCGTCCGCCACCCCCCTTGGAATTGTACTGCACGCCTCCGTCGGGGAGGGTGCACATGCGGATGTACTCGATGGCCCCCTCGATGATCTCGGACGGTACGGGAATCCCCGCGTTCCGGCAGCCTCGCAACGCCTGCACCTGCGTGATCGTCGTGGAGCCCTCGTCGAAGTTGTTGCCGTCGCGGGCGCTCACGTACCCCCAGCCGCCCGCGGGGGTCTGTGCCCAGCCGGTGAATTCCACGGCGCGGCTGAGCACATCGATGAGTTGCTGACGGCGTTCCAGGTCCTCTTCCTCACCGAGCACCTGGGAGAGAAAGAGCATCGAGAAACCGTGCCCGTAGGTGTACCGGTCGTCACGGGGGTCGCCGATCAGCCCGTTCGGGCGGCTGCGGCTGACGAGATAGTCCACTGCCCGCCGGATGTTCTCCGCGTAGCGCCCCTGCGTCGTGGTGGAACCTTCCCCCAGCAGAGCCATCCCCGCCAGGCCGGTCATGGCGGCCGGGTAGCGGCCGTTGCTCGCGGTCCAGTAGCCGGCGCGGGACTGCTGGCCGGCGAGCCACTCGAGTCCGCGCCCCGTGGCCCGGCGGACCTCCGGCGGGAGGGGGCGAACCGATTCGGCGGCCGCCGCACCTGGGACCAGCGCCGCCGCGCAGGCAGCCAGGGCCACAACCGACTTGCAGGTGAACGTGGTCATGGTTTCGTGCTGAACATGGGGTTGCTGGGTGGCAGAACTCACCCTACCACTGACCGGCGGAGCAATCCAGGAAAACGCGGCGAGCCGGGGTCATCGGCGGGGTCGGGGAGGCAACGCGTCGAAAAGGTCGTCCGGGATCGGCACCAAGGCCTCTTGTCGCGGGTGTTCCGGGGCCCCGGGCAGGGCGCGGTCCATGGCATTTTGTGCGGCGCGTTCCAGGGCGTTGCGGAATACCGAGAGGGGGCTTCTCTGGGGGCGCGGGGCGGTCGCCTCTCCCGGAGTGGCCGGCGGAGGTAGGGGATCGTCGGAGAGCTTGAAGTGGAAGGCCCACTGGTCGAGAAACAGACGCACGGCGGATTGCTCGGGCTCGGCGAAGATCTCGAAGCTGTTGGCGATCCCCGGGATCCGCTCCCGGCACAAGGCGCGTCCGTTGCGCGTGTCGATGGCCAGGACGGAGAGCTGCCGCTGCTGGCTGGTCCCGCCGGGCGATCGTTCGAAGACGGTGCAGGCAAAGACCAGCAGCGGCAGTTCCGCGGGCTGGTCGTGGGGGAGGTGCTGGTCCTCGACGTCCACCGCAGGGGCTACCAGGCCGCCGTCGCGGTCGAGGAGGATCACCTTGCCCAGGGCCACCATTTCCGAGTTGAACCCCTGCAATGGCTGCGTCTGGACGGTGCGGTTGGGGCCCGGCCTGAGGTTGGCCAGGAGGACGAGGTTCTCGCCCCGAGGGAGGATGCGTATGCCCATCAATTGCCGCACCTCGGGCACCTCGTCGGACGTGAAGAGGGTCTCGCCGTCGCTCAGATCGACGAGGCGGAAGTGCCCGGCCGGATCGTAGAGGCCCAGGGCCTCCTCGCCCAAGAGGGCGGAGTGAACGGCGGGGCCGAAGGGGCCCGCCGACCAGTGGACTTCGCCCGAGGCAAGGTCGAGCCGCTCGACGACCGTTCGGCCGCCGTCGAGCGAACGGACGAGGGCGTCCCGGCCGATGATCGCCACCGTATCCCGCTGGTCCGGCATGGAACGCGTCCCCAGGCGCTCGCCGTCCAAGGTGCTGAGGATCGTTGCCTCGTCGCCCTGGGAGTCGACGACGAGGACGAACTCCTCGTCGCCGAGGATGCTGCTGCCCAGGGGCAGATCGCTGCGCGTCCAGAGCACCTTGCCGGTGAGCGGCTCGACGGCCACGGCGGTGCGGAGCTGCTGGTAGCAGACGAGGCGGTCGGTCACCAGCGCCAGGGAGCCGCCCGTCTGGCTGTAGAGCCGGGAAAGATGGACTTGTTCCAGGGCGGCCGGCGCCACGATCATCCCTCTCCCTCCCTGGAAGATGGGCTGCGCGCCCCCCGCGTTGCCGCCGGGGGCGAGGGCGGCCGGCTCGGCGCCCGACGCGGGGATGGGAGCCGAGAGGTCGTGGTGCCAGAGGACTCGGGGGCTTTCCGGGACGCCGGCATCGACGGCCAGCATCTGGGTCCCCAGCGAGACCGTGATCAGGTGTCCGCGCGCATGCACCTTGTTGAGGCCGCGGCCGTAGGCGTAGCGGATCTCGACGTCGGGGAGAGGAACCTGCCACAGGGGGCGGCCGAGCCCGTCCCGGGCGACAAGCAGCTGGCGTGCCTGGTCGAAGGAGAAGGCGGCGTGGGCGAAGAAGGGCCCGCCGTCTGCGGTCTCCAAGGGGAGGCGGCCGAAGGCGGCTCGGCCGACCGCGCGCCGCTGCTCGATGCGGGTGTGGACGAGGCCCTGCGGCCAGACGGGCCCTGCGGCGAGATATGCATGGACCGCATCGTCACCGGGGAGCGCCTCGACGAGTTGGCGGCCCGTCTGGTCGTCGAGGCATTCCACCTCGGCGAACGCGTCGGCCAGGCGGCGGTAGTAGACGGCCGAGGCATCGGGCCGGCCGGCCTCCCGGTGGAGCAGCGCCAGGCGCGCCGCGGCGCGGGCTTGCTGCTCCGGCGGACCTGCGCGCTCGAGGCGGAGGAGCACCTGTTCGGCCGGTAGCCAGCGCCCCGCTTTGGCGAAGCGCTCGGCGAGAAGCCACTGGGCCCGCTCCGCCGAGGGGTGGCCGTCGAAGTGGGCCACAAAGCTCTCCAGCCCGCCGCTCCCGGAGGCGGCCTCTGCGGCGGCCAGCCGGGAGGCGAGGTCCTCGTCCATGGCGGCGACCACCTCGGGCGGGGCTGCGCTGCGGAGGGCGCCGATGCGGGCGCGGATCCAGCGGTCGCGGCGGACGAGGCGCGTGCGAGTGAGCTGCTCCAGGCCGGGGTGGTCGCGGTCGAAATCGACAAGGTGGAGGTATTCGCGCCAGGCATCCTCCCAACGGCCGGCGGCGTGGTAGCCCTCGGCGAGCGTGCGGAGGAGGCGGCCGCGCTGGCCGGCGTCGACGGCAAGCTCCCGGGCTTCGGCAGCCGTCGGCTCGAAGGCCGGGAAGTCGTGCTCGAGTCCCTCGACCAGCGCCTCGAAGAGCTGCTCGACGATCCGCGGATCGTCGTCGGCCCCGAGGGCCCGCCGCAGGAGCTCGGCCGCCCCCGCGTAGTCCTCCGCGTCGAGGAGGATCTCGCTCATCAAGACGAGGAGCCGGGGGTCGTCCGGGGTCTCCTCCAGCGACGACTCGACCTCGGCTCGGAGGGCATTGAGGGCATAGTAGGCGTCCAGGCCTTGCGGCCCTTGGGCGAGAACCTTGTCGCCGTAGCATACGAGGTTCCCCAAAACCGTGCCGTCGCGGGAGCGGCTGCTGCCGACCAGTTCACCCGCCGCAAGGTCGATGGCCACGACTTCCGCCGAATCGAGGGGGAGATAGTAGCGGCCCGCCGCGAGAAAGCCGCGGCCGCTGGGGCGTGCCTGGTCGGGGAACTCGAGCCGGTCGTCCCAGGCGGGCGAGCCGTCGGCGAGGTGCAGGGCGCGCAAGCCCCTCGATCCCATGAGGACCACCATGCCCCCATGGACGGCGGCAACGAAGAGGTCGCCCTCCTGCGGGACCTGCCAGAGGGGGCGGCCGTCCACGAGGTCGATGCAATGGAGCTGTGTCGAATCGGGAGGCGTGAGTAGGACGCGGCCCTCGGCGATGGTGGCCGTGGCATCGCGCCATCGGTCGGCGTCGTCGACCGTCCTGGGGTAGCCCAGGCGGACAGCGGCCAGTCGGGCCTGCGCGTTGTAGGACGCGTCGCGAGGATAGGTGTACCCCCAGAGGAGCGCGCGGGTAGCCAGATCGACGGCCACCACGGCGCCGGCGACGGTGGGACAGACCAGGATCCCGTCGGCGTAGGAGGGGGAGGCGCCCGCCAGCCGCCGCACCGGTTCGTGGAGGACGGGCTGTTCGGCCAGCGCCAGTTGCTGCGACCAGAGGACTTCGCCGCTCGAGGCGTTGAGCGCCAGGAGGCGGATCTCTCCCTTCTCTTCGGCGAGTACGAAGAGCTCGCGCGCCAGCGGCAGCGGCGGCCCCAGGAAGAAGCTTTCGGCGAGCGGCAGGCCGTACTCCTCGGGCCCGCCGCCAAGGTGCCAGACGAGTTTGCCCGTGCGGATATCATGGGCGGCCAGGCGGTTGTCGTTGCGCGCGGCGGCGAACTGCCGCCGGCCCCCCATGATAATGACCGGCGCACGGTGCGGGCTGAAGTCGACTTCGAGATCCTCGACGGAGAATACCAGCCGGCCGTCGCTGCTGAGCGTGCCGTAGGTGGCGTCCTCCCAGAGGCGCTGCTCGAGACCCAAGGCCAGGTACGCCTGGTGGAAGTCGATGTCCCCCCCTTCCACCACGTCCTGGAAAGGACTCTCCACGGGAATCTCCCAAAGACGCTTCCCGGTGTGGAAGTCGACGGCCAGGAGGGTGCGGATGGTGCGCATGAGGACCACGTCGTCGACTACCAGCGGATGCATCGCGGGGAGCACCAGCCGGCCGTATTCGCGGGCGCTCCGCCGGCGGACGTCGATCATCTGCTCGACGACGGGATGATCGGCGGCGGCGACGCGCCAGCGGAGGTTCAGCAGGGGCGTTCCGCCGCGCGAGGGTGCGTTGCGGGACGGGTTGCCCAGAAACATCCGCCATTCGTGCGGCCCGCCGTGAAGGGGCTCCTGCCGCGAGGCGACCCGCCGGCCGAGCCGGTCGAGCGGGTCGCCCTCGCCGGCGAACAGCGGCGTAGGACGGCCGGCGATGTCGACCGTGGCGCCGGGAACCCGCCGCTCGAGATCGCCCAGCACATTGCGGGCGTTCTCTTCCATTCCCGTTCGGAGCCAGGCGGCCGCCGCCAGGACGGAAAGCGTCGGTTCAAAGGGCGCCGCCGCCTCCCCGGCCCGCTGCAGCCGCTGCGCGGCCAGCGCCGCTGCCAGGGGACGATCGTGGTTGAAGTGGTAGGCCGCCAGAAGGAACGTGGCCTCGTAGCCGGCCGCCGTGTGGAAGTAGCGGCGGGAGACCTCGGCGAGGCCCTCCGCGTCGCCGGCGGACGCGGCCGTCTCGAGCAGCCGCCGGGCCTCGTCGCCGAAGCGGAGCTCGTAGGCGCCGCGCCCCGCGGGCGGCAGGGCGCCGATCAACCGTTCCGCCTCGCCCTTAAGACTGCGGTGCAGCGGGCCGCTACCCTCCGGACGGAAGAAAAAGTCCTCGGGGCCTTGGAGGATCTCGTCCAGCCGCCGGACCGCCTCGCTGAAGCGGTCTTCCTCGACGAGTTGCCGCGCCTGATTCAAACGCTGCAGGGTGATCCGGTCCGGAGGGAGGAAGACGAGGGCATCCTCCGCGGCCGACGCATCCTCCGCATCCACCGGGCGGTCCACGCGGAACTGCGCCGCACCAACCGCACCGGCCCCTCCCCAGACGGCCAGAAAGAAGGCCAACACCCCTCCGCAAAACCGAAACGCTCCGGGGGATTTCCGCGGCATCCCGGTTGCCGCGGGAAGCCCGCTTGCTCGTGCCGGCCAGGGCGCGATCTCGCTTCTCCGTCTCACCCCAGCTCCTCCTTGGACGCTTCGACCTACACCGCCTGCGACGGGTTCCGCATGGTGTTGCCCGGGGGCTACCCCTCCGCCACGCACCCAGGCAGCGCCGGAAAGTGCGGCACCCAGACGTAACCTTATGCAACCTAAAATCTTAAAAGATGTCGCGCGCTCTGGCAAGTTGCGGCCGCCGAGGCAACCCCCCCGAGCCAGAGAACCGCTTCGGCCCGCCCGAGGGCCGCTCCACGTTTCCGGATTGTGCGGATTGGACGTACAATCAATTCCCGGTGACCATCGAAAGTCGTCCGTTCACCGGAGAGTGCCATGTTGCGACGCACGCGCAGAACGCCGAGAAGCCGCCTCGCCACAGCAGCCGCGACGCTGGGATGCCTTGTTTGGGGGGCTGTGGCAGCAGTCTGCCAACCGCTTGCCGCCGAGGAGCCGCGGTACGAGTTGGGGCAGCGGCTGCGGGCGGTGGAAGCGGCCTGGGAGGCAAACCGCGATCCGCAGGCCCGCGACCGCGGCGCAGGCTTCCTGCACGAGGCGGTGCGAGGCTTCTTCGGTCTCAGCCGCATCAGCACGGCGCAGTCGCTCGATAGGGCGCGGGTGGCGCTGGACTTCCCGGAAGGGGCGCCCCCCGGCCTGGAAGCGGCCCTCGCGCTGGTCGTCGACCGGCCGGCGCGGCTCTTCGACGTGGGCACGGAGAGCGTTCCGTTGACTTTGGCTCGGCTATACCCGGTCGAGTCGCCGGAGGGCCCGCCCGCGGTGATCTCGCTCATCCTCTTCGATGGCGAGGGTCGCGAGGTGGCGGCGGCTGCCGCCGAGATCGCGGGCTTGCCGCGGGATCTGGTCGTGCCCGTCCGGTCGCTCGGGGAAGGCGACTATCGGCTGGCGGTGCGGGTGGCCGGTGACGGCTTCGAGGTGGAATTGGGGGAGCGGACACTCTCGTTCGCCGACGACCCCGCCGGACGGGTGGCTCGGCTGCGCGCGGCCGTGGGGCCGCGGCCCCCGCTCGACGGAACCGCGGCGGCGACACTCGCCGACCGTGTCGTCCTCCTGGAGCGACTCCTCGCGGGAACCGACCTGGAGACCGACTTCCCGGCCACCCGTTTGCTCGCCGAGGCGGAGATCGTCCTCCAGAATCTCGAGCGGGGCGACGACCCGGCTCTTCCCATGGCTGCGGGCGAGCACTGGCTGACGCTGGCCGACGAGCTCGGCACGGCCCGGGTGCGGCTCTACGTGCCCGAGGCGATCGCCGAGGGGCCGCGGCCGCTGGTCCTCGCCCTGCACGGGGCGGGAGGGAGCGAAAACCTCTTTTTCGACGCCTACGGGCGAGGGCGCACGGTGGAGCTGTGCCGTGACCGGGGTTGGCTGATGCTCGCCCCGCGCGCGACGCCGCTCGGGCCGCCAATGACGCTCCAGCGCCTCATCGATGCCCTGGACGAGGTGACGGCGATCGACCGGGAGCGGGTAGCCCTGGTAGGCCACTCGATGGGGGCGGCCCAGGCACTGCGAGCCGTGGGAGAGTGCCGCCCACCGCCGCGGGCGGTGGCCGCCCTCGGCGGGGGTGGGTGGTTTGGCTTCGACGGCGACTTGAGCGGCACGGCATTCCTCGTGGCCGTCGGCAGCAGAGACTTCGCTCTGCCGGCCGCGCAAAGCCTGTCCGAGGATTTGGCCCGGGCTGGTGCGGGGCACGTGGTGTTCCGCGAGTACGCGGGCATCGAGCACATGATGATCGTCCAGGAAACCGCCAAAGAAGTCTTCGCCTTCTTCGACGAGTCGCTCGGCAAGTGAGGCGCGCCGCCCGGGACAGTGAACTGCAGGCAAGGGGCCGATCGGGAGCCAATCCACCGACTGGAGAATGCTGCCGTTCTTTCCTCGACGCTACAAAGGGTCGATGGGGGCGGTTCTGCAACGACTCCTTCCCGTCGATGAGGAGAGGGTAACCGCTGAGGCGCACCGGCGGATGGCGAAGGTCGATCGTTTCCGGCGGTGTGTTCGCGCATCGGTGGGTTGAACCGAGGCGCCTCGGTTCGGTCCGAGGAGTCCAAGAGGCGGCGCCAAGATCACCGCTCGGGGGCTTGTGTCGTGTCCAAAGAGAATTAGAATGCCCGAGAGTGGAAGTCCCAAGTGCATCCGTTCTTATCCGGCATGATTTGGGGGTAGGTCCGTGCGAGCTCCTCGGAGAAAACGACCGCGGCGGCGAAGCATTCAGCCGCCACCTGAAGGCCTTGATGTATCTCGTCTCGCCGCCCGCGTCACTTATGTTGGGAGTCCGGAACATAAGACGGGACCGTCATTTGCCGGTCTGCCGCGACCTCGGGGAGACGCGACGAAATGTGATGCTGCTATGAACGACCGCTTGGACGATATTCAACGATGGCTGCGATATGCGTTCGAGGTTCAGTGTTTCGGCGGCCCCTGGGAGAGCGGTTTTCCGCGGTATGCATGGTGCAAGGTCGGAGAGATTGTCTACGAAGCCCGTCTCGTGAATCGCGAGCTCGGGCAGTACAAGGGGTGGCAGTTGGAGCCCGAAGAATGGCCGGATGGAATCGAGCGTTTCGATTGGCAAATGTGAGTTGGCAGATGCCATGAGCATCCTGCGGTTTATTTTTGAATGGCAGGATCCGGGAGGAGCCCGGGGGGAGGAGCTGCGCGCGACGTGGGCCTCGCTGTCGATCCTCATCGACGACACCCCAGTCACGGAGTTGCAGGATCGAAGGTCCAAGTCGGTTCGCACCAGTGTCTTCGTCCCCTTGTTTCCGCTGGCCGAGTGGTTCACCGAACACTGGTGGTTCCTGCAATCGGAAGTTGAGCGACTGGGGGCAGCGAGCAGTCGCGACTTCGATCGCCGGCACAATCTCCGCTGGGCCCGTGAAGGCTTCGTTTTGCCGTCACTACGCTTCGTGACGCTCGGCGAGAACGTGGAAGTTATCTGGCAGCCGTTGGACATTCCCAGCGCGGGGATCAGATTTCTTGCCGGTGGACACGCAGAACTGCCTCGAGAGGCCGTTTTCGATCCCGTAGGCGGCTTTGTGGACGCCGTTGTCGCGCGACTCGACGATTGCGGTCTTTCTGGGACTACGCTCCATGAGGAGTGGTCGGCGATCCAGAACGCGGATGCCGCCGAGCAGGAATTTTGTCGGGCAGCCGCACGGCTCGGCGCAGATCCCTACGCCGTTGACAATGCATTGGAGGCCACAATCCTCGACATCGCCAGGAGAGTCCGTACTGACCTCCTCGACGATTTCCTATCCTTGGCAGCCGTTGATGAGCTGACCAGTCAGGCAGCCGCGCTGGCGAATGCTTCGGAATCGATCGCCACAGACGCCGATGCCATCGACGTCCTGGAAGAAATACGAAGGCAGACACCGCCATGCAGGATGAGCGAGAGTCCGTGGGAGACCGGTTACCGCTTTGCCGCAGAGCTGCGGGCCAGGGTGAATCGTGGAGCCTGGAAGTCACGTTCGCTATCGGATTTGGCTGGGCACCTGGGTATTGCACAACTCGACCACTGCTTGGTGGCGGAAGCCGGCGGCTGCCCGTTTCTGGAAGCATTGACCGGACCAAACCAGCGCGGTAACCCAAAATTCCTTATCGAAAAGAGACGGCCGGACTCCCGGCAGTTTGCATTCTGCCGAGCCTTGTTCGAGCACTTGACGTCGCCTGGCAGCTTTGCGGCGGTGTCGAGGCTGCGAACCCATCGACAGCAGATGAATCGTGCCTTTGCCGCTGAGTTTCTGGCGCCGCACCTAATGCTGAAAAGGGACCTGTCCGGGGAGACGATCGGAGAGGATGAGATTGATGACCTCGCGTTTGAGTATGGGGTGTCGCCGTTCGTCATCCGCCATCAGATTGAGAACCACGGGCTCGCCCGCATCTCGGTCGTTCACGGGGGACTGTCCTAATTCTCGCGGCCGTAGCAGGTATTCCTTGTGGATAACGCTATTCGGCCGCGAAAATGGGTCTGTCCCCTTCGGCCGCGAGCGGCGCCCGGAGACCGTGACGCCCACAGCCCGGGCCGCGGACGCCGCCGGCCCTACCGCTCCCCGTAGTGCTGTTGCTGCCACTCGTAGATCGACGGCACCTCCGGCTGCGGGCGCGGGGCGTCGTCGAGGGGGAAGGCCTCGTTGCCCTCGAGCACGAGGGGCTTTCCCACCCCGCTGATCAACTGGCCGCTGCCGCCGTAGAGCCGATTGGAGATGAGCTCGACGCCGATGCAGTCCGGGGTCGCCAGAAAGACCATCGGCGACCGCTCGTCCTCGAGCACGAAGACGTTCCCCTCGATGATGTGATCGAAGCTGGCCGTCTTGGCGAAGACGCCCTGCCCCTGCTCCACCACGAAGCGGTTGTGGAGGATGAGCCAGTTCTCGTTCATGCCGCCCATCCAGAGACCCGTGCGGGGCGAGCGGACGTCGCAGTTGTAGACGACGTTGCGCGGGCCGTTGGGGCCGTGCGCATCGTCCTCGGGCGGCGAGGCCCACATGCCGTAGCCGTAGCTGCCCGTCCCCGTGGCGGCGTCGATCACGCACTGCTCGAAGAGGTTCTCGTTGGTCCACCCGGCGTGCCATTGGCCGTCGCTCTGGTGGAAGACGCTCTTGCGGATGACGTTCCCCGAGGCGGACCACTGGAAGAGCGGCGCGTGGCGATAGCCGTACGTCGTCACGTTCTCCATGAGGCAGTCCCAGGAGTGTTCCCAGCCCGCGTAGGCCGTGCCGCCTCCCCCCTTGAACCAGGCGTCGTCGAAGACGCAGTCGCGGATCTCGCACCACTTGGCCATGCTCCCGTAGACGGGGAAGCGCCCGGCCATGTTGACGTTCACGCCCCGCGCCCAGCAGTTCCAGCCGTGGGAGAAAATGACGGTGCTGATCCAGAGGTCCTCCGTCTGCTCGATCGTGAGGTCCTCGACGCCGCCGTACTGGACGGGGACGACTTTCTGCACCCACGACCCGTCGATTACGGGAAACTCGATGCGCAGCGGCTGGTTGATGGTGACGCGGTCGCCCTCGATGCTCTCGACGACGAGGGCGTAGCGCCGGTAGGTGCCCCAGGGGCACGCATTGCGGGTGAGCGCCTTCCAGCGCTCGGTGGCGGGGCCGTCGATGATGATGTGGTCGCCGGCTTGCAGGGCGTCGGTGCTCTCCAGCTTAAGGGCCATGTCGCCGCGGCGGCCGTCTTCGGCGAGAAGGATACGCGGCCCCGCAAAGCCCGCGCCCTCGAAGGTGACGACGGCGCGCGAGTTGGGCGGCCGCCGCGGGTCGTCGAAGCTCGAGTCGACGAGGATGGGCACCTCGCCGGTCAACTCGCTCCCGTCGCGGTACGTGGCGACGCCGCGGAGCGGGTGCTCTCCGTCGGGGACCCTGGCGATGATCTCCCGGCCGGGGCGGGCGAAGGCGAACGTGTTGCCCGAGTGCAGGCTGCGCTCCCACGTGCCGATGCGCTCCTCGCCGACGAACATCTCCATTTTCATAAGATCCTTGGGGCGGCAGTGCATCTCCACCCGCGTGTTCCTGCCCACGCGCGCCCCCGGCGGCAGGGCGTAGAAGGCAACGCCGTTCTCGGGGATGGCGTAACGGAAGACGAGGCGGGTCTTGTCCGCACCCTGGCCGCGGATGACGACACCGTCGTCGCGGACGGTCACGGGGAAGTCGAGATAGTAGGTCCCCTCGCCGAAGAGGATGGCCCCGCCGCCGGCCGCGCCCGCCGCCTCGACGGCCGCCTGCAGCGCCGCGGAGCTGTCGACATCGGCGTCGGCCCGCCCCCCGAAGCGCTCGATTTCGGCGAACACCGGCACCTCGGGGATCCCGCCCTGCACGCCCGTCTTCGTCCAGTTGGGATAGACGATGCCGTCGGGCCCGACGATGTCGGCGGGCGTGAGGCGCTCGGTCTCGTGGGGCCGGATCTTGTAGGTCCCCTCCCAGGGCGGCTCCATGCCTTCGCTGAGCTCGACGAAGTGGAGATCGTCGAGGTACGCCTCGACGAGCGCATGGCTGTAGCTGTGCAGATAAAGCTCCAGGAA
>SLBP01000032.1:0-9801 GCA_007126245.1 Planctomycetales bacterium
GAGGCAGTCTGCTGGGGCCCGAACCGGCTCAGGCAATGAGTTCGCCGATGGCTGGGGCAGGCTGCCGGTTCGCGGGTATGGGGGCGTCAATCCCCAGGCGGTCGAGAATGGTGGCCGCCAGCTCTGAGACATGGACGGGCCGTTCAACGATCGCGGCCCCGGTGTCGTCCGTCTCCCCCACGACGACGCCCGGCCGCAGGCCGCCGCCGGCCAGCCACGCCGTGAAGGCCGAAGGCTGGTGCTCACGCCCTTCCGCACGTCCACTGCCGGGGTCCATGCCCCAGGGGGCGCGGCCGAACTCACCCGCCCAAACGACGAGCGTCTCGTCCAGCATCCCCCTCTGGCGAAGATCGCGAAGCAGGGCGGCGATCGGCTGGTCCGTCTCTCGTGCTGCCCGCCGCAGTCCGTGGTGCAGCCCGCTGCGGGGCTCCAGTCCGTGATGGTCCCAGCCGCGGTAGTGGACCTGGACGAATCGCGCACCGCGCTCCAGCAACCGGCGGGCAACGAGGCAGTTCTGGGCGAATGAAGGCTCGCCCGGCCGGCTTCCATACAGCTCGTGTATCCGGGGCGATTCGTAGGAAGTATCCACCAGTTCAGGACCTACGAACCGCAATTGCTCTGTCCATCGTGTGGCGAAGCGGAGCGCTTCCCGATCGCGAACGGCGTCGCCGAAGTGCTCGGCGACCACGGCGCGGAGGGCTTCCTTCTGCCGATAGTCGGCGGCTTCCTCGGCGATGGGGAGGTTGGCGGGAATCTGCCGCGGTCCCGCAGGCGACCCCAGGTCGACTCCCCCATAGATGGGCGACAATGGTCCGCTGGACCAGAGGGCCGTGCCGGCTGCCGGTCGGCCGCCGTAGCGGAGGACCGCGTGGCTCGGAACTGCCTCGCCGCTGCCGAGTGCGGCCGACACCCAGGCCCCCAGGCTGGGGCCCTCCGATCCGGTGCCCGCCGTCGCCAAGACCACCTGGGCCAGACCGTGCTGCGGCGAATCGGTGTACAAGGAGCGGACAAGAGAGATCTCATCGACGATGCCGGCCAGGTGGGGCATGAGCTCCGAAACCGGAGTTCCCGATTCACCCCGCGAACGGAAACGGAACGGCGAAGCGACAAAGCGGGCCACGCCGCGCCCTTCGCCCGTGCTGACATGGGAGGGAACCGCGGCCGCGTCGAGTGTAGCCAGAGCCGGCTTCGGATCGAATAGATCGATCTGGGAGGGACCCCCTTCCATGAACAGAAACACCACCCGCCGCGCCGGAGCCGTCGAGCGACCTCCCCCACCGTACGACTCGCCCGCCGCCAGCCGGTCCGCCGCGGCGGTCCCCGTGGCCAGTCCCCCCGCCGCCCAGGCCGAGCGCGTGAGGAAGGTGCGACGTGTCAGACCCACACCATGCCGATCGGCAGCCATGTCATCCTCCTTTGGATCTCGTTCGTCGTTTGCGAAGAAGCCTTCCTGCCGAACTCGGTGAGACGCCTCCTCGGCCTCACCGGGCGAATTGTGACAAGAATTCCTGCCATTATATCCAGGCACTCGGCCCTGCGGCAAATTCCCGATATGCCGAGGCACCGGTTCTCCTGGTCCGATGGATGGGGTGCCGCGCAGGACAGCCCCCCCCAAGGGAGCTCTCGTGACTCGATTGGGGTGAAAGTTACGCCTGATACTACCAAGAGCCAGGCGAATGCACCCCCACTCGGATGGTGTCATGGTGGCATAGCCCAAGTGCCCACAGGAGCCATGCCCGAAAGAGCGGCACAAGACGTGGCTGGCGAAAAACTTGCGTCGCCAATTGACCGTGATCTAGAGTTGCCCGAGGCCCCGTGCTGCATGGCCCCTACAAGTATCCACGAAGAGTTTGGTATCCCGGTCGTTCGGCTCTCTGGTTTTTGGCACCCCATAAAGATGGCGTCGAACCCACCGATAGGCTGGGATTCGTGTTCGGTCTGTTTCCCCATTTAGGAGCTGGGATTGACTTCTCCATCAACGACATCACCCGGGGCGGACTCCCTGCTGGATGCCGCCGCGGCCAAGGTCAACGAGATTTCCACCCTCCCCCAGGTCGCCCTCGAAGTGATCCGGGTGGCCAGTGACCCTCTCTCGGGCGCCCTGGAGTTGAAGGAGGTCATCGAGGGCGACGCGGCGCTGAGCGCCCGCGTGCTCCGCTGCGTCAACTCCTCGGCGTATGCACTGCGCGTGAAGATCACCAACCTCCAGCAGGCGATCGCCTACCTGGGCGTCAAGCAGGTCCGCAACCTGGCGATGACGGCAACCATCAGCCGCCTCTTTTCCAGCGAGAACACCATCGGACCCTACCGGCGCAGGGGGTTGTGGCAGCATGTCGTTTCCGTGGGCATTGCTGCGCGGATGCTCGCCATGCGGCTGGAATGTGCCGACTTCGAGGATGTCTTTCTTGCCGGGCTGCTCCACGACGTGGGGATCATTCTCCAGGATCAGCACCTCAACGACGGTTTCCGCGAAGTGGTTCTCGCCT
Source organism: Planctomycetales bacterium (assembly GCA_007126245.1). Taxonomy (GTDB): domain Bacteria; phylum Planctomycetota; class Planctomycetia; order Pirellulales; family Thermoguttaceae; genus SKOZ01. The sequence goes on from SLBP01000032.1 coordinate 2,487, forward strand.
TGCGCGAGAAATCCTCCTTGTCCGCCGCCGAGCGGCGGCAATGGGGCTTCGACCATACCGAGTTTGGTGAGGCAGTGGGGCGGCGCTGGCGGTTTCCCGATGCAGTGCTGGCGGCAATCCGCCACCACCACCGCTCGGCCGCGTACGAGGGCGAGCACCTCCCATTGGTTCGCTGCGTTGAGGCGGCCAACGCGATCTGCACGCTCAAGGGATACTCCTCGGTGGGGCTGCCGCTGGTGCGGCCCTCGAAGGCGACCTTTACCGGCCTTTCCTTGACGAGGAACGACGTGGTGGTGCTCGCCGAAGACCTGGACGAGGAACTGGCGACCCACGAGGCCCTCTTTCAACTTTGAGTCCGATGCGAAGATCCGAAACACTCGTCGACACCATCGGGGCGCTGCTGGCTGCGGCCGAGCCGGAACCGGGGGACGAAGCCGGTTCGTGCCTCGCCCCGCTCCACCGCCTGCTGCAGCCTTGTGGCGTGGGAAGCCTCTTCCTTGCCGGCGGTGAAGGGGAGCTTTGGACGGCATTCCCCCAGGCGGCCCGCCAGGAGGCCGCCGATTCGGTGGTGGCGATCCTGGCTCGCCTTTCTCCAGCGGAGCAATTCGGTCACTTCGAGAAGTCGTTTCCCCGGGGAATGCGAACCGTCTTCGGCTGCCGGCTCGAGGGGGAAGCTCCTGGGGCGGTCCTCGGCGGCGACCTCGCCCATGAGGACGGCGCGCTGCGGTTGCTGGAATCACTGCGCCCCGCGCTCCTGGCCTGCGGCGAGACGGCCTTGCTGGCCGTCCGCGCTCGGCGGCGCGAGGCGAAGTCGGCCGTGCGCGTCGCCCACCTGCTCGCCGAGCGGCGCGCGCTGAAGTCCTCGCAGGCTCAGGCCGTGAGCGCCGCCGTCCTCGAGCAGCAGGAGCGCGCCCGCCAGCAACTGAAGCGGGTGGCGCTGGAAGAGGACCTCCAGACCATCGAGGCGGCCAACCGGACCAAGAGCGAGTTCCTGGCCGATATCTCCCACGAGATCCGCACTCCCTTGCACGGTGTGCTGAGTTTTGCCGCTTTCGGAGTCCGGCGTGCGGAATCGGCGGCGCGCACCGAGCTGAAACGCTATTTCGAGAAGGTCGAGCAGAGCGGCGAGGTGCTCCTAGCCCTGATCAACGACCTGCTGGACCTCGCCAAGCTGGAAGCGGCCAAGATGAAGTTCGAGTTCACCACCGCCGACCTCACGGGGCTCATCCGTGCCGTCGTCGACGAGTTCGGTTCGATCACCGACCACCGCCGCATCAGCTTGGAATACCGCAACCTCGGTTTCCCCGGACCCATCGTGGCCGATCCAGGGCGTATCATGCAGGTCCTCCGCAACCTTGTGGGCAACGCGGTGAAGTTCTCGCCCGACGGCGCCCGCATCGAGATCCGCGCCGAGACCGCCGAAGCCGGTGTCCGCGTATGCGTGCTCGACCAGGGCCCCGGGATCCCCTACGAGGAGCTGGATGCGGTTTTCGGTAAGTTCGTGCAGTCGTCGAGAACCCGCACCGGCGCCGGGGGCACCGGCCTGGGATTATCGATCTGCGAGGAGATCGTGCTCGCGCACCGGGGGCGGATCTGGGCCGCGAACCGCTCCCGCGGCGGTGCGGCCCTCTGCTTCGAAATCCCCTGCGACGCCCGGGCGGCGCGCGAGTCGGCCGATGCCGCGGCGGCGGCTGCCATCGACGAGCACCCCGTCCCCGCGGCCGTGGAGTGATGAGTACGCCCATCGAGAGCCCTAAAGGAACCCCCGCTGCCATGGAACAGCGCATCCTCATCGTCGACGACTGCGACATCAACGTGGAGGTCCTCGAAGAGATCCTCTGCGGTCACTACGACCTCGATGCCGCCTATAGCGGCCGGGAGGCACTGGACCTCTTCGAGCGCCGCCCCACCGACCTGGTGCTCCTGGATATCATGATGCCGGGGATCGACGGCTACGAGATCTGCCGCCGCATCAAGGCCGGTCCCCGCGGGGCCCTGACGCCCGTGATCCTCGTCAGCGGTAAGGCCTCTACGGCGGAGCGGCTGGCCGGCTACCGTGCCGGCGCCGACGATTTCCTGGTCAAGCCCTTCGACCACGACGAGCTCCTGGCCAAGGTGGCCGTCCACCTGAAGCTCCGCGAGACGACGGCCGCCCTCTCGGCCGCCAACGCCCGCATCCAGCGGTTCAACAGTGAGCTGGAAGCTCTGGTGCAGGAGCGGGCTGCCGAGGTCGTGGCCACCCGCGACGTGGCAGTCTTCGCATTGGCCAAGCTGGCCGACTCCCGCGATACGGAAACCGGCGAGCATCTGGAGCGGATCCGCGCCTACTGCCAGATTCTCGCCGAGCGGCTGCAATGCCACGGGCCCTACGGCGAGCAGATCGACCAGCGGTTTCTGGAAGACCTCTATCGCTCCAGCCCGCTGCATGACATCGGCAAGGTGGGCATCCCGGACGCGATTCTCCTCAAGCCGGGGCCCCTCACCGAGGAGGAATTCGCCGTCATGAAACGGCACTCCGAGATCGGAGCCCAGGCCCTGAGTGAATCGGCCCGCCAGGGGCCGTGCGGGGGCTTCCTGGCGATGGCCGTAGAGATCGCTCGCCACCACCATGAGCGTTTCGACGGCCGAGGATACCCCGACGGGCTTGCGGGGACGGCGATTCCGTTGGCGTCACGGATCGTCGCCCTGGCCGACGTCTTCGACGCCCTCACCTCCCAGCGCGTCTACAAGGACGCCCTCGATCCGCACGAGGCGAAGGCGATGATCGAGGCCGAAGCGGGCTTCCAGTTCGACCCCGTCCTCGTCGATGCCTTTCGGGCGTGCTTTGCCGAACTGGTTGCCGCGGGCGAGGCCATCCGGCGCCGCCGGCACGACTCCGTCGCCGGGGCATCCTCTGCTCGGCCCCTCGAGCTGGCCGGTGCCGCCCATTGAATCGGCTTGCGGCGCAGATGCCCGATGCGGAGAAGCCGGGCCGCAGATACTGCCGGCGCAAGCCTCCAGAGCTATCCATCGACAAGAAGGACACCGCGGGGCCCCTCTTCGACATGGCCGATGGCCCAGGACTCGATCCCCTCCTCGGCCAGGTGCCGCTGCGCGGCCTCCGCGACGGCGGCATCGAGAACCAGCACCAGCCCTAGCCCCATGTTGAAGACCCCCTCCATTTCGGCAAGGTCGAGCGGCCCCAGCCCCTGGAGCCAGGAGAAGACGGGGGGAATCGACCAGCTTCCCCGCCGCAGCCGAATTCGAATCCCCCCGGGTACCACACGGGAGAGATTCTCCGCCAGGCCGCCGCCGGTGATGTGTGCCGCCGCATGGATGCGCTCTCTCAGTTCGCCCAGTAGCCGGCGGAGCGGACGGGCGTAGATCCGCGTCGGCTCGAGCAGGGCGGCGCCCACGCTGCAGTCCAGCGCCGCCACGTGCTCGTCCACCTTCAGGCCCGCGTGATCGAACACGACCTTCCGCGCCAAGCTGTAGCCATTCGAGTGCAGTCCGCTGGAGGCCAACCCCAGCACCACGTCGCCGGCAGCGATGGCCGAACCATCGAGCACCCGTTCGCGCTCCACGACTCCCACGCAGAAGCCCGCCAGATCGTAGTCGCCCTCGGCGTACACGTCGGGGAGAATGGCCGTCTCCCCGCCCAGCAGGGCGGCGTCGCTGGCCACACAGCCCGCCGTGATTCCCTCGACAATCTGCTCGAGCAGCGCCGGGTCGTCCTTGGGCATGGCCACGTAGTCGAGAAAGAAGAGGGGCTCGGCCCCGCAGCAGAGGGCGTCGTTGACGCACATCGCCACCAGGTCGATGCCCACCGTGTTGTGCACGCCCGCCAGCGAGGCCACTTTGAGTTTCGTGCCCACGCCATCGGTGCAGGCGACCAGGACGGGTTCGCGGTAGTTGCGGGCGAAGGGACCGCCGCCGAAGTCGAGGCGGAAGAGACCGGCGAATCCGCCCGGCAGCGGCATTACCCGCGGGGTCTGCGTGCGGGCCAGAAGCCGCGGCAGGCGGGACATCGATTCGTGGTAGACGTCGAGGTCCACCCCCGCATCGCGGTACGTCAGCTTCGCCATGGTGTTGGCATTCTCCTTTTGGAGGGGCGGTGGGGCGGCGATCCCGGCAGGCCGTTTGCCCCAGGGGCATTCCCAGGTCGGCCGCCCATGATACTCCGCGCCGGCCGAGGCAAGAAGGGGGTGGGAGGGACCCTGCACGGAACGCGACTAAGGCATGTTTTCTTGACTCATCGGTCGTGCGGCAACAGCTCCGGCAGGGCGAGATCCTCAGCGATGCGGCGGAGGTCGGCGAGGTGGCCCTCGACAAACCAGAACCACTGCCGGGTGGTCACCTTGGCGCCTGCCGGCACTTCCGCGGTCGAGTCGGTGTGCAGGCAGGTGAAGAGGGTGACGGAGAGTGTCCGTCGTCGAGGGAGTGGAGAAGTACGATATCACGCTCGTCCGTCCTTTCGGCATGGCCGCCCCCTGTCATTCCCATAAGGGTGCGCTGCCCGGGCCAGGCACTAACCACCAGCAACGGCACAGGCCTCGAGGATCTCCACCGTCCGCGTGGCGCCCACGCGGGTGACGCCCAGCGCGCGGACCTCGAGCACGGCCTCGAGCGAGCGGATGCCGCCGGCGGCCTTGACCTGGACGTGCGGGGGGCTGTGGGTCCGCATGAGGCGGAGGTCGTCGAGCGTGGCGCCGCCGCTGCCGAAGCCGGTGGAGGTCTTCACCCAGTCGGCGCGGAGCTCGCCGCAGAGCGTGCAGAGGCGGATCTTGGCCTCGTCGGGAAGAAAGCAGTTCTCGAAGATCACCTTCACGCGGGCCTCGGCCGCGTGGGCCGCTTCGATCACGGCGGCGAGGTCGTCACGGACGAAGGCCCAGTCGCCGCTGAGGACCTTGCCGACGTTGACCACCATGTCGAGCTCCCGCCCGCCATCGGTGAGGGCCTGCTCCGTCTCGGCCCGCTTGACCGCCGTGGTGTGGCTGCCGTGGGGGAAGCCGATCACCGTGCTGGGAACCACCGCACTGCCGGCGAGCAACTCCGCGGCGCGGCGGAGGTAGTAGGGCTTCACGCAGACCGAGGCCACGTCATACTCCAGGGCCACGCGGCAGCCCTCTTCGAGCTCCCGGTCGGTGAGCACCGGATTGAGCAGCGAGTGATCGATCATCTGCGCGATGTCGCGGCGGGTATAGTCCATGGAAGGCTCCTTGGGAAGTAGAAGGGGTATCGGAGGCGGCTCGCTGCCCGGTGGGCACGTGGACGCATGCCGATCGCCGACAGCCTTCCCCGGCATTAAGCATAAATCAGCCGGCCGCGCGGCTCGGGAATGGGACGTCCCAATTCACGGGCTGTCTCGATCCATTCTCGGATGGTGATCTCGGCGTTGGCCAAGGCCTCCTGATAGGTAGTGCCATCGGCCGCGCAGCCCGGCAGTTCGGGGACTTCAGCAATGAACGCCTGATCGTCGTTACTCCAGTAAAGAATGATCTCGTATCGCACGCTATCGGACATCGTTCAGTGTCTTTTCGATCCGGCCCACACCAAACTCCTTGTGACTTCAGAGGGGGCCCACCCATGGCGGAACGCATCCAACCTTCTGAGGATATTTCTGAGAGGCATCTGCGTCAACAGCCGAGACGGCATCTCGGGCCTTCCACCGCCGCACCAAGAATCATTGCGAGCGGCCACGTGCCGGTGCTGCTCGTCTTCTCTCCTCTTCCAGCAGAACCAACTGCCGCAGATGCATCTCGATGGCGCCCAGCATGTACACACCGTAAACCACGCAGCCGATGAGGAACATCCCCGCCATCACCACGATCACCCGCGCCAGCATTCCGTCCACCGCGTCAGCCTCCGGTTTGGGGCCGGAAAGTCTATCAGGCTGCGGGCCAGCCGGCCCACCACGACCCACCGCCTTTCCTGGGCTCCAGGTCCTGGTTGGTCTCCCCGTGTTGAAGACCACCAGGCGTGCCTCCGCATTGCTCTGTCCACCGCAGATACGGGTGATCGACGGCGGCGCGCCGAGCGCCTGGGTACTGCGTGACGAGATCGCCGCTCCGGCGTAGAACAGCTCCCGGTCCCGCGCCGTGCGGTCCCCCACTCTGCCTACCTCATGGCAGGTTCAGCGTCTCCCCTCCGGCGATCGTGGCCATGGCCCGCACGACCTGCGGGTCGACGGAGTTGTCCAGCATCAGTACCCTGCCGTCGCAAAAGGCGACGTTGGCCCAGCCGGGGTGGTGGCTGCTAATGCCCAGTGGACTGCCATCGTTGACGCTGAAGGTCAGCTCGTCGAAAAGAAGATCCCGCGGCTCCATCCAATGGATGCCCGCGTCGGCTGTTTCGACCACCGCCAGCGTGTTCGAGAGGCCGTCGCGGATCTCGTCGATACGCCGTGCCGTCGGCCCGTCGGAGATCGTCTCTTCGCCCACGATCATGACGTAATGGGTGTACGGCCCGGTGGGGCCGGGATGATGTGGACAGCGATAGACGCTGAGCACCGTGTCGGCGAGGAGCCGGTTGTTCGGACCGTCCCACGGCTCATCGAAGTCGTACCACTCGTAGATGGCCGACTGTTCGAGAAACGGCAGGATGAGGACCCGCCAGGAGTGCATCGGCCTGCCTTCTTCGTCGGGGATATACGCCGGCGGGAAGGTGCCGTAGACGTCGTGGTAGTTGTGCAGCGCGAAGGCGATATTTCTGAGGTTGTTCTGGCATTGCATGCGCGGGGCACCGTTGCGCGCCGCCTGCCAGGCGGGCACCAACAATACGAAAAAAACCAGACCGACGATCAACATCCCGACGAGTCCCAAGACCACATACGCCACTACGGACGTCCTGGCCCGCGAGGCGGCCGGCGTTTGCACGTCCGCGTAGGGGGAAGACGGCACGGTGATCGAGTTACCGCACTGCCGGCAGGGACCGGTCTGGCCGGCATATTCGTCGGGCACTGCCGACTGCAGGCCGCAATGCGGGCAGGTGAAGGGGATGGGCATTGCTGTTGCTCCCCAAACGAGCAGATTGCCTTTTGGCCACAAAGGAGCTACCCAGCACCGGAAGTGTGGGGGAAGTCCACCTTTCCGGTGCGTGCCGCCGGCGGGCCGGCGATCGGCGGGGCGCGGAGCTGCCGCCCGCAGCACACACCACCACACCGGCTATTGGACTCTCCGGCGCCGATCCTGGCAAGGTACACCCACTCCGCCAACGCGCGGTCACGGCCGTACGGTCCGCTCCCCTCCGTCGATCGTGGCCATGCCGCGGAACATTTCCGGAGGGTAGGTATCGGGGAGGTGCAGCACTCTGCCATCGCACATGCCGACGTTGACCC
>SLBP01000080.1:0-27842 GCA_007126245.1 Planctomycetales bacterium
AACCCGCGGCCACCGCCCGTTGAGAGACGATCGTACGTCGACGCCGCGGATCATTGAGGGACGCCCTGACCATGGTCGAATTGCTCCGCCCCCTGCTGGCGCGAACCGGCTTCCTCAAGGGGTGCACTATCGGCAGCCTGATCGTGGCATTCGCCGGTTCGCTCCTGGGATCCGCCGCCGCGTTCGCTCAAGGCGCCGATGTCCACTACTTCCATCAAGGCATCATGCCGCCGGGAGCCATCGGAGGCGTACGGCTGGCGCGCGGCGGACCGGTTCACGGCCACTTCCAGCCGGTGGAAATCCGTGCCCCTCGCGGAGTTCGGATCGCCACGGCCAGCGGCGGCCAGTTCGATGAGTCGGCGCCTGCCCCACTCCGCCTTGGACTGCACGTCGGCGCGGTGTACAGGCTGCGGGCCACCCACGTGCCCTTCGCCGAAGGGGAAGAGGTCTTCCCGACCATCGAGGTCATCGACCGCACCTACGCGCCCTTGGACCAGCAGCAGCGGTTTGCGATTCCCGTCGAACTTACCGAGGAGGACCTTCGCCTGGCGCTGGAGGGGAAGTTCGTCACCCGCGTCATCTACCTGGAAGATCCGACCCGCGCCCTGCCGGCGCCTGAAGACCCGCAAGGACAGCACTGGTTCGAGGTCCGTCCCGGCGACGATCCTTTGGCCGTAGCCGACACCCTCGGCCGTCCCGTGGCCATCCTCCGCCTCGGCGGACGGCTCCCCGACGACGCGGTGGGCATCGACGACGCCTTCCTCTACGGTTCACCGCCGCTGGTCCGCTACGCAGCCGAGGTGACGGTGCTGCCGCCGCCACCGCGCCGCTGATGAAGGGAACGAGACACCACCGCAGTGCAAGAGGCACGAGGATGCGAGACCCGACACTCCTGCTCGGAGACGGCTACCGAAGTCGACCCAACCATTGGCGTTGGGCCCTGGTGGCCCTTTCCACACTCATCCTCTGTTCGTGTCGCTCTTCACAGGAGGGGTGGCCCGGGGCCGGCGGTCATCCCGCCGGCGCCGGCCCGCCGCCGGGACCGCCACCGATGGCCTATGTTCCCGAGGGGTTCGAGCAGGGTCCCCCGATGCCCTACGCGGCCCTGGGACCCTGGGCACCTCCGGGAATCGCTCGCCCGTGGCCCGAGGACGAGTACCTCCACGACGGCGGAGACGGCGGTCTGCCCGCGCGCGTAACCCCCGAGCGCGAGGTGCTCGGCCTGGAACTCGAAGACACCGTGGCCCACTTCGATACCCTCGACGGCCACACCCTGGTCGAACCGAGCAACCGCGTCCATATCTACAGCCCCCGCTTCGGCGCCGTCCGGCAGGTGGTCAACGTCGTGGCCAGCGAGCAGCAGGAGGGACCGGCAAACGTTCACCTGCCCGCCGCAATCCTGGAGAGCGACGACGTGCAGATCGCCGGCACCAGCCGCCAGCACCTGCAAACGCTTCGCGAAGTGGGGCAGCGGTCGCTGACCACCTACCAATCGCAGCAGGGAGACGGGGCCCTGTCGAGGACTCTCGGTCCGCGGGGCTTCTCCGATGCCTTCCTCCCCTACGAGAACTTCCTCGTCATCCGCCAGGGGGTCTTCGACGCCGCCGAAGCGGCCTATCTGGCACGGGGAACCAGCGCTGCGGAGGCCTGGGCGCGCGTCGAGCAGGTGGAGGTGATCCTCGACCGCAAGGCAGCCATCGCCGCCAGCGAAGGCCGCGGCGCAGCCGTGATCTTCAGCATCGACGAGCCTCCCGCCAATCCGCAGCTCCGGCTGATCAAGGTCGCCTCGACCCCCTTCGCACAACCGGGCGACGTGATCCACTTCACGCTGCGGTTCGACAACGTGGGCAACGAGCCCATCGACAACGTGACGCTCATCGACAACCTCACCACGCGGCTTGAATACGTCGAGGGTTCCGCCCAGAGCAGCCGGGACACGGACTTCTCCACCGCGGTGAACCAGGGCGACTCACTCGCACTCCGGTGGGTGCTTGCCGAGCCCCTCGAGCCGGGCGAGGGAGGCGTCGTCCGTTTCGAGTGCCGCGTCCGCTGAGCCGCTCACTTGCCGATGCAGAAGCGGCTGAATATGCGGTCCAGGAGGTCTTCGCTGTAGACGGTGCCCAGGATCCGGCCGAGGTCCTCCAAGGCGGCGCGGACTTCGGCGGCGACGAGCTCCTCGCCGGCAGCCGCCTCCGCCAGGGCACGGGCCCGGGCCAGCGCCGAGGCAGAACGCCCGAGGGCCTCGTGGCAGCGAACCGCCGTGGCTGGCACCACCTCTCCTGCCGGCGAGTGCCCTGCGACCAGCGCTTCCGTCAGCCGGTCTCGCAGCCGGTCGACCCCTGCGCCGGTCACTGCACTGGTGACCACGGCACCAGGAGGAACGCCGCCTTCCAGGGCCCCGCCCCCCGCCAGGTCGGCCTTGGTCACGGCGATGATCCGCCGCCCCTCCTCGCCCTCCCACGCGGACGTTTCCCAGTCGGAGCGCGGTCGGCCAGCCTCGATGCACAGGACGGTCACTGCCGCCTCGTCGCGCTGGCGGCGCATCGCCGCCTGGGCCGCAGCAGCAACACCCCCTGCCGCAGATGTCTCGGTCTCGTGCGGCGGCGGCTCGCTCCCGGCGGTATCCACGACCAGGCACCGCCCTCCCGCTATCTCGATTTCGGCGGACACATAGTCGCGGGTCGTGCCGGGCTCCGCGGAGACGAGGGCCAGGTTCCGGCCCGCCAAGGCGTTGAGCAGGCTGCTCTTTCCCACGTTCGGTTCGCCGAGGAGCACGATTCGCGGCAGGACCGGCCCCGCCGTGCGCAGGCTCAGGCGTTCGAACAAGTCCCCTATGGTGCTGGTGGCGGCAGACAGGCGAGAGCGCAGCTCTTCCGGCGTCACGAAGCGGATGTCCTCGTCGCCGAAGTCGAGTCCGGCTTCGAGGTCGGCGGCCAGGTCGAGCAGCTCGTCGCGAAGCCGGCCCAGGGGCGTCGAGAGGCCGCCGGCGAGCTGCCCCAAGGCCGCGGCCAGACCCTCCGGCCCCGCCGCATCGATCACTCCCAAGACGGCCTCCGCCTCGGTCAGGTCGATCCGGCCCGCCAGGAACGCCCTAAGCGTGAACTCGCCGGGGCGGGCGAGACGGGCGCCACGGGCGATGACGGACCGCAGGCAACACTCCAGCAGCACGGGCGCGGCGAGCGTATGCAGCTCTGCCACCGTCTGGCCCGTATAGCTGCGGCCGGCCGGCCAGAGGTAGAGCGCGGCCGGCAGCGGCTTCAGCGCCGCGGAAGGGTGGATGCTCCCCTCCATCGCCACGGGCCGCGGAATGCGATCTTCCAGCGGCTGGCCGGCAAACAGCCCGTTCAGGCACGCGGAGACGTTCGGCCCGCTGAGGCGGAGAATCCCCCGTCCTCCCGCGCCCGCCGCCGAGGCGATCGCCACAATCGTGTCATCGAGATCGAGCGTCACGGACTTCCACCCCCCGTGAATCGGTTCGCCCTCGCCATCATCGGCTTCGTCTCGGGGATCGATCGTGCAAGGGAGGCGGCGCGGCGGCTTCCCGCGAAACCGGTCGCTTAACGTTCCATCACCCAGATGTTGCGGAAGCGGACGGGGCTGCCGTGGTCCTGGAGGTAGACCGGTCCGGGCTCGGGGCCCTCGGGGACGGGGTGGGCGGTGGTTGCGTGGGGAACCTCGACGTCGTCGTGGACCTTGACGCCGTTGTGCCAAACCGTCATGCGGGCATCCTCCACCTTGCGGCCGTTCTCGAAGCGGGCAGCGGTGAATTCGACGTCGAAGGTCTGCCAAGAGAGGGGCGGGAAGCACATGTTCACCCTCGGGTCGGCCACCCCGTAGATGCCGCCGCACTCGTCGTCCCGGCCGTCGAGGCCGAAGGAGTCGAGCACCTGCACCTCGTAGCGCCCCTGCAGGTAGACGCCGCTGTTGCCGCGCCCCTGCCCCCGCGCGAAGGGCATAAAGGGGATCATGAACTCCACGTGGAGCTTGTGGTCCTGGAAGCTCGGCAGGCTGGTCTGGCCCTCGCGGAGCAGCCCCTCCTCGGTCATTCCCTTGCCGCGGAAGTGCTCCGCGGTGGTGCCGTCGAAGAGGACCGCGGCCCCTTCGGGCGGCTCCTTGCCCAGCGTGGGGCTCTCGCGGAGGGTCTTCTCCAGCCTGCCTAGCTCCACGTCGTAGGCATCGCGCACTTCGATGCTCTCGTCCCTCACGGTGGCCACGGCGGCGCCGTCGAGCACCTCGAAACGGACTCTGCCGTCTACGGTCGCTGCCTCCGTGGTTACCGGCTCGCTGCCGTCCCACCCGTCGCCCGGCAGTCCGCCGCGGAGGCCCTTCACCAGGAACCGTCCATCGCCAAGAGCCACCACCTGGGCCGCCCAGGTCTCGCGTCCGTTCTCACCCTGCAACTCGCCCACGTACTCGCCCTGAATGGCGAAATCGGGCCCCGCCTCCTCCGGGTCGAGAAAGACATCCGCTGCCGCAACGGCAGCCGCCAGACCGAACGCCAGAACCACCGCCAACGCCAGGTTGAATCTGCTCATGGTGGGCATCGCCAATACCTCGGGAGTCTGCCAACGGAAAATCCGAGCCGAACTGTCGATTGTGAGGCATGGAGCGGGCGAAGGCAAGCGTGACAACCCCAGGGGCAGGGGAGATCGTGCAGGTCGGTCCGATCGGCTGGGTGGTGTAGATGGTGTAGATCGGTGCAGGTGGTGTAGATCGGGACGCGCCGGAGGGGGGTGGAAGGGTGAAGGGTGAAAGCCGCGCCGGAGGCGCGGGAATGGTTCACCGGCGGGGCCGGCGGCAGATTGCCCCGGGAGGGCTTTCGGAAGTGCAGTGCTGGCGGAACGAGGGACAGGAGGGGATAATTCGAGGCCGGGTTGGTAGTTGTCAAGGAGAGATTGGCGTCACAAAATTGCCAAATTGCCAGGCAAGCGGTTACAACGAAAGGTGGCTTTGCGCCCAATGGCTTTGCGCCCAAAAGGACGTGTAGGCCGGAGGGGCGCAACAGGGTCCCGACCCGCTGGCCAGGCGACTCAATCCTAGGCTACTTCAACACCTGGCAGAGAATATCGAAGGCAGAGCGGGGGCCATTCTGACGATGGGAGACAGTTCCATGACAGCGTACCAACACACCAACCGCCGCGGGGACGTTTACTACCTTCAGTCCGGCAAGACGAAGACGGGCAAGCCCCGCTATTACCTGGGACGCAAGTTGACCGGAGCGCCGGTCGAACGCGTCCCCGACGGCTACGAGATCTGGGAAAACCCGGCGAACGCCCAGGTGTACGTGCGGAAGTTCCGTCCCTCGCCCATCATCGAGGCGGAGCGGGAGTTTCTGGAGGAGGCGATCCGCACGCAGGCGGGACTGGCGCATTTCGTGGTCGACATCGAGGGTCCACACCTGGTGGTGTACCTGATCGACCAGGATCCCGACGACGTCGCTGGGTTGATAGGTGGCATGTTCGGGGCGCCGGACGGCTTGTTCGGCGCGAGCCGCGATTGGGCCGTGCGAAACGCGGAATATAGCAAGATGATGCGGTTTACACTCGTCGATGAAGACGAGCGGATCTTTGCGGTGGAACGCTGGTGCTTTCGCGGCTCCATCGACGACTGGTCTCCCCTCTTCGGTCGCGGGCCGCTGCCCGACGTCGTGGACCGATACGTCGAGCACTTGGGGCAGGAGAGCTTTTACGAGTTGATCTGAGGGGGCGGTCAGCTTGACGGTGGGGGCTGCGGGCGTATCATGGCCACCATCGGTTTCTGGGATAACGGCGGGGCGGCGGCGATAGCGGGGTGGATTGGGAGAGGTCATGAAGATCGGATTGGTCGGCTACCAGGGATGTGGCAAGAGCACCCTCTTCGAATGGCTTACCGGCGTCTCGGCCGATCCGGCCCTGGCGCACTCGGGGCAGTCGGCCATGGCCCCGATCCCGGAGCCGCGGCTCGACGCCTTGGCGGCCGTCTACCGCCCCAAAAAGATCAGTGTCGCCGCGCTGGAGATCGTGGACACGCCGGGGTTGAGCCGCGGCCACGAGGGGAACGCGTCGCGCCTGGCGGTGATCCGCGAGGCCGGCTGCCTGGTCCTCGTGGTGCCGGCCTTCGGCGGCGCCGACACGGCGGCCGAGTACCGCGCCTTCGACGAGGATCTCATGCTTGCCGACATGGAGATCGTCAGCGGGCGGATGGCGCGGATTGAGGAGGCCGTCCAGAAGCCCATCCCCAGAAAAGAGCGCGACCAGTTGCTCCACGAGCGTCAGACACTGGAGAAGGTCTACGCGGGGATGGAGGCGGGCCGACCGCTCCGCGAGGGCGACATGACCGAGGAAGAATTGCGGGTTACCCGCTCTTTCCGCCTGCTGAGCGAGAAACCGCGCCTCGTCGTGGTCAACACGGCCGACGACGAGCCCCGTCCCGAGCAGTACGCGGAGCGGCTCGGCGGCGAGGTGCCTGTCTTCGCCGTCCCCGCGGGCCTGGAACTCGAACTGGCCCGCATGGCGCCCGAAGACCGCGCCGAGTTCGAGCGCGAGATGGGAATCGGCCGGGCCGACCGCGATGCCCTGATTCGCGAAATGCTGGCCGTCTCCGGCTACATCATCTTTTTCACCGCCGGGGACAAGGAGGTCCGCACTTGGCTGCTTCGAAAGGGCGGCACGGCCCTGGAGGCCGCCGACGGCATCCACAGCGATTTGGCCCGCGGCTTCATCCGCGCCGAGGTGATGAAGATCGACGATCTCCTCCGCTTGGGAAGCGAGCGCGAGGTCAAGGCCCAGCACCTCGTCCGCCAGGAACCGAAAGACTACGTTGTGGCCGACGACGACATCGTGTTCGTCCGCTTCAGCGTCTGAGGGCCGCGGCGCGAGGTGCGGCGGCTTCCTTGTCCCGGGGGCGGCTTTGGCCGACAATAGTGTGAGGCTGCGGTCACACTGTGCAACCGGGCAGGCCCAGACGGTTCCACGGCGAGGACCCGCCATTGACCGATCGCAAGCGAAATCGCAGAGACGAGACCTCTTGGACGAACCCACCCGCCAGCGTTTCGACCGCCTCCTCGAAGAGGTCCTGGCGGCGATGCCCACCTTGGTTCACGAGTTGATCGAAGAAGTCCCCCTGGTGGTCGAGGACCACCCCTCGCGGGAGGTGATGGAGCAGATGGATGTGCGGCACCGGGAGGATCTCTGCGGGCTCTACACGGGAATCCCCATCGATGAACGGAGCGTCGACCATTCGGCCACCCTCCCCGACAGTGTGGTGATCTATCGTGAGGGCGTTCTCGCGATGGCCCGCGACGAGTGGGGCCGCGTCCGCCGCGGCCGGCTCCGCGAGGAGATACGTATCACCATCCTCCACGAACTGGCTCACCATCACGGGCTCTCGGAGGAAGAGCTCACCGACCTCGGCTACCAGTGAAACGGCAGCCTTTCGCGGGGGGTGGAACGGCGATCAGCTACGGAACCTTCGTTTTCACCACCCCACCCACAAACCACAGCCTGACCACGAATGACCCGAACAGCACGAACAGGGTATTCGAGCGACCATGAGCCATGGCAATTCGTGGCATTCGTGTGATTTGTGGACCAGTGTATTCGAGCGAGGATTCCTCCTGGACGTGGGAATTCGAGGCCGCGCCGATCCGCTGCACGTAGTCGGCCTTCTCCTCGATCGTCTCCAGCGTCCGCGGCGGCTTTCGGGCATGATCACCGCGATGGTCGGCCCCATGGACTGCACGAGCGAATTCGTACATGAAGGGGGGGAGGCGGCACCAAGGTTCTCACACTACGAGGAAGAACCGCCGAGTAGCTGCCGCGCGGCGGGGAACGGCCGGGGGCTTCGCGCCCCTCGCTTCGACGTCGGTTGACAGCCGTTTGGCCGGCCTCTAGGCTGGTCGCATCGTGGTTTCCGGGGGGGGCGCATCCATTCGCACGATGGCGGGCCAATGAGCGAAATGCCTGCCGCCCTAGTCACGGGTGGCTCGCGAGGAATCGGCAAGGGCATCTGCCTGGAACTGGGACGGCTGGGCTACGCCGTGGCGGTGAACTACGCCACCCGCCCGGACGCTGCCGAACAGGTCGTCGCCGAGATCGAGGCTGGCGGCGGTACGGCCGTGGTCGCCAAGGGCAATGTGGGCTGTGCGGAGGATCGCCGGGCGCTCGTCGAGACCACCCTTGAGGCCTTCGGCCGGCTGGACGCGCTCGTCAACAATGCGGGCATCACCTCGCAGGGCCGCAAGGATGTTCTCGAGGCCACCGAGGAGAGCTGGAACGTCGTCTTCGATACGAACCTCAAAGGGCCCTTCTTCCTCTCCCAGCTCGCCGCCAAGGCCATGATCCGTCTCATCCGCGCGGAGACCATCCCCGGCGGAAAGATCGTGAACATTTCCTCGATTTCCGCCTACGTCGTCTCCACGAACCGCGCCGACTACTGCATGACCAAGGCAGCACTGGGCATGATGACGAAGCTCTTCGCCGTGCGGCTGGCCGAGGAGAAAATTGGCGTCTTCGAGGTCTGCCCCGGTGTGATCGCCAGCGACATGACCGCCCCGGTCAAGGAGAAGTACGACCGGCTGATCGCCGAGGGGCTCTGGCCCATCCGCCGCTGGGGCCAGCCGGAAGACGTGGCCAAGGCCGTGGCCGCCATCGTCAGCGACGCGTTCCCCTTCAGCACGGGCGATCGGTTGAACGTCGACGGCGGCTTCCACATCCGCACCCTATAGGGGTCGGGAGGCACCATGTCCGAGGCGTCCAACCCCTCCTGGATGCTCTACGGAGCCAACGGCTTCACAGGAAGCCGTATCGCTGCGGAGGCGGTCCGCCGCGGCCTGCGCCCCCTCTTGGCGGGCCGATCGCCGGCGGGCATCGTTCCCCTGGCCGAGGAGCTGGGCTGCGCCCATCGTACCTTTCCGCTCCGCGACGCGGCCCAGGTTGCCGCCGAACTGGAAGGGATGGAGTTGGTGCTGCACTGCGCCGGCCCTTTTTCGGCCACCGCGTTACCCATGCTCGATGCCTGCCTCGAGGCGGGCGCGCACTATCTGGACATTACCGGTGAAATCGAGGCCATCGAGGCAGCAGCCGAGCGCCATGCCCGAGCCGTCCGGCGGGGAATCACCCTGCTGCCGGCTGTGGGTTTTGAAGTCGTCGCGGGCGATTGCCTCGCGGCCATGCTCGCCGCCAGAATGCCCGCGGCCACCCATCTCGAGCTGGCCGTCTCCGGGGTGGGAACGGTGAGCGCGGGCACGGCCCGGACGGTGCTCGAGCAGATACCCAAGGGGGGCTGCGTGCGGGTCGGGGGGCGGCTCGAGCGGGTGCCGCTGGCCTGGAAGACCCGCGAGATAACGTTCCCTGACGGGCCGCGCAGCGCAGCGATTATCCCCTCGCCCGACGTCGCCACTGCCTGGTACTCGACGGGCATCGGCAACATCGAGGTCTACATGGTCATGCCGCGGCGGCAGGTCAACCTCCTGCGACTGACGCGGCCGCTGTTAAGAGCACTCCGGCTGCTGCCGGTGCCATGGGTCCGGCCGTTATTGCGGTGGTTCGCCGGCGGGCAACCCGCAGCCAAACGCCCGCCGGGCGCTTTCCTTTGGGGGCGCGTCCGTGATGCCGAGGACCAAAGTGTCGAGGGAACGCTGCATACTCCCGAGGGATACGAGGTGACCGTGCTCGCCGCACTCGCCGCCGTTGAGCGGACGCTTCTCGGCGACTTTCAACCGGGCTTCGCTACGCCTTCAAAGGCCTTCGGCGCCGACTTCGCCCTCTCCCTCCCCGGCACTGTCAGCGGCCTGCAGGAGATGCAGGAACCACGGTGACGAAACAGAAGAGAAGACCGGGAGAAGAGGAGACGCGCCGAGACCGCCATTGCGATGTCGACCACCCCTTTGCGGCCGCATGACGAACGGTGTGATCCGCATCGGGCGCGTCGCCTCTTCTCCCTGTTTCTTTCACCGTCCTCCCCCTCCCCCCGGCTGGACCCCAAGGGGGGAGGTGGTGATGAACCGGTAGAGGATCTCGGCCGCCCGCTCGACCTGGGCGAGCTCGATCCACTCGTCGCGGGTGTGGGCCTGGGCGATCGAGCCGGGGCCGAAGACGACGGCCGGGACGCCGGCGGCGGCGAGCCAGGCGGCGTCCGTGGCGTAGGGAACGCCCTCGACGATGGCCTCCCCCTCGACGCTGCGGACGGCGGCGGCAAGTCCCTCCGCGAGCAGGCCGTTCGTCTCGTCGGTCAGCGCCGGGGCATACATCCACGGCGGGTCGTGCTCCACCTGCGGAGACCTAAAGCCCCGCTCGGCGAGGGAGTCCACAGCCGCTTGGCGGGCCTCCTCGGGGGATTCGCCGGGGACGAGGCGGCGGTCGATCTCGATCGTACAGCGGTCGGGGACGGTGTTCACGCTTACCCCCCCCCGAATCGTCCCCACGCTCAGCGTGGCACCGCCGCATCGCGGATGGGTCGATTCGATGCTGACTTGGTCGGCATACGATTCGAGTACCGCCAGAAGGTGCCCCATCCGGTAGATGGCGTTCTCGCCGGTCGACGGGGCGGCGGCGTGGGCGGCCCGCCCCAGGCTATTGCACCGCCAGCGGACCACGCCCTTGTGCGCGACGACGATCCGGAGGCTGGTGGGCTCGGCGACCACGGCTGCATCGGGTCGCCGGGGCAAGAGGCCGCCGTCCGCGGCGTCCTCACTCCACAACCGCGTCAGGGCCTTCACGCCGCTGAAGCCGTGCTCCTCGTCGACCGGAAAGGCCAGCACGACCGTCGGCCGGGGAACGGGACGCTCGCGGGCGAGGCGACTCACCGCAGCCATCATCGCCACCATCCCCCCCTTCGTATCGCAGGCACCCCGACCATAGAGGCGACCCCCGTCAATGTGCGGCACAAAGGGCTCGATGGTCATGCCGTCGATGGGGACGGTGTCCTGGTGTGCGTCGAAAAGGATCACGGCATCGCCTTCCCCCGGAGCCGGTTCCCCTTCGAGGCAGACGAGAAGATTCTCCCGCCCAGGTGCCACCGGCTGGCGGGCAAGGCGGCAACCGGGGAGCCTCTCGCAGCGGGCGACCAGCAGATCGGTAAGCCGCGTCTCGAGGGCCCAGGCCTCGCCCGCACAATCGCTGCGTCCCATGGGGTTAACACTGGGAGTAGCCACTAGCTCGCACAAGAACGCTGCCAAATCGTCCATCGACCTCACCAGGATTCGGAAAGACTCCGCACAGGATACCTTCTCCCCCCCTCGGAAACGCCGCCGGCCCACGGTCATCTCCACAGTGTCGAGATAACGGTTCAAGTATCTGAAAACAAATGGTTTACGCAATAGCTGCCCGGCATGAAACACGACTGGGCAGGAGGTTAGTAAAGGAAAACTCCGCTACCCGGTCGGTCGTTGAAGGTGAAGGGCAGACAATCCTATCCAAAACCCCCCGAAAGGGCAGTTGTGCGACGGGCGTGGTCGGCCGATAATTAATAGTGCGTGAGGGGAAACCCTCACCGACACTGCCCTTCGTAGGTCCCTGCCCCGCCTACGAAGGGCTCTTTTTTTGCGCCGTGCTGGAGTTGGGGAAAGAACCTCCTCAAAAACCCCCCGAAAGAGCAGTTGTATCGAGGCCATCTCTGGCCGATAATCAGTCAGTGCGTGAGGGGAAACCCTCACCGACACTGCCCTTCGTAGGTCCCTGCCCCGCCTACGAAGGGCTCTTTTTTGCGCTCCCGGCATCAGGTCCGTGCCACTCCGACCGAGGCTTGTTTGTATGTCGTGCGCGAGCTTTGCGCGCGTGGGTCCAAGTCCCCCGTCGATGGCCTGGTATCCAGGACCGGCCCGCGTAACGATTACCCGTGATGGCGTCCTCCCGGCACCCTCGCCATGACCGATGTGCCCCGGCTGATGTTCCTTACCGTCGTCCTCTGGACTGTGGGAATGTGGCTCGTATTGCCGGGAAGGGGAAACGGCCGGCGCTGTATGGGGGCCGCCCTCTTAGCGGTGGCTTTCACCTTGGGAGCTGCGCACATGCCGCGGACCGGCACGCTGGCGACGGATGCCGCTGTGCTCGTTCTCGTCGCTGCAACGGTGGCGGGTGCCGTGGGGACCGTCGCTGCGCGAAAGCTGACGGGCTCGGCGGCTTGGCTCGTACCGGCCGTGGTCGGCCATGCCGGACTGGTTCTTTTCGCGCGGGCGCCAGCGGCCGCCGCGGCTGGGAGCGTCGTCTTCGCCTGGGCTCTCCTGGCGGCGCTGCTCTTCGTGTTCCTCCGCAGGGAAGCGAAGGGCAATGTCCTGGATGCCGGCGCCTGTTGGGAACCGGCCCTTTCGGCGGCGGCGGCCACGGTATTCGCAAGCCTCGTGGCCCTCTCGACCACTGCCGCCCTCCGTAGCAGGGGCGCGACGGATCCCGGCGAGCTCGCCTTGGCAAACCGTCTGCTGGTCGTCGGCGCCTTGCTCTCGGGCATCGGGCTTACGGGTATCCTCGCTCGGCGAAACCTCTTGGTCTCCTTCTTCGCCCTGGGCCTCTTCCTCCTGGGCGCGATCCTGAGCCTAGTGGCCTTCGGCACCCTGCACGAGGACCGAGGCGGTGAGATGCTCGCTGTGGTTGCTATGGCCGCGACGGTCTTCCACACCGCACTCGCGCTGGTCTTGGCCCTGGCGGCCCATCGCCACACCTCCAGCCTCGACGTGGCCACCTACCAGGAGCTGGGCGAGCCAAATGGATAGCATCGCCCTGCTGCTGGTTCTCGTGCCCGCACTGCCGCTGGCGGCGGCCGCCGCCACGACGCTCCTCGGGCCGCGGTTGCTCGGGCCGCGGACTCACTGGCCGATGGTCGCGGGGCTCTCCGCGGCCCTGTTGGCGAGCGGCGCTCTCGCGATCGAAGTTGCCCGCCAGGCACACGATGCAACCGGAACGGCGGGGTACGAACGGGTCGTCACCCTGGGACGCTGGCTGGTGGTCGAAGGAGCCTTCCCTTCCTTTGCCGGCGGACGGAACCTGGCGGTTGAGATAGCATTGCGGGCCGATCCCCTCACGGCGGCGATGCTCCTCACGGTGACAGCAGTGGCCCTGCCGGTTGCGATCTACTCGGTCGGCTTCCTGCGCGGGGAGGCCGGCTCCTGGCGGTTCTACACCACCTTGAGCCTCCTCGTCTTCGCAACGCTCATGCTTGCTGCGGCGAGCAACTTTCTGCTCCTGTACATCTTCTGGGAAGCCGCGGGGCATTTTGCCTATCTCCTGATCGCCTTCCGGCACGACCACCCGGCGGCTGTCGCGGCGGCGCGCAAGGCGCTGCTCGCCCACCGCGTCAGCGCCGGGGCGCTCGCCGCGGGGATCCTGCTGATCTGGACGACCTTCGGTACGCTGAGCTTCCACGATACCGTGGTCGGCGGCGCGGCTGTCCCCGGTGTGCTGGGGCAGGCACCGGCGGCCCTGACGGAGGGCTACGCCGGCAGCGGCTTGGCCGCGATCATCGCTCTAGCACTGCTCGTCGCCGCTGGCAGCTGCGGCGCGCAGGTTCCGCTGCACGGCTGGCTCGCCGACGCCGCAGTAGCCCCCCCGCCGGCCAGCGCGCTCATCCAAGGAGCGGCGGGAGTCGCCGCCGGCGTCTACCTGCTGGCCCGCTGCATGACGCTGCTCGTCGCTTCGACCGAGGCCACGCAGGTCTTGGCCGTCGTCGGGGGAGGCACCGCGCTGCTGGCGGCGGCGGCTGCCTTGGTGCAAACCGACCTGAAGCGGATCCTGGCCTACGCGGCGATCAGCCAGGCCGGTCATGCATTCCTCGCCCTGAGCGTGGGGACCGTCGCCGCTCTGGGGGCGGCCGTGTTCCACCTGGTCGGGCACGCCTTCTCCATGGCTGTCCTGTTCCTCGGCGCCGGCAACGTGGCGTACGCCACGGCGGGAATCGTCGACGTGAGGCAGCTTGGGGGCCTGGCGCACCGCCTGCCGCACACGCACTGGACGTTTCTCTTCGGCTGCCTGGCGGTGGCAGGCGTGGTCCCCTTCACCGGCTTCTGGAGCAGGAACCGTGTCCTGCTCGCTTTGACCGGGGCGGGCGAAGGTGAGGGGATGGGACTCTGGGGGGTGCCGTTCGCGGCGGTACTGCTCACGGCGCTGCTCACGGCGGCCTATTCATTCCGCGTCTACTTGCTTGTCTTCCGCGGCCAGACGCGGATAGGCCATGAGGCCGGGCGCCGCCTCAGCGAGGTCCCACTGGTGATGACCGGCCCGCTGGCCGTGCTCGCCGTCTGTGTGCTGTTGCTCGGCGGATACCTCGAAGCGGGCAACGCTCTCTTGGACTTCCTTGCCAGGACTCCCTCTCTGGCATGGGTGGAAACGGCCGGGGGCTGTCAGCCCTGCGATGCCGCGGGCAGCGGTCTTCCCGGCGTTGCCCTGGCGAGCACGGCGGCCACGCTCGCAGGCATCGGCCTGGCGTTCGGGTGGCACCGCTTTGTGGAAGGCCCCTTGGGCCGCGGGCAAGACCGCGCGCCCCGGGCCGGGACGACGGCCTTCGCCGCCCCGTCCGCAGGCCGACGCACGATCGACGGCCTCACCCGGCCGGTCTCCATCCGGCCGCTGGCCGCACTGGGGCGGCTGTGCCATTGGCTCGACGACTCCGTGCTCGATCGACTCCTCACCGCCCCGGCCCGCCTGCCTGCCGTCCTCGGTGCCCTGCTGAGGCCCTTGTCGACCGGCCTGATCCCGTTCTACGCCCTGGCGATGGTCCTCGGCCTGCTGGCCCTGATTGCGGCGCTGGCCGGCTTACGGTAACCATTACGGCGACGTTCCGGGTGACTTTGCGGCGGTCTGGCTGGAGGGTGGACGTGCACGCGGCACCGGGAGCCCGCGCGGCGCACTCCATGAGGGGCTGCCCTCGGTTCACGAAGCCTTCGGAGGATTCTTCGGGTCCACCACGAAGCGGCTGAGATTGATCCCCCCCCGGAGCTCTTCCTCGAGCAGCTTGATGCGCGTCTCCAGCCGCTCGACGCGGCGGCCGAGTAGGCGGAACTGCTGGGCGACGTTCTCTTCGGCTTTCTTGGGGCGGGGAACGCTGGGGTAGCCCAGGTGGCGCTGTAGAGCGGAGAAGAGATAGAGCGGGTCCTTGCGGCGGTTGGCCAGGGCGATCTTCCCCTCCTTTTCGCCAAAGAGGATGGCCTTGCCGGCGGTCGCCTCCTCGCCCCCTGTCCGGCGGTAGAACTCACTACGCACGTAGATCATGTCGGCGAAATCGACGATGCCCACCTGGCGGCGGACCGTGTCGATCCATTCCCGCCAACCCGCGTCGTAGATCGGGTCGGCCGCCACGGCAGCCAGCCCGCGGTCGTACCCCAGCCGGTTACGGCAGAGGGATTCGAATTGATAGAAGAAGAGTCCCTGGGGCGTGGCGCCCCGGGCCCGGTACTCGGCCTCGCGTTGGAGGATTTCCAGGGCAACGCGGAAGTCGAACCGCCCCTCCGCCTTTTCCGCCTGGGCGACCACGAAGGTCTGGAATGGTGTGAAGTAATGCCCCATCCGCTGCATGGCCGTGGCGAAGCCGCCGGTGTGCCTGAGCTCGTCGGCCATATACCCGAGGGCCAAGGGCAACTTTGTGGTGGAGAGGATCTCCTGGCGGATGGCGTGCAGCAGCTCCTGGGTCGAGTGCCCCAATTGCATCCGCTCGCCGAGGGCGCGGAAGAAGTAGGCTTGTTCGACGAATTCTTCGCGGTCGAGCATGCGAGCCGTGAGGAGGGACGGGGGTGGTGGCTTGACGCCTCGGTCTGCTGCCGGTCCAATGAAACGCTTCGATGTTGCGCCATGGTAGCCTTGCCGCCGTCGGGGGGCAATGGCGGCCCCCCCTGTGTTCCTTCCCTGTGCTGGAACGTGAGCGAGCCTGCTTCATCACCTTCTCTGCCCGCCGCGCTCGAGCACTTCGGCATCGTCCTGCCGCCGCCGCAGGTCGATGCCCTGGCTCGCTATTGCCGGCTTCTCTGGGAGTGGAATACCCGGCTCAATCTCACGCGGCACACCGACTACGACCGCTTCGTGGCCCGTGACCTCGTCGACAGCCTGGCCTTTGCGGAACTGCTCGAGGAGGGGGAGCGGGTCCTCGACGTGGGAACGGGCGGGGGCGTACCGGGTGTGGTGCTGGCGATCGTGCGGCCCGACCTCAGGGTGACGCTCTCTGAATCCGTGGGCAAGAAGGCCCGAGCGGTTGAAGCCATCGTGCGAGATCTCGCTCTATCGGCAGCCGTCTATCACGGGCGGGCCGAGGCGCTCCTCGACGACCGGCTCGCTGCACCCCCGTCTCCCGCCGGGCGGGCCGTTCCCCCGGCCGAGAGCGGTCGCTCGGCGGGCAAGCCTGAGGCAGCGCCGGGGGACGGCTTCGACACGCTGCTGGTGCGGGCCGTGGCCCCCCTGCCCAAGTTGCTCACCTGGTTCCGCCCGCGATGCGACGCCTTCGATCGGCTCCTCGTCCTCAAAGGGCCCGGTTGGGTCGAGGAGCGCGGCGAGGCCCGCCACCGCGGCCTGATGCACGGCCTGGCCCTGCGGCGGCGCAAGGTCTACGCCACTCCCGGTACCGGCGCGCAGAGCGTCCTGCTGGAAATCCGCCGCCGCTAGCCTTCACCGGATGGCGAAGAGCCGCTCCGCGTTCGCCGTGGTCTCGGTGGCAAGCTGTTCGGGGGCGACCCCGCGGAGTTCGGACAGAGAGGCGGCCGTGAGCGCGAGCCGGGCGGGCTCGTTCCGCTTCTCCTTGCCGCGGAGGGGGTGGGGCACGAGATAGGGGCTGTCGGTCTCGATGAGCAGCCGGTCCGCAGGAACGGCGGCAGCAATCGCCCGCAGGGGCCGGAGGCCCTTGTTCGTGTAGGTCACCATGCCCGCAAAGCTGAGGAAAAACCCCATTTCAAGGCAGGCCTCCGCCGTCTCCTGCGTGCCGCTGAAGGCGTGCATCACCCCCCGCAGCGGGCCGCGCATCGCCGCATCGCCGAGCATCCGCAGCACGTCGCTCTCGCAATCGCGGCAGTGGACGACCAAGGGGAGTCCGCGGAATTGGGCCAGGCGCAGGTGGCGGTCGAAATAGTCCTCCTGCAAGGCGAAGGGAGTGAAGTCCCAATGACGGTCCAGGCCGGTCTCGCCCAGGGCCACCACGCGGGGGTGATCGGCCAGAGCGACGATGCGTTCCCAGTCGTCCCTGCCCGCTTCGATTGCGTAATTCGGCTGGATGCCCACCGCCGCGTAGACCCCTCCGTAGCGCTCGGCAAGACGGACGGCGGTCTCGCTGCTGGCGGCCGAAATACCCACACAAAGGAGCGTACACACCCCCTGTTGGCGGGCACGATCCACCACGTCGTCCCGGTCCGGATCGAATGCCTCGTCGTCGAGGTGGACGTGGGTATCGAAGAGCAACATGCAGAAAATCCCGGGAGCGCGAAGGCTCACCCATCAGCCTGCACGGGTTTTTCGCGCTTGATCGCCCGCGTCAGGGCCTTGTCGATGAAGGCATCTTTGAAGACGAAACCGGCGTCGCGCAAGCGACGGGGGAGGACACGCATGCTGGCGAGGAGCATCTCGTCGGCCATCTGGCCGAGGGTCAACCGGAGGGCGAATGCCGGAGCCGGCAGGAACGCGGGCCGCTTCAGGACGCGGGCCAGCGAGTCGGTCAGATCGCGGTTCGTCACCGGCTGGGGGGCGGTGACGTTCACCGGCCCGGAGATGTCCTCGTGTTCGAAGAGGAAGCGGATGGTGCGGACTGCATCGCGGAGACTCACCCAACTGACGTATTGCCGTCCGCTACCCAACTTGCCGCCCAGTCCCTTGCGAAAGAGCGGCAGCATCTTGCCCAAGGCGCCTCCCCGGGAGGAGAGGACCATGCCGAAGCGCGTGTGGACCACGCGGATGCCCGCCCGGGCCGCCGGCTCCGTCGCGCCCTCCCAATCGCGGCAGACGTCCGCGAGGAAGCCTCCTCCAGGCGGGCTCGACTCGTCGAGCTCCTCGGCACCGCGGTTGCCGTAGTAGTTGATTCCCGAGGCAGTCACCAGGACGCCGGGCTTGCCATCCAGGCGGCTCAGGGTATCGGCGAGCATCCGGGTGCCGATCACCCGGCTGTCGCGGATGCGGGCCTTCCGCCGGGCGGTCCAGCGGCCGGCGACATTCTCCCCGGCGAGGTGCACGACGGCATCGAAGTCCCTCAACGCCGTTGCGTCGATGGCCCCGGCCTCCCAGTTCCAGAGGACTTCACCGGGCCGAGCCTGGCCTGCCAGGTCCTCGGCAGCGACGCCGGGGGCGTGCCGCAGGCGGACCACTTCCTGACCGGCCCGCTCGAGCGCCTCGCGCAGCGCCGAGCCGATCAGTCCACTGCCGCCGCTCACGAGCACTCGCACGGGATGAACTCCTTTCCAACTCAGCCCCTGCGGGCGGCGAAGTCAGCCATGAATTCGGCCAGCATCTTCACTCCCTCGAAGGGCATGGCATTGTAGATCGAAGCCCGGCAGCCCCCTACGGAACGGTGTCCCTTGAGCTCGCAAAGCCCCTTTTGGGCAGCCTGCGCGAGGAAATCGGCCGTCAAGGCGTCGTCGGCAAGGCGGAAGGGGACGTTCATCACCGAGCGGCTTGCCGGCTGGGTTACGTGGGGTTCGTAGAACCCCCCCGAGGAATCGATTGCCCGGTAGAGCAGGTCGGCCTTGGCACGGTTGTGCGCCGCCAGCGCCGGCAGGTCGCCGAACTCCCGCTGCACCCACTCCGTTACCAGCTTGACGAAGTAGATCGAGAAGACCGGAGGCGTGTTCAGCAGCGATTTCCCTTCCGCCAGCACCCGGTAGTTGACCATCGAGGGGAGGTCGTCCGACGAACGTTCCAGGAGGTCGTTGCGAATAACCACCACCGTCACGCCCGCGGGACCGACGTTCTTCTGGGCGCAGGCGAACAGAATGCCGAACCGCTCCACGGGCACCGGCCGGCTGAGCAGTTCCGAAGAGGCATCACAAACGAGTGGGACGGCGCCGGTATCGGGAATCTCGGCGAACTGAACGCCCTGGATGGTCTCGTTCGAGGCGATGTAGGCGTAGGCTGCCGCCGGAGCGAGTTCGTACTCGCTCCGCACCGGGGCGCGGCTGTAGTTCTCCGGCTTGCCGTCCCAGACAACGCGGACCTTCCCCTGGGTCTGGGCCTCGGCCACCGCCTTCTTGCTCCACGATCCCGAGACGATGTAGTCGGCTGTCGTGCCTTCGCCGCGGAGGAGGTTCATGGCCACCATGCCAAACTGGAGGAGAGCCCCTCCTTGGAGGAATAGGACCGAGTAGTCGTCCGGAATCGCCAGGAGAGTGCGAAGATTGGCCTCAGCCGCCTCGATGATCGCCTGAAACTGCTTGCTGCGGTGACTGATCTCCAGAATCGAGATCCCCGCTCCCGGGAGTGCGAGGAGGTCACGCTGGGCCTCCTCCAAGGCAGGGAGGGGTAACATGGCCGGGCCGGGCGAGAAGTTATAGACGCGCTGGGTCATGGGGACGCCTAATGAATACGGGAAATGGTCACACCGGGTTGTCGGCGGAATGGCCGGATGAGGGCCGGAAGGGGCCTCCACACCACCCCCACCGTTCGGACAGTCTATCGCAATCACGCCCCGTGTCCAGGCATGGCGCACGGCCCGTGAGCCGGCACGTTGCCTGGCCCCCGCGAAGATCGAAGTGATCGTCTGGGGCATCGGAATCTGCCAGCCTCCCATCCTCTTCGACACGGAGCCCCGGGGCTCTTCGGGCACCCTGCCTTTGTGGGGGCACCGCTCAGCCCCGGCCCACGACAAGCACGACGAGTCGGCGGCTTTGTGCTCGCCAAGAAGCCCTCGATTTCGGAATCGTACTAGGCCGATGACGAAATACGCAACTTGCTGGGGGGAAAAAAACGGCGGACGCTGCCATCCCCCCAACGTCACCACGAACGCTCCACGGTTCTCCGCCCTTGCCGCGATCCACCAGTTTGTTAGACTATATCGTTGTGTCGGGTGGTTGAGGTCATCCTCCCCATCTGTTGCACCCCTAGCTCAATTGGATAGAGCATCGGTCTACGGAACCGAAGGTTAGTGGTTCGAGCCCACTGGGGTGTACTGACGAAAGCCCTTGATCTTCAAGGGCTTTCGTCATTTCTTGGCGTGTTTGTCCCGGCTCGCCGAGGCACCGCCGGCTGCGGCGCCGAAGACGAGTGCACCTCGGGGCATTTCGGCCTGCGTCCCTCTGCCGAGCCGCAGCAGGCAGTCGCACGAAACCAAAGATTCGGGTGCTTTCAGATATTGACATCTAGACGGCGCTGAACTAGCGTGAGTCGGTCTCGACAGAAGGCCGCCATTGAGGGGCCCCTCCTCAGGAGGTATGGTGGGACGAGCCCAGACGGCTCCCCGAGGGAAAGCGGCAGGGGTGCTCTCCCGATGGTCGCCGAGAAGTATCCGTACTACCGCCCTCGAGAGTTCCGATCCGTGACATTGCCGAACTCCAGTGCTTCCTG
The DNA here is from genome assembly GCA_007126245.1 of Planctomycetales bacterium. Taxonomy (GTDB): domain Bacteria; phylum Planctomycetota; class Planctomycetia; order Pirellulales; family Thermoguttaceae; genus SKOZ01. The sequence continues at coordinate 20,430 of SLBP01000080.1, forward strand.
GTCACGTTCGCCTACGGTGTACCTGACCGATCATCCGGATCATACTCGGAAGCTGCTGCCGAAAGGATGCCTCTGGCGACGGGGCACGGTGGCGTCGCTGAACGCGGCCGACCGGCGGCTTTGGAAGCTGCTGGGGGCGTCATCGACTCCCTGGTATTGCGAGGCATTCACGGATGGCGAGTCGGCCTTCGCCCGACGGGTGCTGCTCATCGACCGCGCTGCGGCCTCCCAGTTTTCGACGGTCAACGGGGCCTTGCAGAAAGGTGAGGCGTTGCCGGACAGCCTGGTGTGCCTGGCGTTGACCGGCACGGGCTTTCGCGGTCAGCACGGGCGTTCCTGGATGGCGGTGCGGGGCAACCTCCACCTGACGGCGCGGTACGGGGTGCGGATGCCTGCGGTCGTCGGCGAAACGGGGCTCATGCTCCTTGCCGCGGTGGCGACGGCGCGGACCGTCGAGGCGGTCTCCGAGGGTTGGGTCACGCCGACGATCAAGTGGATCAACGACATCCTTGTCTCGGGGTACAAGGTGGCCGGAGTGCTCACGGAGACGCAGATCGAAGGGACCGAGATCGTGGGCGTGGTTTTCGGAGTGGGGATGAACGTGCAGCGGCCCCCGGAGCTGGCTCCTTCGCCGGTGGTCCCCCAGCCCGCGGCACTGGCCGATTTCCAGCCGAAGAACCCACCACCGTTGAGAGACGTCTTCCACACGCTCGTCGAGGAACTCGACGCCGGCCTGCGGCGGCTCCTCGACGAGGGCCCCGACCCGCTCTTTCGCGAGTTCCGATCGCTGGCGGGCTTCATTGGCAGGCGCGTCCGCATCTGGCCGGATCATGGGGGGGAAGCCCTTGTGGGACCGTGCCTCGCCGAGGGCCGGGTGCTCGACCTTTTGCCGGACTTATCATTGGTCATCGAAGGGCAGTCACGTCCCCTGCGGCGGGGGCGGATGGAACTGGTGGAAGAGCGTTGAAGCAGGCGGTACCGAGCCATGCACGAGAACCTCTTGATCGTCTGCCTGAACGCCTTCTTCGCGGTGATGCTGCTGCTTTCGCTCCTGGCGGTCACCATCCGCGCCTTGACCTGGCTGTTTCCGGTGAAAGCGCCGCCCCCCGCCGAGCCCGAGGTCATCGACCAGGCTGTCGTCGCCGCCATCGCCGCGACCGCCGCGGCGATGGTGCCCGGCGGTCGGGTTACCCACGTCCGAGAGACCCCACGATAGGAATACCGTGCTGTACGCCAAGACCCACAAGACCGTTCGCGTCATGCTTACGGCCTTCCGCGACGGGCTGCAAAGCGTGTTCGGCGGCAAGGTGCGCGTCGGCGACGTGCTTCCCGCCATGACGGCCGCGGCCGAGGCGGGCATTCGCCACTTCGAGTTCGGCGGCGGCGCCCGCTTCCAGGCACCCTACTTCTACGTCGGGGAAGACCCCTTCGAATGCATGGACCGCATGCGCGCCGCCGTGGGGCCCGACGCCGATTTGCAGATTCTCACCCGCTCGGTTTCCGGAGTCACGCTGACCACGCAGCGGATCGAAACGCTGGCCCTGCAGGCCCGCTTGATGAAGAAGCACGGCACCACCTGGGACCGGAACTTCGACTTCCTCAACGATACCGACAACCTCGTCCGCACCGCCCGACCAATCATCGAGGCGGGGCTGCACCATCAGCTCTGCGTGGCCATGATGGGGCTCCCCTTCGCCTCCGACGAGGTCCACACGCCCGAGTTCTACGTCGCCGTGGTGAAGCGGGTGATGGATTCCGGAATCCGGGTCGATTCGGTATGCATGAAAGACGCCTCGGGCACCACGGACCCGCGGACCTGTTACGAGACGGCCCGCCAACTGCGCAAGCTCCTGCCCCGTGAGATCCCCCTCTGGCTGCATACCCACGACACGGCGTCGATGGCGGTGGCCTGCTACATGGCGGGGTTGGAGGGGGGCGTCGACGGCATCGACCTCTCGGTGCGGCCCATGGCCTCGGGGACCGTGCAGCCCGACGTGCGCTCGATGGCCCACGCCCTGAAAGGGACCGGGTTCCGGCTTGACGTGGACGCGGGGCGGATGCCCGAGATCGAGATGCTGCTCGTCGAGGGGCTCCGCGAGTACGAATTCAACCCTGTCACCACCGCGGCGGACGCCCGTGTCGTGGATTTCCCCATGCCGGGCGGGGCGATCGGGCCGAACGTCCACATGATGACCTCGGCGGGAATTCTCGACCGCTACGGCGCGGTGCTCGCCGAGTTCCCCGAGGTCGTCCGCGCCGGCGGCGCCTGGACGAGTGTCACCCCCGGCAGCCAGCAGTACTGGCTGCAGGCCTTCAGCAACGTGCTCCATGGCCGCTGGCAGAAGATCGACGCCGGCTACGGGCGTTCGGTGCTGGGTTACTTCGGGAAACCGCCGGTCCGCCCCGATGAAGAGGTCGTCCGCGTCGCGGCGGCGCAATTGGAACTCCCTCCCTTCGACGGCGATCCGCTCGAAGCGGCGCCCGAGAGCATCTCGGTGGCCGAAGCCGCGCTGCGGGAGCGGCAACTGCCGGTCACCGACGAGAACGTCTTCCTCGTTGCCGCGGCGATCGTGCCGAACAAGAGCATGGAGCTCAACGAGGGGATTCGCCTCCTCAGCGGCAAGGCGCGGATCAATCTGCCGCTCGTGAAGAAAGAGAACGAGAAGGCGGTCGAGGCCGCCCCGCCGCCGGCAGCGGTGGCCGCCACGGGTCTTACGGCGCCGGTGACCACGACTTGCACCGTGGTGGAGGGGCTGGTCACGCGGACCTTCCAGATCACCATCGAGCCGCCGGGCGATGCCGGGGCAGCGGCCGCCGCGCCGCCGCCGGCCCCAACCGGCGAGGTAGGAGGCGCCATACCGGTCTTCTCACCCTTCGAGGGGAAGGTCGAGGTGGTGGAGATCCACGTGAAGCCTGGAGACGCGGTCCGCAAAGGGCAAGTCGTCGCCGCCGTCGAGGCCATGAAGGCCAAGCACGACGTCCGCTGCCCCTGCGACGGCACGGTGCTGGCAGTGGACGCCGCACTGGGGAGTGAGGTCTCCGCAGGCCAGCCGATCCTCCGCGTCAAAGGGGGCTGACATGGAGGCCTGGGAAACACTGCTCCTGGAATCGGGCTTTGCCAACCTCTCCTGGCAGAACGCCGTCATGTTCGCCGTGGCCGGGCTGCTCATTTTCCTGGCCATCGCCAAGCATTACGAGCCGATGCTCTTGATACCCATCGGCTTCGGGGCCCTGCTGGCCAACCTGCCGGAGGCGATGCTCAGCGCCTCGAGCGCGGCACCCCCCGTTTCCGACGCGCGCGTGCCGCTCATGCAGTTGATCTACGACGCCGGTCTGCGGACCGAGCTCTTGCCGCCGATCATCTTCCTGGGAGTGGGAGCCCTGACCGACTTCCGCCCCTTGCTGAGCCGGCCGCTGACGCTGCTGCTCGGCGCCGCCGCGCAGGTCGGCATTTTCGTGGCTGCCCTCGGGGCCTACTACCTTTTCGGTTTTTCGGCCCGCGAATCGGTGGCTATCGGCATCATCGGCGGTGCCGACGGCCCCACCTCGATCTTCCTGACCGCGATCATGGCTCCCCACTTGCTGGGCGCCGTGGCCGTCTCCGCCTATAGCTACATGGCCCTGGTGCCCGTCGTACAGCCGCCGATCCTTCGCCTCTTGACCACCTCGAAGGAAAGGGAAATCGACATGCCCCTGGTACGGCCGGTGTCGCGGCCGGCGGTGGTCGCCTTTCCCATCGCCGTGGCCTTGATCGCCTCGCTGGCCGTCCCCGCCGCCGCCCCGCTGATCGGCATGTTGATGTTCGGCAACCTGCTCCGCGAGTCGGGCGTCACCGATCGGCTGGGCAAGACCGCCGGCGGCTCGCTGATCAACATCCTCACCATCTTCCTGGGGCTCGTGATCGGCGCCACCATGGCCGGCGAGGCCTTCCTCCGTCCGCAGACACTCTTCATCCTCGTGCTCGGCGCCGTGGCCTTCGCTTGCAGCACCGCCGGCGGCATCCTCGCCGCGAAGCTCATCAACCTCTTCCTGCCCCACCCACGGCGAATCAACCCCTGCATCGGCGCCGCCGGGGTCTCCGCCGTGCCCATGTCCGCCCGCGTCGTCCAGAGATTCGCCTCCCAGCACACCGACCACCGGGTGAACCTGCTGATGGCCGCCATGGGACCGAACGTGGCCGGCGTCATCGGCTCCGCGGTCGCCGCCGGCGTCTTCCTGCTGCTGATGAGCTGATCTCGATCGTTCCCCCATCGCCAGCCCCGGTCCGGCAACGGGGTAGCGGCTGCCTCGGTTGCGACCAGGCGGGGTATTCCTGCGGTATTCTCGGGGCGCATCCGCATGTAGTACGCAATCCATGCAGGGGAGATGCTGTTCAGCCGCGGGTGGACGAGGACATGACGGCGCTGGAGGGAACGGCGTCGGCGAAAAAAGCGCGTGACAACTGTCAAAAAAAGGGCCCTTAGTTCCTCAGGCACCTCGCGTCTCGGACGTGAGGAGCTTTCGTGCGGTCTTTCCGGAAGTCTCCCCTTGGACAAGAGGCCCGGCCGCGGTCGAACGGCCGCACAACCGCCTCTTGGCCACCCCTTGCCTTGGAGGGCGTCTGTCATGCGTCGCCACCTGATCTTCGGATATGGCCTGGTCGCCTACGGGTTTTTCCTGGCGGCCTTCCTCTATGCCATCGGCTTCCTGACCGTGGGGCTGGTCCCGAAGTCGATCGATACCGGACCCGCAGTGCCGCTGTGGGAGGCGATCCTGGTCAACAGCCTGCTCTTGGGGGCCTTTGCCGTCCAGCACACGATCATGGCCCGCCCGGCCTTCAAGCGGTGGTGGACGCAGATCATCCCCCCCGCCATGGAGCGGAGCACGTTCGTGCTGGCAGCCAGCCTCTTGCTGCTGCTCCTCTTCTGGCAGTGGCGGCCCATTCCGGGCATGCTCTGGCAAGTCGAGCATCCGGTGGGTTGGACCCTGCTGACGGGGATCAGCCTCCTCGGATGGGCAACGGTGCTGTACACCTCCTTCCTGATCGACCACTTCGACCTCTTCGGCCTGCGGCAGGTGTTCCTCAATTGGCGGGGGCAGCCATACACCCATCCGCGGTTCATCGAGCGGTCGCTGTACCGGGTGATCCGCCACCCGCTGATGGCCGGCTTCCTGGTCGCCTTCTGGTTTACACCCACGATGACCTATGGCCACCTCCTCTTCGCTGGGCTGACCACCGCGTACATCTTCATCGGCGTAGCCTTCGAGGAGCGCGACCTGGTGCGGGCACTGGGGCCGCAGTACCTCGACTATCGGGCACGAACGCCGATGCTCTGCCCCTATTCCGTCCTGACCCGTTGGTTCCACCCTGGCAATGCAGAGCCCTCGGGTGGAGCGGAGCAGCAGTCCCTCTTGTTGGGCGATGGGGAGCTACTCAGGGAGACGGATCAACAGCCGGTCCTACTGGATGGGGGAGGCGCCGCTCAGGGGGACGGTTCGGCGATCCATCCTACAGGATGAAGGGGGTTGCCTAGGGGAACGGTGCAGCAATCCACCCCCAAGGAGGACGCAGCGCCATCGCCTTGCGACGTTGCTGCGGCGGGATGCATAGAATTTGCGTCGGCCGAGCAACCGCGCGGAGTGATTCCAACTCAACGAACCATGGCGCCCGCAAAACGGAGGAGAGCCACGGACTTCCTTTGCGAGATGGGCAGGCAGACGACCAATACCTGGAATCAGGGTGTCGGGAGTAACCGTGCCACGCACGGTGGACGGGGCGATTGCAGCCTTGATCGTTCCAGTGGCGCTCCATCGCCGGCCCCCCGATTTCCGACGCGCGCCTTGAAGGAACCTACGCCCTGGGGACACCTGCAGAAATCACCCCCTATGACCTTCTTGGTGCGCAGTACCCTCCTTACATGACTCGCGGTTCGAACCGGGAACTGCCTAGATGTCCAATCTGCCCCCATCCGACGATTACGATCCCCCGCCGCGGGAGCACTCCCGCTCGACCTGCCCCATGCCGGTTTCTCCCGCCGCCCAGGACGACGAGCTGGCGGTGCTGGTGGGTATTCTGGATCGCTACATCGCCGCTATCCAGGCGGGCGAATCCCCTGATGCGGCAGCACTGCTCCGCGAACACCCCCAGTTCGCCTCCCAACTCACGGCCTGCCTGGAAGGCATCGATTTCATCCACCGCTCCCAGCCGGGCGGTGCGGTGCCACGATCGCTGGGCGACTTCGAGATCCTCCGCGAGGTGGGCCGAGGGGGGATGGGAGCCGTGTACGAGGCGCGGCAGGTCTCGCTCGACCGCCGCGTGGCACTGAAGATCCTCCGCTGCGGTACCGTTTCCGACCCGCAGGTGCTCGAGCGCTTCCGCCGCGAGGCGGAGACGGTCGCCCAGCTCCACCACACGCACATCGTGCCCGTCTACGCCGTGGGGACGGAAGGGGGCGTGAACTATTACGTGATGCAGTTCATCGACGGCGAGAGCCTGGCCGAAGTCCTACGGGAGCGCCAGGGCCCGCTGGGGACCGAGACGATCGCCACCTGGGGACTGCAGGCTGCCGAGGCCCTGGAATACGCCCACCAGCACGGCGTGATCCACCGCGACGTCAAGCCGTCGAACCTGCTGCTCGATCGCGAGGGGAGGATCAAGCTGACCACCGACGGCCCGCCCCTGGCTGCCGAGCTGTTCGCCGCAGACGGATCCGCCGCCGCGGCGCCCACGACCCTTCCCATGCAGGTTCCGCTGACGCTCGCTGCCGGCGAATACGCGGTGCGTCTCTCGGGAGAAAACCGCCTCAGCCAGGCCTTTGCTGCCGAAGTCCACCGTGGTGCCAACCCGGTCTACGGGGTCGATCTCGACGACCAGCTCCTCTGGCCCGAGCTGTCGGTGGACCGCAGCTTCACGTTCGTCGACCGCGGCGAACGAACCGATCTCGTTCACCTCCGCGACGACGGCCTGGCCCTGGTCGACGGCCTCGTGGGCCAGGGGCACTGGTCGCTCGATCTGGCCAGGCCTACCGATCCGAAGCTGCCTGTCGATCAACCCCTGCTCTGGCCGTGGACCGCGCGGTACCAGTTCGATCCGTTCGGCGGCCGGGGCAAGTTCGATCTCCGCCCCGAGGTCTGCCGCCAGGGGCCGGATCTCAATGGCGACGGCATCGGCGAGGTGGTGCTCGCGGCGCGCCACGAGGCCTGGGTGCTGGTCCTCTGCGGCCGCCGCGGCGAGGTCCTCTGGCTGGCCGACCGCCGAGCGGACGACGAACCCGCTGCCGAGCCGACACACGATCGTCTCTTGACGCCCCGATCGATCCGCAGCAGCATCCTCGGCGCCCCCGCCGTGCTCGACGACGTCGACGGCGACGGGGTACCCGACCTGGCCTTCGCGGTGCTCCTGGTCGAGGATACGGGCCTGGGGGGGAGTGAGCC
>SLBP01000002.1:0-9650 GCA_007126245.1 Planctomycetales bacterium
CGAGAACGACTGCCCCCGCGGCCGCATACACCTCATGCGGGCCGTAGCCGACGGGCGATTGGAGGTCGGAACGCGCCTGGAGAAGCACCTCGCCCTCTGCCTCGACTGCCGCGCCTGCGAGACGGCCTGTCCCTCGGGTGTCGAGTACGGGCGGATCATCGAGCCTTTTCGCCTGGCCCTGGAGGAGAATCCCGCCCATCCCTGGCGACGTTGGGACTGGTTCCGCCAGATCGTCCTCTGGAGGATCTTCCCTTACGCGAATCGCCTGCGTGCGGCCCTCCTCCCCGTCCGCGCGGCCCAGTGGCTGGGGGTGATGACGCTCGCCGAGCGGCTCCGCCTCACGCGGCTGATCCCCGGGCGGATGGGGCGGATGGTCTCCCTGCTGCCGCCGCGGCTGGGCGGCGCGCCCAGGCTCCCCAAGTTCCTCCCCGCGGTGGGCCGGCGGCGCGCGCGCGTGGCCTTCTTCGTCGGCTGCGCGGCCGACGCCCTCTTCCGCCACACCCATTGGGCCACGCTGCGGGTCCTGCAGCAGAACGGCTGCGACATCGTGATTCCACGCGGGCAGGGATGCTGCGGGGCGATCCGCCTGCACAGCGGCGACGGCGACGGCGCCCGCCGCGACGCCGACGTCAACGCGACCGCCTTCGACCTTGCGGACATCGACGCCGTGATCGTCAACCACGCCGGCTGCGGGGCGATGATCAAGGAATATCCCCACCACTGGGACGATCCGCGCCGCCCCGAGCGGGCACGCTTCGCCGGTCGGGTGCGCGACATCAACGAGTTCCTCGACCAACTGGGCCCGGTGCCGCCCCCCGGGCGCATCGAGGCCGTGGCCACCTACCACGACGCCTGCCACCTCCGCCACGCGCAGCGGATCTCCGATGCCCCGCGGCGCCTCCTGGCCATGATCCCCGGCCTCACGCTCCGCGACCTGCCGGAGACGGAAATCTGCTGCGGCTCGGCCGGGACGTACAATCTCCTGGAAGGGGAGATGGCCGATCGCCTCAGCCGCCGCAAGGTGGAGAACATCCTCTCCACCGGGGCGCGCATCGTGCTGGCGTCGAACGCGGGCTGCCTCCTTCAGATCGCCCGAGAGGTCCGTCTCCAGCGCCAACCCCTGCGGGTTATGCACCCGATGGATCTCCTGGACCTCAGCTACCGCGGCGAGTCGCTGTAACGGGCGCCGCCTCCTCGCGGCGACCGGCGAAAAACGCGAGCCTAACGCCGCGGGCCGAAGCGCCCTCGAGTATCCACCGCTCCACGCCGCGGCCGGGCGGCCGAGCCTTACTTCGGTCCCAGCGTGCAGAGGATCCGCCTCCCCTGCTGCGTGGGAGGCGACTCGATCTTGGCGCAGTCCTCGAGCTGCTCGAGGACTGCGGCGATCACCCGCTGGCCTTCCTCCACGTGGGCCATCTCCCGCCCCCGGAAGACGACCGTCAAGAGCACCTTGTCCTTGTGCAATAGGAAATCGCGCGCCCGGTTGATCTTGACGTTGATGTCGTGCTCGCCGGTCTTGGGCCGCACCCGCACCTCCTTGACCTTGGTTTGGTGCGACTGGCCCTTCCCCTGGCGCTTCTTCTGCTGGTACTTGAACTTCCCATAGTCCATGATCCGGCAGACGGGCGGGCTCTCGTTCGGGGCCACCTCGACGAGGTCGAGGCCGGCCTTACGCGCCTGGAGCAGGGCTTCCTCGGTGGGGATGATCCCCAACTGGCTCCCGTCTGCGCCGATGACTCGCACCGCGGTGACGCGGATCTGCTCGTTAATCCGTTGCTTATTCGGCTCGGTGGCCGTTCCCCTCCATTTCCCCATAGGCATCTCAACCTCGATGGGCCCGCACTGGCAGCCGGTCGTCGCGGCCTCGTTGCGCCGCGATCCGGCCCCCACGTATTGGTGAGTATTCCCCAGGCAGACGTTTCCGTCAACCGCATTCCCCGAAAAACCATTTTCCGGTCAAGGACCGACAGCCCCGCCGGCGAGCAGGACCCGCCGTGGCGCGCCCGTCCGAAGCGTGCCCACCCTGGCCCTTCCCGTTCGGATGGCGAGCGAGAAGGTCCATCCCACCCTCGTCGAGGTGGGACGTTGCCGCCCGACGCCGCACCCCGCGCATCCCTTGCGCGCCCAGCGGCGCCGCGTAGCAGGCGGCGGCCGGCGGTCAGGACACTTGGAAACGTTTGGGCTGCCCATCAGGCGCGGCGGACGGTACGGGTGCGGGATTCCTCGAGCAATCGCGCGAGCGCCTCTTCGAGAGGCATGGCCCCCAAGTCTCCCTCGATCCGGTCGCGGACGGCCACCGCCCCCGCGTCTTCCTCCCGGCCCCCCACGACGAACAGGTAGGGGATCAGCTCCAGGCGGGCGTCGCGGATCTTTGCACCGATCTTCTCGGCGCGGTAGTCCCCAGCCGCCCGCAGGCCCGCGGCGCGGAGCCGGCCTTCCACCTGCCGGCCGTAGGCCTCGAACTTCTGGCTGACCACCAGCACCCGCACCTGCTCGGGGGCCAGCCACAGCGGGAAGGCCCCGGCGAAGTGCTCGATGAGCATCCCCACGAAGCGTTCCAGCGAACCGAACGGGGCGCGGTGGATCATCACCGGGCGGTGGGGATGGTTGTCGGCCCCCACGTATTCCAGGGCGAATCGCTCCGCGCTGGGCAGGTTGTAGTCGAGCTGCACGGTGCCCAACTGCCACTCCCGCCCGATGCAGTCCTTGACGAGGAAATCGGCCTTCGGCCCGTAGAAGGCCGCTTCGCCCACGGCGACCTCGAGATCGGGCAGGTCCATCCCCTGGCAGACCTCGCGCAGGGCCGCCTCGGCGCGCTCCCAGACCTCGGCGCCGCCCACGTACTTGCCGCCCTCCGGATCGCGGAGCGAGAGCCGTACGCGGTAGTCGTCCATCCCCAGGGTCCGGAGGACGAACTGGGTCATCTCCAGGCAGGCGCGGAACTCCTCGCCCACCTGGGCTTCGGTGCAGAAGATATGGGCGTCGTCCTGGGTGAACCCCCGCACCCGCGTCATGCCCGTCAGCTCCCCCGACTGCTCGAAGCGATAGACCGTCCCGAACTCGGCCAGCCGCAAGGGGAGGTCGCGGTAGCTCCGCGGCTTGGACTGGTAGATTTTCACGTGGTGCGGGCAGTTCATCGGCCTGAGGAGGAATCGCTCGCCGTCGGCGAATTCGATCGGCGGGAACTGGCTGTCGCTGTAGTAGGGGAAGTGCCCGGAGGTCTCGTAGAGTTCGACGCGGCCGACATGGGGCGTGTACACCGCCTGGTAGCCGCAGCGGAGGAGCTCCTCGTGGAGGAAGCTCTCCAACTCGCGCCGGACGACGGCCCCCTTGGGGAGCCAGAGGATCAGCCCCGAGCCGACGGTGGGGTCGATCGTGAAGAGCTCGAGCTGCCGGCCGATCACGCGGTGGTCGCGGCGTTTCGCCTCTTCGAGCCGCTCGAGGTACTCGTCGAGGTCCTTCCGGGAGAACCAGGCGGTGCCGTAGAGCCGCTGCAGCTGTTCTCCCCGGGAGTCGCCCTTCCAGTAGGCGCCGGCCACGGATAGGAGCTTGAAAGCCGCGATGGGCTTGGGACTGGGCAGGTGCGGGCCGCGGCAGAGATCGATGAATTCCCCCTGCCGGTAGAAGGAGATCCGCTCCTGGTCGGCGAGCCCCTCCTCGATGTGTTCGGCCTTGAGCGATTGGCCGAGCTGCCGGCAGAGCTCCACCGCCTGGTCCCGGGGCTCTTCGAACCGCTCGAAGGGCTCGTCCTCGGCGACGATCCTGGCCATCTCCGCCTCGATGGCGGGGAAGTCGCTCTCGGAGAGCGGCCGCGGCAGGCGAAAATCGTAGTAGAAGCCGTTCTCCACCGTGGGCCCGAAGGCCAGCTCCACGTCCGGGAAGAGCCGCATCACGGCCCGCGCCATCACGTGGGCGCACGAGTGCCGCAGGACGTCGAGCGCCTCGGCGTCGCGCTTGGTCAACAGCCGCAAGGCGACCCGGCCCTCTTCGGGGAGGGGAGCCTCGGCATCGACCACCTCGCCGTCGACGGACGCCGCCAGCGTCGCCGAGGCCAGCCGCGGCCCGATGTCGGCGGCCACGTCGCGGACGCAGACGCGGCGGGAATAATCGAGGACTTTTCCGTCGGGGAGAGTGATCTGCAGCATCGTGTGGCTTCTATACCCCCACTCTGCGGCGGGGGCGTTCCGCTGAATCCCTCGTGGAGGCCTTACCCGGCTCGCCGCCACCCGTGTGCCGTGGCCTGCCATGCGCCGGTGACCGTGAGCGGCACAACCCGGCCGGAGCGGGAACCGTGGAAACCGGTCAGTATACGGCCCCGGGTACAACGCTCGCAATAGTGCCCCGTTCGGGCCGACCCTTCCCAATTCCGGGGCCCATCCACTACAATCGGTCTCGGACGGCGTGAGATGGGGGAGGCTCCCTTCTGCGCTGATGACTCCCCGGGGACGAACCCCCCCGTTGGTACGACTTCTTTCGGCGGGAAGGATGTAGTGATGGCCGTTCTGCGGACCCTGAAAGGGGCCAGTCCGGGGCAGATCTTCCCGGTCGAAGGGGAGTCGGCCGTCCTCGGCAGGCATCCCGAGTGCGATATCGTCCTCGACGCCGGCGCCGTGAGCCGCCAGCACGCCCGCATCCTCCTCGTCAACGGCGAATACTTCCTCGAGGACCTTGGCAGCCGCAACGGGACGTTCCTCAACGAGCACCCGCTGGAGCGCCGCGAGCGCCTCCGCGAGGCCGACCAGATCCGCATCTGCGACCTGGTATTCGTCTTCCACTGCGGCAAATCGCCGGAGCAGATCCCCCCCGTGACGGCGACCACCGCGGTGCTCGTCGACGACCCGCGCGTCCCGGGCGGCTCCACGATCATGTCCAAGGTGAACGTGGCCTCGGGGCCGGAGGGGCTGCGGTTGACCGTCAACGCCGAGGTGAAGCTCCGGGCGCTCGTCGAGATCGGTCAGCAGCTCGGCAAGGCGATCGCGCTGCGCGAGGTGCTCCCCAAGCTCCTCGACAGCCTCTTCTCCATTTTTCTCCAGGCGGACCGCGGCTTCGTCGTCCTCCGCGCCGCCGGCCGCGGGGACCTCATTCCCATGGCCGTCAAGCACCGCCGCCCCGAGGAGGTGGAGACCATCCGCATCAGCCGCACCATCGTCAATGAAGTGATGGCCGCCAAAGAGGCCATCCTCTCCGCCGACGCCGTGAGCGATGCCCGCTTCGACATGGCCGAGAGCATCGTCGACTTCCACATCCGCTCCATGATGTGCGCTCCGCTGATCGGCAGCGGCGGCACCGCCCTGGGCGTCATCCAGATCGACGCCTTGGACCAGCGGAAGCGGTTCACCCAGGACGACCTCGACGTGCTGGCCAGCGTCGCCTCGCAGGTGGCCTATGCGGTGGAGAACGCCCAGCTCCACGAGACGGCCCTCCGCGAGCGCGCCCTGGAACGCGAGCTCGCCGTGGCCCACGAGGTCCAGCAGGGCTTCCTCCCCGCCGCCCCCCCGCAACTGGCCGGCTACGGCTTCTTCGACTTCTACGAGCCGGCCGACCAGCTTGGCGGCGACTACTTCGACTACCTCCGCCTCCCCAACGGCAACCTGGCCATCGTGCTCGCCGACGTTTCGGGCAAGGGGATCTCCGCCGCCCTGCTCGTGGCCAAGCTTTCCGCCGAGATGCGCTACTGCGTGGTGAGCGAGGCCACCCCCGCCGCGGCCCTCAGCCGCTTGAACAACATCTTCTGCACCAGCCGCTGGGAGGACCGCTTCGTTACCATGGTCCTGGCCGTCCTCGATCCCGAGCGACACGAACTGGCATTGGCCAACGCCGGTCACATGTCTCCCCTGCTGCGCACCCAGAGTGGCATCGTCGAGGTCGGGGAGGCGATCACCGGCCTCCCCCTAGGCGTGGACCGTGACTTCCCATACGAACAAGAGGTCATCTCCGTCCACTCTGCCGATGCCCTGGTGATCTACACCGACGGCATCACCGAGGCCATGAACGCGAAGGGCAACCTCTACGGACGCGATCGCCTCTGGTCGCTCGTCCACCGCACGCGGGGCTCCGTGGCCGAGGTCGGCCGCGAGATACTCGGCGACGTGAAGCGCTTCGTCGGCGACCGCCCCCAGAGTGACGACATGTGCCTGGCCTGCTTCGGCCGCCTCGCTGAGGCGGTCGGCAGCGCCGCCCGGGCGGTCTGAGCCGTGGCGTCAGGTTCTCAGCGGGCCGGGGAAGGCCATGCCCGGAGCGGGCGCGGACCGGTCTCCGGAAAGCCCCCCGTTTCCGCCAACCCCCTCTCTTCGTCCCACGGACACGCTTCATGAACGACCAGTGGCTGATGATCCTCGGTGTGGTGTTCTCGGTCTTCGCCGTGATCGGCGTGGGCGGGGCCATGCGTCAGGTCGGCTGGCTCACGGAAGAGGCCGATCAGAGCCTGCTCCGCCTCATCGTGCGGCTCCTGCTCCCCTGCCTGGTCTTCTCCGTGGTCAGCGTCAGTCCCACGCTTCGCGTGCCGCAAAACATCATTATCCCCCCGGCGGCCGGATTCGGTTCGGTGGCTCTGGGCTTGGGCCTGGGGCTGCTGGTGGCGCGGCTGGCGGGCCCCTGGGCGGGGCTCCGCGACGGCCGCCAGCAACGCTCCTTCGCCCTCTGCGTGGGGGTCTTCAACTACGGCTTCGTCCCCATCCCCCTCGTGAAGCTCCTCTACGACGACGCCACTCTGGGCGTCCTCTTCGTCTACAACGTGGGCACCGAGCTGGCCATCTGGACGCTGGGCGTGATGCTCATCAGCGGCGGCCTCACGCGGGACTGGTGGCGCAAATGCATCAACCCCCCCAGCGTGTCGATCGTCCTCGCCCTGGGCTACAATTTCCTCGACCTCAGTGCCCGCCTTCCCGCCTTCGCCGACGACGTCCTTCGCCGCGGCGTCGATCTCATCGGCCAGGCGGCCATCCCCGTCTCCCTGCTGGTGGTGGGGGCGACCATTGCCGACGAGCTCCGCCGCGACCGCCGCGGCCACGACCGCAGCGCGGGCGTCCGGCAGGTCGGCTGGTCGATTCTCCTCCGCCTCGCCCTCCTTCCCGCCGCCTTCGTGGCCCTGGCGCTCGTGGTCCCGGGGACGGAGCTCAAGCGGGTCTTGGTGATCCAGGCCGCCATGCCCGCAGCCGTCTTCCCCATCGTCATGACCCGCCTCTACGGCGGCGACCCGGCGACCGGCCTGCGCGTGGTGCTGGCCACGTCGCTCGCCAGCCTCGTCACGACTCCCTTGTGGATTACCTTGGGAATGATGTGGCTCGGCGGAGGGGTCGCGGTCGGCGGCTAGCGGTCTGTCCAGTTGGCGTTCACTCATGCCCTGACCTGCGCAACCACTGCCGCGCCGTGAACCCTGGCCGACCCGGCCGCGTCACCAGGAGAGCACCGCAGATCGGGAAAGACGAGAAGGAGAGGGCGCGCGTTGCCGGTCCCCTCCCTAGAGTTTCGCTCCTCTGCGTCCTCCGTTCCCTCCCGTTCCAGAAAGGTATTCTCTCTTGAACAGGAGGAAACCGATAGCCTCTTCCCTCTCACGCTTTTCTCGGGAAGGAGCCGTCCTGTCATTCCCGGGAGGGTTCACGACCGAGCGTGCCGCCCACTAGTGGTAAACTCGTGCTAGAAAGACCACTAGCGGGCGGGCGGGGCGAGGCGGTCGATGATCGGGCGGATGCGACGCCGGCTAAACGCCGGCCCCACGCGCGGCTGAGGCAGTCTCTCGGCAGCGCGTTCAGCGCGTGGGGCGCGGCTGACAAGGATTGGAAGACCGGATGGGGGCGGGTCGCCGGGGGGGTCATCTTCCGCAGGGGGAGACCCACGGCCGGAAGCCGGCGTGGAAGGGACCGCCGGCGCGCCGGCAGCGGCTCGCGCCTCCGCTCCCCCCCCCTCGACCAACTCTCCGCGGGCGATGGGAACCTCGGGCGGCGCGTCGATACCGATGCGCACGGCCCCCCCTTTGACCCGCACGACCGTGACCACGATGTCGCGGCCGATGTGTATCTGCTGGTCTGCCTTCCTGGTCACCACGAGCATGGGAATCCTCCTTTCTTCCTGATCTTCATCTCACTGGCTGGCCGAGGCAACGATCTGCTGGTGCAACCTGCGTGCCACAGTGTGCGAATACGCGATGGCATGCAGCAAGTCTCGAATACCCAAGCACTTGGTGTGATGTAATGTACGAACGAACATTCCTGTTCCTGCGTACAGTTTTACAATGCGTTGCACATCGTGGCAAGAGCAGAGCCGGTGCCCGGCGATGCGATTCCGGGCTATGCTTTCCAGGGCCCCAGCCTTGCCTCCTGATGGGGGGTGGCGGCTCCCCGATCGGTCGCCATCTGGAAACGGGGCGCCTGGTTTTCCCCCCGCGGGCGGCTATAGTGAAGGG
Organism: Planctomycetales bacterium; assembly: GCA_007126245.1. GTDB lineage: Bacteria > Planctomycetota > Planctomycetia > Pirellulales > Thermoguttaceae > SKOZ01. The sequence goes on from SLBP01000002.1 coordinate 8,402, forward strand.
AGGTGGGGGATGATTCCCGTGTTTTGGTCCGTTGGACGGCAACGAGATTAGAGGATCGCGCGACTCCGTATTGATGGCAGAGACAACCACCTCTGTGGTCGGTGCCCGCACGCTGCTGGCAGTCTTCGGCGCCCGGGACCAGCACCTGCGCCAGATTCGCGACGCGCTGGGAGTCAGCGTTTCGGTCCGCGACGGCCGCATCCACATCGCCGGCGGCGAAGCGGAGGTCCAGGCGGCCACGGAAGTGATCGAGCGGATGCGGGCGGCGGCGGAGCGTCACGGCCACGTGGGGAGCGAAGACGTGGCGCGGCTGCTGGCCGAGGTGGCGGTGGGGGGGACGGCCCAGAGCCCCTTGGCACCCATCGAGGTTCTGAGCGGGCGGCAGGTGCGGCCGCGGACCGCCGGCCAGCGGCGCTTCGTCGAGGCGGTCCGCGACAGCGACGTCGTGCTCTGCAGCGGGCCGGCGGGGACGGGGAAGACCTACCTGGCCGTGGCCCTGGCCGTCGAGGCGCTGCGGCGCGAACAGGTCCGGAAGATCGTGCTCGTGCGACCGGCGGTGGAAGCGGGTGAGAGCCTCGGCTTCCTGCCCGGCGACATGGCGGCCAAGATCAACCCTTACCTGCGGCCCCTGCTCGACGCCCTGCGGGAGATGATGGACCACGATATGATGCGGCGGTACATGGAGCAGGACTTGATCGAGGTGCTCCCCCTGGCCTACATGCGCGGGCGGACGCTCAACGAGGCCTTCATGATTCTCGACGAAGCGCAGAACACGACCCTCGCCCAGATGAAGATGTTCTTGACGCGCATGGGCAATGGCTCCAAGATCGTGGCTTCGGGCGATATCACGCAGATCGACCTCCCGGCGCAGGCGCGGAGCGGGCTGGTGGACGCCCTCACGCGGCTTCGCGGCATCGACGGCCTTTCCGCGGTGCGGCTGACCGGCAAGGACATCGTCCGCCATCCCTTGGTGCAGCGGATCGTCGACGCCTACGAACCGCGGGGGCAGCGGCCGTAGGCGATCGGCGGAAGGGCCCGGAACGAGAAGCGGAGGACCCGGTGCGGACGCCGCGGAAAGCGGCGTGCGCGGGTTGTATTGATGGCAGTCGGCGGTCCCAAACGAACGCGCTTGCAGCGGACGGCGGCCTTCGAGCTGGCCCCAGGGGTCTGGGAAAGGCTCTGGGGGGCGCTGAAGGACCGCCGCGTCTGGCTGCGCGTGGGGCTGGCGGCGGCCGCCGCCGCGGTGCTC
>SLBP01000012.1:0-9629 GCA_007126245.1 Planctomycetales bacterium
CGCCGCAGCGTGCCGCAGCGCACGTCCAGCGCCTGGCGGAACTCCAGCACCTCGACGTCGCCGAGGTCGAACCAGTCGCCGTCGGCGTGGCGGAAGCTCAGCGGCAGCCAGTTGGGCCAGTTCACCAGGTCCTCGTTCTCGATGCTCCGCCCGGCGATCTCGCTCGCCAGGCGGTTGTAACCCCCCGCCAGATAGGTCCCCGGATAATGGGGCCCGCCGGCCTCGACCTCCTCGAACGCCCCCCGCGTGGCGAAGTAACCGTTTCCCAGGGTGCACAGGGCCTCGCGGAGGGGCTGCTTCTCCGGATTCCAGTCGGGGTAGACCAGCTCCCACTCGTGCGTCACCAGCTTTCCGGGGGCGCGCTCGTACATGGGGCATTCGGCCGTCGCTTCGCTCGTCATGGGCGTTTCTCCTCAGCCAGATCGGTTAGTCTTTCCAGAAACACCTGCACTTCGCCGACGTCGCGGAGCCGGAAGTCGGCCGCGGTCGGCGGGGCGAAATCGCCGACCACGATCCCCAGACCGCGCCCGGCCAGCGCCCGGAAGGCGTCTTCGTCGGTCAGGTCGTCGCCGAGGTACATCGGCAACACGTCGGGGCGGTCGAGATCGAGCGTTTCCAGCAGCCAGAGCACGGCCCGGCCCTTGTCCCAGGGGATGTCGGGCTGGAGCTCGAAGATCTTCTTGCCGCCGCGCTTGCGGAGCTTCGCATGCGCGGCGTGGACCGCGTCGACGGCCGACTCCACCCCTTCCACCGCGGCGTCGTCGACGTTGCGGTAGTGAACGGCCACGGCGAACCGCTTCCGTTCCACCTGGGCCCCGCGGATCGATTCGAGCCGCGCGCGGAGCTGGCGTTCTACGTCTTCCAAGTCGCCGAGCACGGCGACGCCCCCCTCGTGCTCGTGGCGCAGTTCCGGCCCGCGGATGTCGAAGCCGTGGCTGCCCGCATAGATGAGACTCTCCAATTGCACGAGCGACTCCACGTCGCCGCGGTCGCGCCCGCTGACGACGGCCACGGGGATCGCGCCCGCCAGGCGCTGCACGGCACGGCGCATCGGCGGGGAGAGGCGGGCCTCGGCCGGATCGCGGACGATGGGCGTGAGCGTGCCGTCGTAGTCGAGGAAGACGGCCGGGCGCTTGTCCGCCAACCGGCGGGCGATGCGATCGAAGGCATCGATCGCCGAGGGCAGTCCACCTTCGTCCCCTGCACCGGCGGCGGCTTCGGTATGGAGTTCGTCCAGGGCGCGGACGACGACGTGGGCCCCGTGCCGCTGCAAGAGGCCGGGGTCGGCGTCGCGCGCCACACCCACGACCAGCCCGAAACCGCCCGCCCGGCCCGCCTCGACGCCGGCGGCGGCATCCTCGACGACGACCGCCCGCGCGGGAGCCAGTCCCAACTCCTCCGCCGCCTCGAGGAAAAGGTCGGGAGCCGGCTTACCGGGAAGCTCCCGCTCCTCGGCGTCTCGGCCGTCGACGCGGGCGTCGAACAGGCTCTCCAAGTGGGCCCCGCGCAGCACAGCCTGGCAGTTCTTGCTCGAGGAGACGACGGCCGTCTTCAGCCCGCGGCTCCGCCAGAGGCGGATCATCCTCACGGCGTCGTCGAATACCTCGACGCCCCCCTCCGCAATCAGCCCGCGAAAGAGGTCGTTCTTGCGATTCCCCAGTCCGCAGACGGTCTTCTCCTGCACCCCGTCCTCCGGATCCCCCTCGGGGAGCTCGATGCCGCGCGACTCGAGGAAGCTTCGCACGCCGTCGTAACGCGGCTTGCCGTCGACGTAGCGGCGATAGTCCTCGTCGATCGAAAAGGGTTCGAACGGTTCGCCGCTTCGCTCGGCGCGCCGCTCGAGGAAATCGTCGAACATGCGCTTCCACGCGCGGGCGTGGACCCGGGCGGTCCGCGTGATGACGCCGTCGAGATCGAGGATCACCCCGTCGACCTCGACGCCTTCGATGCGAACGCCCCTCGACGACTCCGCTACCCGCGGTGCGGTGTGTTCGCTCATGGTTCCTTCCTCCTTCGGTAGGGGGCCCGCTGACGCCGCATCCTCATTGCTAGGGGGCGGCCGCGGCAGCGGCCTTTCTGCCGCGCCGCCGCAGGAAAAGCTTGTCGAGCTCGGCCACGACGACGACCGAGAGGCTCACGGCCACGATGACGCCCCAAAGGGCTAATGGGATCGGCTCCGTTTCGAAGACCATCTGCAAAGCGTCCAGGTGCAGGATGCCCAGGTGCGCCACCAGCGAGATGAGCACGGCGCCCACCACGTAAGGATTCGCTTGCAGGGGGACCGTGAAGATCGACCGGTGAAAGGAGCGGCAGTTGAAGACGTGGAAGAACTGGAGCATCACCATCTGCGTCATGGCGACGCTGCGTGCCAGCTCGGTCGAAACGTCCTGTTCGTAGATCCACCAGAATACGCCCAGCGTCACCACCGCCATGAAGATGCCCATCCAGACCATCCGCGACAGCACCGGCCCGTGGATCACTCCCTCCTCAGGGTGCCGCGGAGGCTCGTCGAGCAACCCCGGCTCGCCCGGCTCGAAGGCCAGCGCCACGTCCTGGAGGCCTTTGGTCACCAGGTTGATCCAGAGGACCTGGGCGGCGACGTAGGGCAACGGCCACGGCCCGAAGAGCGAGGAGAGGATGGTGATGACCAACCCCACGTTGGTCGAGAGGAGGAAGTAGGTGACCTTGCGGATGTTGGCGAAGACCACCCGTCCCTCCTCGACGGCGTTGGTGATGCTGGCGAAATTGTCGTCGGCGAGCACCATGTCGGAGGCCTCGCGGGCTACGTCGGTGCCCGCCTTGCCCATGGCGACGCCGAGGTGGGCCGCCTGGAGGGCGGGGGCGTCGTTGACGCCGTCGCCGGTCACCGCCACGATGTGGCCCTGCGTCTTGAGCCGCTCGACGAGCCGCAGCTTGTGCTCCGGCGAGACGCGGGCATAGACGTTCACCTCCCGGACGATCTCGTCGAGCTCTTCGTCGGAGAGGTCGCTGAGGTCGCGTCCCTGGGCTGCCCGCCCCGCACCGTCGTCCAGCCCGAGCTTCCCACCGATGGCGCGGGCGGTCCGCATGTGGTCGCCGGTGAGCATGAGCACGCGGACGCCGGCGCCGCGCGTGGCCTTGACCGCTTCGACCGCCTCCGGGCGCACCGGGTCTTCCATCCCCTGCAGGCCCGCGAAAACGAGATCCGATCCCGGCTCGTCCCCCTCGAAGCCGTCGGTGTCCCGGTAACCCAGCGCCATGCCGAGCACCCGGTACCCTTCGTCGGCCAGCTTTCCAGCCATATCCCGAACCGCCTCGGCATCGAGATCCTCTTCTTCGCCGTCGGGCGTCAACTGCCGGGCGCATCGTTCCAGCACCGCCTCGGGTGAGCCCTTGAGGAAGACGCAGCGCCCCTGGGGCGTCTCGTTCAGGGTCGCCATGAACTGCCGGTCCGATTCGAAGGGAATGATATCGACTTGAGTGTGCTGCTTCCGCGTCTCGTCGAGATCGAACCCGGATTTAATCGCCGAAACCAGCAGCGCCAACTCGGTGGGATCGCCCCCCCCGCCCCCGCCCTCACCCGGCAGGCCTTTCGCCTCGTTGGCAAGCAACCCCGCAAGCGTCGTGCGGCGGACGGCTTCCGTGATCTTTCCGTCGGTTTCGTCGCCCGCCGGCGTGATCTCGCCCTCCGGAGCGTAGCCGCTGCCGCCGACCTCGTAGCGCCGCCCTCCCGCCCAGACGGCCTTGACCGTCATCTGATTGGCGGTCAGCGTGCCGGTCTTGTCCGATCCGATCACCGTGGTCGACCCCAGCGTCTCCACGGCGGGCAGGGAGCGGATGATGGCGTTCCGCCGCGCCATCCGCTGCACGCCCACCGCCAGCGTCACCGTGAGCACGATGGGCAAGGCCTCGGGAATGGCGCCCACCGCCATGGCCACCGTGGTGCGGACGATCTCGCTGAGCTCCATTCCGGCGAGAAGGCCTCCGAGAACCACGATCAGCGCCAGGATGAGCACGGCGACGCCGATCGCCTTGCCCAGCCAGTGCATCTTCTTCTGGATCGGCGTCTCGACCTCGGCCATCTCCTGGGTTTCCTCGGCGATGGTGCCGAGCTCGCTGGCGTCCCCCGTCCGCACCACCACGCCCCGGCCACGCCCCCGCGTCACGTTGGTCCCGGCGAAGCCGATGCAGAACTGGTCGCCGGGGACGGCCCGCTCGTCCTCGACCGGCTCGCGCCGCTTGGCCACCGGCTCCGACTCGCCGGTCAAGGCCGACTCGTCGATCCGCAGCTCGTCGGCGCGCAGCAGCCGGACGTCGGCGGGGACGCGCCCCCCGGCCGCGAGGACGACGAGGTCGCCGGGCACCACCTCCTCGCTGGGGATCTCAACCTCTTCTCCGTCGCGGAGGACCCACGCCTTCGGGGCGCTCATCTCGGAGAGTGCCTGAATCGCCTTGCGGGCCCGCAACTCCTGCACGAAGCCGATGGCACCGTTGATGGCGACCACGGCAAGAATGACCACGGCGTCGACGTACTCTGCGAAGACCACAGAGACCACCGCGGCGATGAGCAGGATATAGATCAGCGGATCGGCGACCTGCCGCAGCATGATCCGCCACCAGGGCATCATCTCCCCGGAGCGGATGCGGTTGGGGCCGTACTGCTGCAGGCGGGCTTCCGCCTCGCGGCCGGAGAGCCCCCGCTCGGGGTCCACATCGAACCGCGAAAGGATCTCGTCTGCCGGCAGGGTGTGCCAGGGCGTCGCGCGCAGCTCCCGTGTTTCGTTCCGTTCCCGCTGTTCCATGCATGGCGCTCCAGCTTGGGTGAGTTCGGTCTAAGGGGCATGAACGCTGCGCGTCGGTGGTCGGTGTATGACCGGTGCGGCGGTGCAAATCGTGTGCCACCGGTTCATCCGCCTCTCCGCGTCCGCGGGCCGCCCAATCCTTCCAGGCCGGCTCCCGCTCGCGGACGGCCGAAGGCCTCCAAGACCGCGACATAATGTCGCCCAGGCCATTCAAGATGTCGCGGTCGGCGCACCGCGATCGCGATCGGGGGTGTCAGTCGTGTTCCGGCGGGACGTTCCCGTACGACCAAGGCTCGCGGAACGGCGCCGCGGGCGGTGGGGTGGGGGCCTCGCCCGGCTCCATGGCGCGGGCCATCTCCAGCAGCGTGGCCGCCATCGCCGTCCCGGCCGTCGCCTCGAGGTTGCTGTACGAGGTCAGCCGGGTCTCGTAGCCGCCGCCTCCCGGCCCCATCGCTTCTTCGGTGGGCACGTAGCCCACGCAGCCGTTGGCCATCATCACTGGGAAGGTGAAGGGGAAAGGGCTCTCCCGCTTCAGGTCGAGGCCGAACTGGCAGAACCACTCCGCGGGCGTGGTCAGCCAGACGGCCGGGCCGATCTGCACCGCCTGGACCTCCGCTTCGGCCGTGGGATGCGCCTCCAGGAGCGCGTCCAAGAGGACGATCTCCTTGGCGAACGTCCATTCGGTGTGGCCCACCTCCTGCGGATCTTGCCGCGCCACCTCGTAGGCCGCCTCCACGCGCGGCGGGCTGGGATGGCGCCGCCGGAAGGTGAGCACCCGGGCCTCGGCGGCGAGGGGCGCCAGTTCCCCCCGCTCCATGGAGAGGAGGACCTTCACCGCCTCGGCCCCCACCCGCCCGCCGACGATCTCCGCCTGCCGCCGACCCGAGCGCCGCGCGTAGGGGCTCAGGTTGTCGACCTGGGTCACGTCGCCGCAGGTCCCGGGGAGGAAGACGACCACCGCCTCATCGCCGAAGACGCCGCGGATCGCCTTTTCCAGGAAATAGATGTAGTTGGCCGAGATGCCGCCCGGGCTCGTCGTGGCGTGGCAGGCGAAGTTCACGACGCAGCCGAGCAGCTTGCCCTCGCTGTCCCACGCGCCGAGGACACCCACCTCGGGGTCCGTGGGCCCGGCCACCTCGACGATTTCCGGGTTGCCTTGTCCGGGGTGGGTGAAGGTGATGCCGCTCTCCATGCGGAAGCGGCGGTTGAAGGCCACCTCGTCCTCGATGCCGACTCCCACGCCGCAGCGCGCCTCGACCCGCGCGGCGTCGGCCGCGGCAACCGCCTCGACGATCGCCTCCACCAGCGTCTCCAGGTATCCCGCATCGGCCGCCGACGACCGCTCGTAGGCCAACTCCTGAACGAAATCGCAGGCGTGATCGTACTCGCCGGGAAGGACCATCCCGGTGGGGCCCGAAGAGTGCGAGTGTGAGGCGGCGATGAGCACCGCCTCGGGTTCGATGCCGCAGCGCTCGGCGATTGCCGCCCTGGCCGCCAACACCTGGGCACGGTGGATCAGCAGGGCGTCGATCCCCACGAGGGCGACGCGGCGGGTGCCGTCGTCGAAGACGGCCGCCCGTACCTTGCAAGGATCGTGGAGGTGTTGGTGATACGACTTGCCGTAGCCACCCGGCTGTTCCATGCCGATCTCGGGCGTGATGTCCCGCTCGGCGAAGCCGGCCAGCAGCGTACCTGCCGGTGCCTCGGCTCCCCGTCCCACACCCGCGCATCCCAGGACGACAACCGCCAGGAGAGCGGCACGAAGCGAAGCACGAATGGTCATGGCGATGGCTCCCGCAGGGAAAGGATGGAATCCGCCCGCCCCGCCTACACCATAGCGCCCCGCCGACGGACGGGCAAGATGGTCGGCCCCTGACGGTAGCCATCGTTGAGGGCGTGACGCCCCCCCTCGCGCTGGGGATCATTGTCCCTGAAGGAATCGCTCATTACAATGCCGACTTTTGTGGGGCCAAGTAGTGCCGCTGCCTGTGCCGCGGGACGAGGGAGCCGCGAGTAGCCGGTGGCGGCCCGGGAAGCGGCGGGTGAGGAGGAGCATCGATGGGGAAGAACCTGGTGGTGGCGCAGAGCGGGGGGCCCACCTGTGTGATCAACAACACGTTGCGGGGAATCATTGAGGCGGCCCGCGACCTGGCGGCCATCGGCACCGTCTACGGCGCACGGCACGGCATCGAGGGGGTGCTCAAGGAGGAGCTCATCGACCTCTCCGCCCAACCGGCCGAAGAGGTAGCCCTCCTGCGGTATACGCCGGTGGCCGGCTCGATCGGCACCTGCCGCTACAAGCTCAAGGAGAAGCAGCAAGAGGACTTCGAGCGGACCATCGAGGTCTTCAAGGCCCACGACGTGGGCTACTTCCTCTACATCGGCGGCAACGATTCGATGGATACGGCCCACAAGGTCGCCGAGCTCGCTCAGCAGCGGGGTCTCGATCTTCTGGCGGTGGGAGTCCCCAAGACGATCGACAACGACGTCGGCGACAGCGCGTTCCAGCTCATCGACCACACGCCCGGCTACGGCTCGGCCGCCAAGTACTGGATGCACCTGGTGCAGAACGCCGACCAGGAGAACAAGGGCTCCTGCCCGGCCGACCCCGTCCTGGTGATGCAGGCCATGGGCCGCAAGATCGGCTTCATCCCCGCCGCGGCCCGCCTGGCCGACCCGGACCGCGAGACGCCCCTGCAGATCTACCTCGCCGAAAGGCCCTGTCCGCTCGAGGAGATCGGCGACCGGGTCAACGACCAGCTCCGCCGCGCGGGGCGCTGCCTGGTGGTGATCAGCGAGGGGTTCGACGTGGGCAGCCTGGGCGAGGTCCAGGATGCCTTCGGCCACACGTCGTTCAGTGCCAGCCAGATCACGGTGGCCCAGCGGGTGGTGAACCACCTCAACCAGGTGGGCCTGGCGGCCAAGGGGGCCGCCCGGGGGAACGTCGCCGGCACCGACCAGCGGCACTCGATGGCCTACGCCTCGACGGTCGACCTCGACGAGGCCTACCGCGCCGGCCAGACGGCCGCGCTGCTGGCCGGCGAAGGGACCGGCGGCTACATGGCCACCATCCTCCGCAACGAAGGCCCCGTCTACAGCGTCCGCTACGACAAGGTCCCGCTGGCCGACGTGGCCAACAGCGAGCGGACCTTCCCGGCGGCCTGGATCGCGGAGAACGGCTGCGACGTCACCGACGATTTCCTCCGCTACGTAAGGCCGCTGGTGGGCGAGGAGATGGTGAGCCTGCCCCTGGTCGACGGGCGGCAGCGGCTGACCCGCTTCCAGCCGATCTTCGCCGAGAAGCGGCTGCCGTCCTACGTCCCGCAGGCGGATCGTTAGGGGAAGAGGAGACGGCCGGCCCCGCGCGCGGCGCCGGTTGCCGGAAGAGCCATTCCGGTCCGCGCGACGGCCCGCGGCGGGGGCTTCCGTTGCCACACGACGACGGTTCAAAGGTTCGGATACCACGAATGCGACGGACGACGCGAATCACTTGAACCGACGGGAGAGCGAACGAAGGAAGACTTCCTCCTCCCTTCGACGGCCTTTACTGGGGCTCCCTCGTGGGAACGGTTGCCCACCTGAATCCACCACGAGCAACACCCTTCGGACGAGAAAGCCATGTTCGATTTCACCGCCAAGCACGAGTTCCTTGTCGGCATCGATTCCGACGGCTGCGCCTTCGACACCATGGAGCTGAAGCACAAGGAGTGCTTCATTCCCAACACGATCAACTACTTCGAGCTCCAGGGGGTCAGCAAGTACGCCCGCGAGGCCGCCGAGTTCGTCAACCTCTACTCGAAGAGCCGCGGCATCAACCGCTTCCCCGCGGTGGTCGAGGCGCTCGAATGGCTCCGGAAGCGGCCGGAGGTCATCGCCCGCAAGGTCCCCGTCCGCATCCCGGAGTCGCTCCGCGCCTGGATCGGGTGGGAGACGAAGCTCGGCAACCCGGCGCTGAAGAAGGCCGCCGAGGAGACGGGGGACGAAGACCTGGCCCGGACCCTGCGGTGGTCGGAGGCCGTCAACCGCAGCGTCGGGGCCATGGTCCGCGGCGTGCCCCCCTTCCCGTACGTCCGCGAATCGCTGGAGCGGCTCCGGGAAACAGCCGATATGGTGGTGGTTTCCGCCACCCCGCAGGAGGCATTGCAGCGGGAGTGGGACGAGCACGACTTGACGCAGCACGTGGTGGCCATCTGCGGGCAGGAGGTGGGGACGAAAAAGGAGTCGCTCGCGGTCGCCCGGCACTACGCCGAGGGGAAGACGCTGATGATCGGCGACGCCCCCGGCGACTACAAGGCGGCGCAGGCCAACGGGACCCTCTTCTTCCCGATCAATCCCGGCCACGAGGAGGCGAGTTGGAAGCGGTTCTTCGAGGAGGGAATCGATCGCTTCCTCGAGGGCCGTTTCGCCGGCACCTACCAGGAGGAGCTCCTCGCCGAGTTCGACGGCTACCTCCCCGAGAAGCCTCCCTGGCCGGTGATCGGGTAACCCGCGGCGCTCGCCGCCGACGCACCACGAACGGACAAATCACTCAACCGAAACCCCAGGACATCGCGAGGCGAGAACCATGGCAGACATGTGCGACTTCGGACTGATCGGGCTGGCGGTGATGGGCGAGAACCTGGCCCTGAACGTCGAGAGCCGCGGCTACCGCGTGGCGGTCTTCAACCGCACCACCAGCAAGGTGGACGATGTCATGGCCGGGCGGGCGAAGGGGAAGAACTTCGTCGGCTGCCACAGCATGGAGGATCTCGTGGCCGCACTGGCGCCGCCCCGGAAGGTGATGCTCATGGTCAAGGCGGGGCCGGCGGTGGACGAGTTCATCGAGAAGCTCATCCCCCTGCTCTCCCC
>SLBP01000159.1:0-27578 GCA_007126245.1 Planctomycetales bacterium
CCGCCGCGGCTGGCCGCCCTCTCGCGGTTCCTCCACGAGCAGCAGGTGGCCTACTTCGACGAGATGATCGCCCATCTCCGCGAGATCGGTCTGAGGATCCCCATTACCGGCACGAACCAGGACTTCTGCAACTCGGGGAACCTGGCCAACGCCCGCGGCGACTTCATGGCCCGGAACAACTACTGGCATCACCCCAACGTCAACGTGCGGCCGATGCGCTTCAACCACGCGGCGATGGTCAACGCCGACATCCTCCGCGCCCCGACGCTCATGGCCAGCGTCGCCTCCAGCGCCGTGGCCGGCAAGCCGCTCATCTCGCCGGAGTTCAATTCGCCCTGGCCCAACGAGTGGCGCGCCGAGGCACTGCCGATGATGGCGGCCTACGGGCGGCTGCAGGATTGGGACGGCCTGCTCTTCTTCGCCTACCACCCCGACCGGCCGACACGTGAGGTACTGACCTCCTTCGGCACCCAGTCCGACCCGGTGCATTGGGGGCAGATCCCCCTGGCAGCGCTGATCTTCCACCGCGGCGACGTGGCGGTGGCCCGGAACACCGTCCACGTGGGAATCTCGGCCGGCGACCTGTTCGCCACCCGCCCGCAGCGCGGCAGGGACCGCTATAGCCCCTACCGCATGCTCCCCTATCTATCGAAGGTCCGCAACGCCTACTTCGACGACCGCTACGAGGGGGAGGCCGACGTGGTGATCGCCTCGGGGCACTCCGCGGCCGGCGACTACAGCGCGGCGCGGCGGGCGATCGTCTTCGCCGATTGGCCGTTCATCGACGCCGCCGCCACCGCGGCGGACCGCGGGCACTCGGCGCGGCAGATCTTCCCCGGCCTGCGGACCGAGCCCGCCGCCGACCGCTTCGATACCCGTTTGCTCCGCGATACCATCCCCGCGGGCAGCCGGGTGATCGAGCGGGACGGCGCCGCCGTGGGATTCTACGACGCGCGCTTCTGCATCTTCCCGGCGGCCACGGCGGACGAGGAAGAGGATCCCGCCTGGCTGCACCGGCTCTACCTGCAGATGGCGGACCATTGGGGGCTTCCCGGCGCTGCCCCCGTTGAGGAAGCCGGTGACGTCTTCCGCAGCGACACCGGAGAACTCGTGCTCGACCGGCAGCAGGGGCTCTTCACCGTAGTCGCGGACCACGTGGCGGTGGCCGCCGGTCAGCTCGATACGGCGGGCGAGATCGGCCTGGGGCCGGTGACCGTCACGTGCCAGACGCCGTTCGCCTCATTGAGCGTGGTCTCGCTCGACGGGGAGCCGCTCGATCGCTCGCGGCGTCTCCTGCTGACCGCCGTGGCCCGGTCGCTGAACACCGGGCAGCGGGATGCCCCCGTTAATCCGGGGGCCGCGAGGGAAGTCGAGGGCGTCGACGCCGACACGGGAATGCCGCTGCGCATCGGCCGGTTCGCTCTCGAGGAGCGGGGCGAGATGCCGGTCCTCGCCGAGCCCGTCGACGCCGAGGTCCGCATCGCCACCGCGGCTGCGCTGCGTGCCTATCCCCTGGGCCCGCGAGGCGAGCGCCGCGAAGCGCTCCCGCTCGTCCGCGAGGACGAAGGAGTCCGTATCGGGACGCTCCGTTCGCGGAGCCCCTGGGTGCTGCTGGTGGCTGAGTAACGCCGAGCGTGGCTGTTTTGACGATCCCTCCGCAAGCAGGGGAGCCACTCTCGAATTCGCCCCGCGGGAGCTGCAAGATGATTGGGGTGCCCGCGCGGGGCCCCCGGTTCCTCGATGCCCGTCGCGACTGTCGCCGGGGAAGGGGCAGGGACCTTGGGCCTCGTTGGGGACCAATCGGCGGTCGGGTCGAAGGCCCGCCGCGGATCGCAGTCTAGCCCTTCGGAGGGACGCGCTCCGCGGACTTGATGCTTGCCAGGGGGAGACGGGGTGGTTATCCTGGGAGCCACTGCAGGTAGTAGTGAAGTCCCGCGGCCGATCAGAGGCACCGGAGATCGACCTTCACCGAGTTGACATCCTGCATCCTCTGTAGAGCAAGAGCCGTTGACCCACCCCGGGCTGCGGAGAAGACCCCGTCCGGCAATGCCCTCCTGTCGCCACCCGTCGCGGCTGTGGGGGCAACCGACGCCGGCGCGATCGAGCCCCGCATCATGACGGCCCCCGGGGGTTCCGGCAGGAGGCCCCTTCCTGGTTCCTAAGAACCGGAGAGCGCTCCGGTTCCCACGGGGCTGCGACGCGTCCCTCACCCGCACGGGGGCGGCCATGCTGATGCTTCAGCACCAATCGCGCGAGGGCCCGGGCTGCGAGGCTCCACTCGAGAGGCCTTACGAGCTACCGTTGCCCCTCGGCTCGACCGTTCCCTTGTTCGTCTATCGGGCCGATCCCGCATACCGCGCTGGCGGTATTCCCGGGCGGATGCGATTGACGCTCGAGGCAAGAAGACCTGCTTGACAGAGAGGAATTCGCCATGACGAAGAAGTGCGAATACGATGAGATGATTGAGAAGCTCACGGCGGCGATCGAGTCTCACCCGAACCATGCCCCGGCCTTGGCCAATCGCGGCCTGGCCTGGTATGCCGAGGGAGACTTCGACCGCGCACTCGAGGACCTCAACGAGGCCATCCGCCTCGATCCGGAACTCGCATTGGCCTACAACAGCCGGGGCAGGGTCTGGTACAAGAAGGGCGACCTTAGTCAGGCAATCGCGAACTTCACTGAGGCCATCCAGATCGACCCCACCCTCGCACTGGCCTACTTCGGCCGCGGCAGGGCCTGGTACGACAAGGGCAAACTCGATCGCGCACTCGAGGACCTCAACGAAGCGGTCCGGCTCGATCCAAGCCATGCGGGGTCCCATGCCAGCCGCGGCCTGGCCTGGTATGCCGATGGGAACCTCGATCAGGCGATCGAGGACTTCACCGAAGCCATCCGCCTCGACCCGGCACTCGCCATGGCCTACAACAACCGCGGCAGGGCCCGGCACAAGAAGGGCAGCTTCGATCAGGCGATCGCCGACTTCACCGAGGCCATTCGCCTCGCCCCCCACTACGCCCCCGCCTACGCGAACCGCGGCATAGCCTGGCTTCGGAAGAAGGAGGTCGACCGCGCGATGCAGGACTGCGACGAGGCGATCCGCCTCGCCCCGAACTACGCCGCTGCCCACTACATTCGCGGTCTGGCGCGAGAAGCGCAAAATGACCACTCGGGCGCGGAGGTCGACTTCGACAAAGCCCGGGAACTAGGGTTCGAGAGTGCCTCGTAGCAGCGCGCCGCGGGGGGGCTGCGTCCTTATCGGCCGCCACCCGCTGAAGCCGCCAGGGACGCCATCCCCCGACGCATCCTCGCGTCGGCTGCGGCAACCGCCTCCACGCCGTCCGAGACCGGTGCAAAACGGCCGGGACCGCGGTGCGGAGACTGCCTGACGAACAAGCCCCGCGAGGCGAAGACGGAGGGTGGCTATTCGCCGGTGAGGGGGATGTCCTCCGGCCTCATGTTCGGCTCGTACTTCTCCCCGAAGCCGGCATCGTGGGGGTCGTACTCGCCGACGATGTCGACGTCGAGGCCTTCCTCGGGGATTTCGGCCTCCATTTCCAGAGCCCAGAAGATGCCCTGGACCGCCAGCCGCCGCATCGAGGGGTCGAAGAAATCGAAGGGATGGCCGAGGGTGGTGAAGAAGACGCGGCTCGTCCCCTCGGCACCCTCGTAGGTGTGCGTCCAGGCGACCGTGTGCGGCTCGTCGAAATGTTCGCCGCCCGGCTCGGGGCCCTCGACGGCGCGGCCGTACATGAGTGGCCGGACGTTCTCGTGCAGGTGCCCCTCCGCATGGTAGAGCCAGCTCCGCGCGTGGAACGGCTCGACACCGCGGAGAATCGGATGCTCTCCGCGCTCTGCGACGATGAAGACGTCGGTCGAGTTGGCACCGCCGTGGTGGCTGATCCAGGGGAGGCCGAAGACCTCGTACGGCCAGACGTTGTCCATGCGGTGCTGGGGGTGGTCGTCGCCGTAGCGGAAGGCGTGGGTGGCGGTGCGGAAGCCCGCCATGGGGCGGCCGGACTCGGCGAAATCGACGATGTAGCGGAGTTGCTCGTCCGGCAGGCGGCGGAACCGCGTATACATTACCATCATGTCGGCATCCTCGAGCGCCTCGAGGCCCTCGATGTTCTCCGATTGGTTCGGATCGATGATCCCGTCGGTGAGGGCGTAGCAGACGGTGACGCGGAAGCCGTAGCGGGCATGGAGGATCCGCGCCAGCATCGGCATCGATTCTTCAGAGCGGTACTCCTCGTCGCCGGTGACGAAGACCACGTGCGGCGGGGCGTCGCTCGCTTTCGCGGCGGCGGCCGTTACCGTCCAGGGGATCAGGGCAATCAGCGCGGCCGTCCAATAGCGCCGGAACATGGGCAGCTCCTCTCAAATGGGCAAGGCAAGGTTGGCGGAGAAATCACCGCAAGTCGGAGAGACGCCATCTCAATATTGTACAACGCGGCAGTGCGGCAGTTGCTCGCGGAGCCGAGCGGAACCTTGATCGGAGATCGCCGTCCGGACCACGCCCAGCTCCTCCAGCGCGGTCATGCGAGCCAGGGTCTCCACGGCCTGGTCGGTCACGTTCCTGTTTCCGGAAAGGTCGAGCACACGGAGGCGTTCGAGGGTGGCCAGATGGGCGATGCCCGCGTCGCCAATCCGGTTCTCGGCCAGGTCGAGGTGCTCCAACCCCCGCAGCGTGCCGAGGATCTCCACGCCCGCGTCCCCCACCTGCGCTTGGCGAATCTCCAATCGCACCAGGTTCTCCGCGCCCTCCAGGTGCTGCATCGCCGCGTCGTCGACAAAGGTCTCGTTCAGCCGCAAGGTGCGGAGCGCGGTGCGGCCGCGGAGAGGCGCCATCCCCGTGCCGCGCAGGGGCACATCGCGAAGGGTCAGATGCTGCAACCCTTCGAGGCGGGCGGCCAGCCGTTCGATGCCGTCGTCGCTGATCCGATAACAGCGCGCCAGGACCACCTCCTCCAGCGGCAGCTCGGCAAGGTGGACAAGGCCTTCGTCGGTGATCGGGGCATCCTCGACGGTCACACTTCGCAGTCCATCAAGGCGGGGGAGCTCTGCCAGGGCGGCATCGCCGATCTGCGGCCCGGAGAGGCGCAACACCCGCAGCCGGGGCAGAGCCGCCAGGCACGCCAGATCGTCGGCGCGAATCTGCGTGCAGCCGCGGAGGTCGAGGACCTCCAACCCTCTCGCGTCGGCGAGCCGCGCAAGTCCCTCACCCGTGATGCGGTTCTCCACGAGAGAAAGCTGGTTCAGCCGCGGCAACCGGGCGATCGGTTCCATGCCGGCGTCGCCGAGGCCGGCAGCCGCTCGCAGCGAAAGCACCTCCAATGCGCCGAGCTGCTCGACGACCGCCAGGCCCTGATCGTCGATGGAGGTATGGTGGAGGGCGAGCTCCTCCAGACCATGCCAACGCGTCGCGATCCAATGCAATTGGGGATTGCCTAAAGAGCTGCCGGCCAATCGCAGCCGCTTCAAATGGGGGAAGGCAGCCAAGAGGTCCAGTTCCTCGTCACCCACGGAACTGCGGTCGCGGGCCAGGTCGACCGCTGCCAGCCGCCCCTCCCGGTCGAAATGCACCGTGCCCCCCAGCGTGTCCACCATGCGGACCGCCCGGGCGAACTGAGGCGGCACCTCAGCGGTGTCCGCCCCCTCCCGGAGAGCCGCAGCCCATGCCTCCTCGGTCACCGGCGGAGGCGGTTCTCGAGCGGCCCGGATCTCGCCGACGGCATCGGTTGCTTGCGGTGCTGACTGCTCTTGGCAGCCGGTGCCGACTACCGCCAGGATCAGTAAGACGGGCCAGGAGTCGACCGCCCGCCCCCACCTGCACCTCCGCCGGAGACGGACCGGTCTGACCGGCGGCTCCCCCGATGTCATGCTTCGCACCCTCCGAGACTCTCCCGACAGGCTGACTGACCCTCGTGTCACAGCGTCCAGGGCTCCCGCAGGGGGCGGCTGAGGAGCGCGGCGGCCTCCTCGTCGCCGACGATCGCCTCCGTGGCCGGGTCCCACGTGATCCGCCGCCCGGTCCGTACGGCGATATCGCTCAAGTGGCTGATGATGTCCGAGCGGACCGCGTCGTCCAAGGGCGACACGGGGGGTTGCCGCTCCAGAATGGCGTCGAGGAAGTTCTGCTCCTGCTGCCGGCTCTCCACGAGCCGGACATCGTCGGCCCCCAGCGAGAATTCCAGGAGGGACTTCGGCTCGGCGTCGATGCCGCCGCGTCGCACCTCGACCCAGCCCTCGGTGCCGATGAACTTCGTCGAGTCCCCCCCCGGCAGAAAGGTCATCGTCCGACCTCCGGCCATCTCCACGGTGACGTCCCAATCGTATACGGTGTCGTACAATCCTTCCGCGGGGATTGTGCCCGTACCTTCGAAGGTCATGGGGCCGGCCAGGTCGGCGTCGCACCCCCAGACGAGAATATCGAGCGGGTGCGCACCCCAGCCGGCCAGGTAGCCGATCGAATAGTCGTAGATCCAGTAGGTTCCGGGGGGGTTGCAGCGATCGACGGTATAGGGTTTGTACGGCGCGGGACCGAGCCAGAGGTCGTAATCAAGCCCTTCGGGTACGGGGGCCTCATCGGTGGAGCCTCCCGCCCCGCCGTTGGGCGCTACCACTTCCAGGGCCGCGAGTTCACCGATCTTCCCGCTGCGAACCAGCTCGCAGCCGAAGCGGCAGTGGGCCGAGCTCCGCTGTTGGGTGCCGTACTGGAAGACCACCCCCGCCTCGCGGAGGACCTTTCGGCACACGAGGTCCTCCTCGATGGTCAGGCCGAGGGGCTTCTCGACGTAGACGTGCTTGCCGGCGCGCGCCGCCGCGTTGGCCATGGGGACGTGCCAGTGGTCGGGCGAAGCGATGACCACCGCATCGAGGTCGTCGCGGGCGAGGACTTCGCGGAAGTCGAGATAGGGGCGGCTGTCGGTCATGGCCGCGGCGGCTTCCCGGCGGTCGGCGTAGGGATCGCACATCGCGACGCACTGGGCGTCGGGGCAGTTCATGAAGCCCCGCAGCAGGGCCCGCCCCCGGCCACCCACGGCGAGGAAGCCCAGGGCGACCCGCTCGTTGGCCGCCGCCCGGCCCGCACGCCCCAGGGCCGAGGCCGGCAGGAACCAGGGCACCGTTGCGCCCGCCGCCAGCGCAGCCCCCCTACCGAGGAGCTCGCGACGCCCAATGCCCTTAGTGCTCATGTGACCACTCATGGTGAATTCCCGCAATGTGGGTTGGACGGGCCGAGACAGGTGGCAGATGCAATCCGCACCCCGCCCCCCGAACGTAGTCGCTGCCTTCACTCGTGTCAATCATCGCGCCGGGGGGACTGCGAAACGCAGGGCGAAGGATCCGAGTCTGGAGACCGTCCGAGTGCGCCAAACCTAGCCTTCCAGGTGCCATCCCGATTCGTCGACAGTCAGCGCCGTGTGGCCTCGGTAGCGGCCGTATACGGCGTGCATCTCGTCGATGGCATCGAAGTAGCCGACGACGTGGGCCGCGCCGAACGACTGGCCCGCCTCGATGGGCTTACCGTGCACCTCTTCGATCATGACTCGAAGCGGTAGGTGGTTCTCACGGCGACGAAGTCACTGCCCCGGATGACCTCCGGTTGCACGGGCTTCATCCGGTGGCAGAGCTGGGGTCCTTCGATCATTGCGGTCGAATTCTCGGCTATAAGGGCTGGAAGTCTCTCTCCTCCGGGTGCGGGCCGCCGCACCTCCACGCAAGCTATAGCCGGGCGAGCTGATCCTTGTGTTCGTGGATCTTGGCAATCGCGTCGGCGACGTCGTCCATTTCCTGCCTCCCCCCTAAAAAGATGGTCTGCGGCAGCCAGACACCTTCTTCGGCAAGCCGGTCGTTGACCGGGCAGTGGTTCTCCTCCCAGTACTGCCGGAGCCGCTCTGCCGAGAAAACCTTCCGAAAGGTAGGCGAGCTCAGCGTGTTCTCGAGGAATGCCTGCTCATTGAGCCGGTCGAAGTACATGGTGGTGAAGGGGATTCCCTCGCCCCGCAGCGCGCGGAGGAAAACGGCGCGGGAGGCATCGTTGAAGTGCTCCTTGAGGTATCGGAAGCCGTAGAGGTAGTAGGCACCCTGGGTGGCCCCCGAGACCAGCCTCTGCGGTGCGATCCCGGGGATCTCCTCCAGGCGAGCGGCCAGGTAGGCGGCGTTCTCGTTGCGGGTGCGAATCTGCTCATCGAGCGTGGCAAGCTGGGGGAGCAGGAGGGCGGCCTCGATCTCGTTCATACGGTACTTCGTGCCGATGCCGACGGTCCCCTCCCCCGTTGCGCTCACGAATCTCGCGGAGAGGCCCATGTTGTGGAAGGCGTAGCACCTCTCGATCAGGTCGGCGTCGTCGCCCACGATGGCGCCGCCCTCCCCGCAGGCGATGACCTTGCTCGTCTGGAAACTGAAGCATCCCAGCGTACCGAAGGTGCCGCACGCTTTGCCGCCGATGGCGGCCAGGGGGGCCTGGGCGGCGTCCTCGACGACATCCAGGTCGTGCCGGTCGGCAACCGCCATGACCCTTTCCATGTCGCAGGGCAACCCGGCGATGTGCACCGGCTCCACCGCCCGCGTGCGGCCGTTGATGCGCGGCTCCATTTTCGCGGGGTCCATCTGGAAGGTTTCCAACTCGACGTCCACGAAGACCGGCAGGGCGTTGCAGAGGAGGATCGCCTGCACGGAGGCGATGAACGTGCAGGGGGGCACCAGCACCTCGTCGCCGGCGCCTACGCCCACGGCATGGAGCGCCGTGTGCAGGGCCTGCGTACAGGACCCGGTTGCCAGGCAGTACTCGGCGCCGAGCAGCTCGGCAAACCGCCGCTCGAACTCCGCCACCAGCCCCCCGCCCTGCATGGCGCCCTGAAGGGTGCGCCCCCACCGGCGGGAACGGAATGCGGCCAGCAGGGATTCTTCGATATCGGCCGTGACCGGCGGCCAGGGGGCGAACGGCCGCGTCCGCACCCGGCTTCCGCCGAGGGCCGCCAGGGTGTTCGGGCGGACGCGGGCGTTCGCCGGCCCGGTGAGGGCTCCCGCGGCGACCACGGCCGCGGTGCCGGCAGCAGTCTCCTTCAAGAACCGCCGCCGCGAAAGGTGGTTTCTGGTCATGATTGCTTCTGGCTCCTGCGTTTCGGGCGCGCTTCCGGCATTCCCGTGCGCGACCGTTCCCGGGAGACGCTCCCGGCGGGCACACATGCCGGAAACCACAATCATCGCTCAAACGCGAGCATAGCACCCTCTCGCCCCACTTGCCACACGGTCCCCGCCGGCGTGGCTGCCGGCTGACGGCCCACACTCCTCCCGGCAGAGCCAACAATAAGGGGCACGTACGACCAGAAGGTTGCATTCGCCAAGGGGGACTTCTATATGGGCCGTGTGTGCCGAAACGCAGCATTCCTCCCCATTGCCGCCTTTGCCCCAAATTGCCTTGCCGGCAAAGCGGGCATCGCAGCGCGGGAAAGTGCAAGTGGACAGGGGTTGACCCGCCGAATCGGACTGCTACTCTGCTATTAGGCCTCGTTAGGCCGACCGCGTCGTCCTGGCAGGGGAGAGCGACAATCTGGCAGGGGAGAGCGACGATGAAGGGGTCCCCGGCGTTGGTGTGCATCGGCAGTTGCCCGCCTGTACGGCAGGGTGTCGGCCTTTCCGGGGGGAGGAGCCGTTTCGCCCAAGGCACAACGACCTTTCCGGCTCCAGCGTTCGCTCCCCGAACGCCCCTCGATCCGCCCTTCGCGTGGCGCTTGCTCGCCCGCGGTCTCAGTCGCATCCCCGCCTCGCAGTGCGGTTGGTACCGCAGAACGGTCGTTCGGCTGGGGTCTTGCCCGGGTGCTGAGGGGGACTTTTCGCGCAGCAAGGGCGGTCCTTCGACGCCCCTCTCCCATGCACCATCCCCTCGGTTCCCTCTTCGAAAACGGGGTCTCTTCCCGGTGCCGGAACCGAGTTTCCACGACTTGGATCTCGGGAGTGGGGCTCCACCAGGCCCCCGCTCCCGGAACGCGTGGCGCGGCATCCGTTTTGCGGGTCGTGTACGACGGGGCAACTCCTCCTCCGCGTGCCGTCCGGAAGAGGATTGCGAGGAGATCGTTCGACGGCATGAGCCCAGATTTGCTGTTCGGTTACGATAGGAGGGTTTCGCGATGAACCGTTCATGGATGCTTTGCATGGCAGTGTGTGCCACGATGGTGATGGTTGCCCTGGGCAGCCAAGCCCAGGGAGCCCTGTACGCGCAGGACGACGAGACCGACCCGCCGGCGGCTGCCGAGCAACGCGCCGCCGTGGCGCCGACTGCGCACGTCACACACAAGCCGCACGTCACTTACAAGCCGGTAGTGACCCACTACCCGACGACGGCCTACCCGACGACGGCCTATCCGACGACCGCTCGCCCGGTGGCTGTCGTTCACGTCAAGACGTACCGCCCCGCCACCTATTATCCCACCACGGCGACGGCCATTCCGGTAAGGCATCGCGCGGTGACCTGCGCCCCGGTGACCTGCCGGCCGCGTCTCTTCGGCAGGTGGCGCCGCTGCTGCTGGTGATGCGCGCGCGACTGCCCCAACAGTGCGCGACAGTTTTTTTGCCGAGCGATCGAGGTCGGTTCGCCCCTCATCTGTGAGAGGGCTTCGCAAAAGGAAGGGTGTTCTCGATCCCGTGAATCGATCGGTGGGCGTTCGACGCTTCGGTGCGGAAACATCGGCCTATTGCCCCGTCCAGGATATGGAGAGAACCGGCTCGTCTGCCTCGACCCGCCGGTAGGTAGAATCTGGCGCATGATGGTCGCCGCCCCCGTCGAACAACATGGGCCCCTCGGGGCGCTGTCCAGCTCAACCGTCCCGAGGGGCGCTTCTCGTTACCGGTGGTCTTTCACGACGGGGCGATGTGACCGGGTGCCTTAGCGGGCCCCCAGGCGGCCCTTGCAATGAGGCGCTGGGCCGGCGAGGGCATCTCTCCCGCGAAGGCGGGCTGCGGGGTTGACGGACTTCGCCCCTTCGCTTGCTCGTCCGCGCCACGATCCGGGATCCCCTTCGCGCGACCGCCGGCGGGGTATCTCTTTCTCCGGCCGTTGTTGCTATACTCCAATCTAAGGTCGCCCCCGGTGCGCAGCGGATGAGACCGGCTGCGGCGCGCACGGCCGCAGCGGCGATCGTTGCCGCGGGCGGGGCGGATGCCGGCGGCCACTCTCGACCGGCGCGGCCGTCGGGAATCGGCCAACAGCCGAGCCCACCGCCATGGCTCTCCCTGGCCCAGGAATGACCTCTCATGCATTGACTGCCTCCGTTCCATGCAACTCCGTGCCGCCGCCGTGGCTGCCCTCGTATGGCTGGGTGCCCCGGCGCTGGGGACTGTCCCAATTTTCGCGGCCTGAGAAGGCATTCCTCGTAGATAACGCTGTTGGGCCGCGAAAATGGGACTGTCCCCTTCGGCCGGCCCGTGAACGGTTACCGGTTTCCTCATGCTCGGTCTTCTCGACCGTCGTTTGAGAAGAGGGGGGCTTCGAGAAGGCGGAGATGAGGAGGGATGGATCATCCGGCGCCTTGACAAGGGGATTGCGCCCGAACGATAATCGCGCACGCCCGAGGTTCGAAATCCCCACCATCCAGGGAAGCGAGATCATGACACACCTCATGCAATGGCTCCTGGGCAGCATACCACGCCTCGGGTCGCGAGGGGTGGATCGTCCGGCCCGCGGGCTTGGGCTTGTGCTGCTGGTCTCCGCCTGCGCCTGTTTTCTGCCGGCAGGAGAGGCGGCCGCCGAGGAAGACCGGCCGAACGTGCTGTTCATCAGCGTGGACGACCTCGGCACCTGGCTGGGCGCTTACGGCAGACCGTACGTCCATTCGCCCCACATCGACCGCCTGGCTGGCGAGGGGATGCGATTCGACCGCGCCTATGTCCAGGTGCCGGTCTGCGGGGCCTCCCGGGGCAGCATGCTGACAGGAATCTATCCGACCCGGGAGCGGTTCGTCAGCTACGACTCGATGGTGGAAAAGGAGGCGCCGGACGCGGTGACCCTGCCGCAGTTCTTCAGGGAAAACGGCTACCATACGGTCTCCATCGGCAAGGTATTCCACCACCGCAGGGATACGGAGGAGCGAAGCTGGAGCGAACCGGCAGCCTCGCCCAAGCAGAACCCTCTGCACATGGCGGATCCGGAATCTCGCCAGTTCATTTCCGAAAGGGGGAGGGGCCCCATCTACGAACACCCGGACGTGCCGGATGACGAGTACTTCGACGGTCAGGTGGCGCGCATGACGCTGGAAGCGCTGCGGAGACTTCGCGGGCAGCAAGAGCCATTCTTCCTGGTGGCCGGCTTCTTCAACCCGCACCTGCCGTTCTACGCCCCGAAACGGTACTGGGACCTTTACGAGCGTGACGAGATCCCCTTGGCCGAAAACCGCTCGCGGCCGGAGGGCGCCCCCGGGCAGCTTACCGGCTCCGGCGAGTTCAGGAGCTACCATCTGCGCGGTCTGGACGAGGGCTCGGACGAATTCCACCGCATCATGAGGCACGGCTACTTCGCCTGCGTGAGCTACGTCGACAAGCTGGTGGGCGACATCCTCGAGGAACTGGTCCGGCTGGAGCTGGACGGCAATACGATTGTGGTCCTATGGGCGGATCACGGCTTCAATCTGGGCGAACACGGCTTCTGGGGAAAGCACAACCTCGTCCGCGGTTCCGTGCAGATCCCGCTGATCATCCGTGCGCCGGGCACCACCCGCGAAGGCACCAGCACCGACGCCCTGGTGGAATCGGTGGATCTGTTCCCAACGCTGGCCTCCCTCGCCGGGCTTCAACCCGACGAGGCGCTGAGGGCCCAGTGGGACGGCGCCGACCTGACGCCTCTGCTCAAGGGAACCGGCGCCGGCCCGCGGGACGCCGTGTACACGCGATGGCAGGGAGGCGACAATGTGGTCACCCCCCGCTTCTCCTACACCGAATATGGAGACTATCGCGACGGCGTTCGACACGCCGTCGCTGCCCGCATGCTCTTCGATCGCTGGTCGGATCCGGACGAGGATGCCAACGTCGCCGAGCGAGAGGCGCATGCGGCCACCGTGCAGCGGCTGTCGGGTCAGTTGCAGCGGCTCATGGACCGGGCCCGGGCGTACGCCGCTCCGTAAGGCGGGGCCGCCGTACACGGCCGGAGAGGGCCGTGCCGTGGTACCGGCACGGCCGCCGCCAGGGATACCGTCGTGGAATGCGGAACCAGGTGGAGCGGGCGCTGGGCCTGCTGGGGCGGAGCATGCCTGCCATGCCGCCCTGGAGATGCAGATCGCCGGGCTGCGGGTCGAGCAGGCCGAGTATGCTACCCTGGAGGAGTGGGTGCGTTTCTGGGCGGTCTGGACCGGCGCCGCCTTCCTCCGCGCCTACCGCGAGGTCGCCGGCGACGCCGCCTTCGTGCCCCGGCCGCGCAGGGCCGTCGCCCTCATGCTGGAGCTGTACCTCACGGATAAGGCACTCTACGAACTGACCTACGAACTCAACAACCGGCCGCACTGGACCCACATTCCGCTCAAGGGGCTATTGCAGATTCTCGACCAGCCGCACGAGGGATGAGAGCCGCCCAGCGCGCCGCAGCCGGTTTCCCCAAAAGACACACCATGATCACCGCATTCTCCGACCACGACCTGTATCTGTTCAACGAAGGGACGCACCTCGACTTGTACCACAAGCTGGGCGCGCACCCGTGCACCGTGGACGGCGGCGCCGGCACGCGCTTCGCCGTCTGGGCGCCCAACGCGGAATCGGTGGCCGTGATGGGCGATTTCAACGGCTGGTCGAAAGACGCCCACCGCATGACGCCGCGGGCCGACTCGGGCATCTGGGAGACCTTCATCCCCGATTGCGGCACCGGCAACCGGTACAAGTTCTACCTCATCTCGCGCTACGGCCAATGGCGCGTGGACAAGACCGATCCCTATGCCTTCTTTGCCGAAATCTCCCCGCAGACGGCCTCGATCGTCTGGGATCTCGACTATGCCTGGGGCGACGAGGCCTGGATGCACGGCCGCGGCCGGCGCCAGGCGCTGGATGCCCCCATGGCCATCTACGAGATGCACCTGGGCTCGTGGATGCGCCTGGGCGGCGGGGAGAACCGCTTCGACACCTACCGCGAGCTGGCGGCTCCCCTGGCCGAGTACCTGCAGCGGATGAACTTCACCCACGTGCAGTTCATGCCCCTCATGGAGCACCCCTTCTACGGCTCCTGGGGATACCAGACGACCGGCTACTTCGCCCCCACCAGCCGCTACGGCACGCCCCAGGACCTCATGTACCTGATCGACCACCTCCATCAGCAGGGCATCGGCGTGCTTCTCGACTGGGTGCCGTCGCACTTCCCCAGCGACGAGCACGGCCTGGCCTATTTCGACGGCACCCACCTCTACGAGCACTCCGACCCGCGCAAGGGCTTCCACCCCGATTGGAACAGCCACATCTTCAACTACGGCCGCAACGAGGTCCGCGGCTTCCTCCTCTCCAGCGCGCTCTTCTGGCTGGACAAGTACCATGCCGACGGGCTGCGCGTGGACGCCGTCGCCTCCATGCTGTACCTCGACTATTCCCGCAAGGAAGGCGAGTGGATCCCCAACAAGTACGGCGGGCGGGAGAACCTCGAGGCCATCGACTTCCTCCGCCGCTTCAACGAAAAGGTCTACGAGCGCTTCCCGGATACGGTGACCGTGGCCGAGGAATCGACGGCCTGGCCCATGGTCTCCCGGCCGGCCTACCTGGGCGGGCTGGGGTTCGGCATGAAGTGGGACATGGGCTGGATGCACGACACGCTGGAGTACATGCACCAGGACCCCGTGTACCGCAAATTCCACCACGACCGCATCACCTTCCGGATGGTCTACGCCTTCACGGAGAACTTCGTCCTCCCCCTCTCGCACGACGAGGTGGTGCACGGCAAGGGCTCGCTGCTGGGGAAGATGCCGGGCGACGATTGGCAGCAGTTCGCCAATCTCCGCGTGCTGCTGGGATACATGTGGGCCCAGGCCGGCAAGAAGCTCTTGTTCATGGGAGGCGAGTTCGGCCAGCGGGGCGAGTGGAACCACGAGGGCGTGCTGCAGTGGCAGCTCGTGCAGTTCGCCCGGCACGCCGGCGTGCAGCGGTGGGTGGAAGACCTCAACCGCACCTACCGCACCGAGCCCGCATTGCACGTGCACGACTGCGACCCGGCCGGTTTCCGGTGGCTCGATCCGCACGACAGCGAGCAGAGCGCGATCATCTTCCTCCGCAAGGGCCGCCAGCAGGACCCCGAGGTGATCGTGGTCTGCAACTTCACCCCCCTGCCGCGCCCCAACTATCGCATCGGCGCGCCCCACTACGGCCTCTGGCAGGAGATCCTCAACAGCGACGCCCTCCTCTACGGCGGAAGCGGCTGGGGGAACCTCGGCCAGGTGGAGACCTCCCCCTTGCCTTCCCACGGCGAGCCCTATTCGTTGAACATCAACCTGCCCCCGTTGGCCGTCGTCTTCTTCAGGCGCACCCTCTGATCTTGAACAAGCACCAGCATGCCGAGGCGGCGGGTCACGGATGCGGCAGTGGGTGTGATCGGGGAGTACTTCGGCGGCGCGAGCATGGCGGCCATTTCCAAGACGGTTGCCCGGGTGGACCACCGACGCGGAGAGGATCGCGCCGGGGATCGGCACCTGGCCAAGCCATCGGAACGCCTGCTGGCAACCAAAGGTGCCCGAAAAAGTGAAATGTCGAGACACGCCCCCCCCAAACACCCGCGGGCAGGCCCAAAACATCCTTCATTACTTCGCCGAGTAGCAGAGCACCCTCCCATCGGTCGTGCTCAGGTACAATCGGCCGGCAGCGGCAATGAGACCGTCGAAGACCGGCAGCGCGTCGAGCGAGACTTCTTCGAGCTTCTCGCCGTCGGCGGTGGCGACGGCCCAGAGCGCCGCACCGCGGCGTCCTTCGAATGCGGCCAGAGGGTCCTCCTCGGGCACGACGTCGGGCGGTCCCGCGAAGAAGAGCCGGTCGCCCGCGAGCGCCATGGCGCGGATGCGGACGGGCACGAATGCGGACCAGACGTCGCGGTCGGCCTCGTGCTCGCGTGCGAAGAGCCGGTAGCCTTTCCCTCCCGGGGTGAATCCGCGGCGGACGCGAATGCTATCGGTGAAGACGTGAACGCCGTAGACGGCCTGAGCGTCGAAGGCGAGGATCTGCCCGTACCGGGGGACGCGCGACATGTGCCGGTCCCAACCGGGCCACCGGTCGCTGTAGGTCCAGAAGGTCCCTTCGTTGTACGAGTCGTCGAGGAAGCCGCTGGTGGCGATCAGCCGCCGCGCCTCGGCGCCCCGCTCGGGGGCCGGCGGATAGAGGCGGTAACCGCCCCGCTCGTTCTGCATGTCCTCGAGCGGGGCCTCGACCCGCGTCAAGTCGCCGCGGAACCGCTCCTGGAAGAGGTAGAGGTCGGCCCCGTCGCTGACGAGGATGTCGTTCTTGGCGCCGTCCATGTAACCGGCCATGCCGACGTCTTCGAAGGGGTCCGGCCGCGGGCCGCTGAGGCGGGCGTGGTGCAAGGCCTCGCCGGTCTGCGGATCGAGGCCGTAGAGCGCGATCCCTCCGTCGAGGAACGACGAGCGGCCCGCGGCGAAGTAGACGACCGGCCGCGGCGGGCTGGCGGTGGCGTCGACTTCGACGAGCACGCTCCCGTGCACCGGCCAGGCCGACTCGAACTGCCCGCGGGCGGCGATGCGGCGCTGACGGGGGGCCGCCATAAACCGCCAGACGAGCGCGCCATCGGAGGCCTGCAGGCAGTAGACCCAGCCATCGGCAGAGCCGAAGAAGACCAACTCGCCGTGGACCGTAGGGGGCGAGTCCACCCGGCCGCCAGCCGTGAAGCGCCACAGACGCCGCCCGCTCTCGGCATCCAAGGCATGCACGGTGTGGGTATCCTTCTCGGCGACGAGGAGGCGGCCTCCCGCGACCACCGGGGGCGTCACGCTCTCCCCCAACGCCGCCTCCCAGCGGCGCGCCAGCGGCCCGGCCACGGCGGTCGCGGCGCTACCGCTGCGGCGGGCATCGCGGCGGTAGGTGGGCCAATCCCCTTCGTTGGCTGCGGCATCTTCGGCCACGGCGCCCCACGCCGGCCCCCGCTGCACGCGGTCCTCCGGCACCGGCGGTCCCCCGCCCTCCTCGACCTGCGCGACCAGGGCGTTGAAGTTCGGCAGCAGCACCCCGGGATAGCAGACGCACTGGTGCGGCGCTACGTAGAGGATGCCGTTGGCCGGCAGCACGCCGTAGATGCACGGCGCCCGCAGCCAGTCGTGCCGCATGTGGTCGTCGCCCACAAGGTCGAGAAACTCCACCCCCCGCTTCGGCAAGAGCAGGAAGCGCGCGGTGGCCTTGCTCCGGTAGCAGCGGTAGTGGTGGCCGGGGCTCTTGAGCAGCGGCACGGAGACCTCGCGGACGATCTCGCCGCTTTCGGGGTCGAACCCCTGCCGCGTGACCGCGGTCATCTCCACCTGGTGATCGGGGTAATCCGTTTCGCCCAGCCAGACGAGGTCGTCCACCACGAACAGGTCGGGCGGATTGGAGATGCCCGGCCCCAGATTGGCGGGCCCGCGCCAGAGCAACTCCCCGGTCTCCGGCGAGAAGGCATGGGTGCGCCCGCCTCCCCGGTAGCCCTGTTCGAGCGGCGTATAGAGCACGGCTTTCTCATGCGCCACCAGCGTGCCGCCGGTGGTCCGGTGTCCGCTGCGGCTTTCGGCCGGCTCGCTCCGCCAGAGCTCTCTGCCGCTATCCAACTCCAGGCAGACCACCTCCCGGTAGTTCGAGTAATAGACCCGCCGCCCGCACGTCGCCAGGGTCAAGGGGGCCATCGCCTCGGGCGGGCTCTCCCAGTGCATCCGGCCGGTCTGGGCATCGACGACCATCACCCGGCCGTGGGGCCGCTGCGGCATCGAGCCCCAGACGTCGGCTTCCGGGGGGCTGTCGGCCGTCCGCACCCGCAGCACGAGAAGGCCGTCCGCATGGAGGATCTCGTCGGCCGGCGCCGTCTCCTCGAAGACGTGCAGCGTCTCGCCCGTCGCGGCGTCGAGGACCGACACCGGGGCATGGTAGCCGAGGGTGACGTAGACCCGCTCGCCGGCTGCGACCAGCCGGCGGGGGAGCGTCGCCGGGAGCAGCCGCAGCATCAGGGCCCGCTCGCGGGGGTCGTCCCACCGCGAGGCGTCGTGCCATTGCGGCCATCCCCATTGGGGCATGGGAAGTCTCCAGAGGAGCGTGCCGTTGAAGGCATCGCGGGCCAGCAGGGACCACTGCGAGGGAAATCGCGGGTCGGTCAGGCCGATGGGCCCCTCGTCCCAGATGTAGAAGAGCCGCCCGCCGGCCGAGACCATGGCGGCGAGGCTGGAGTTGATCTCGTGGCTGCGGGCGAAGGGCGGATCGCTCATCCACTGCACGTGCTGCGGCGGCCCGACCACCTCGTCGGCGGCCACGGCGTTGTTGTCGGCGCCGTGCAGGTAATGCGACCACTCGTCGATCTCCCCGGGCCACGGCTTGACCAGCTTCGTCCAGCGTTCGCCATCCCTGAGGAGCGCCACCCCCCGCGGCGCCAGCACCCGCAGCATCTCTTCCCGGCTCACGGCGCCGCGGTCTTCCGCAACGATGAGGTTCACCAGGTTCTGGGCATAAGGCAGGCGCCGGCCGTCCCACTGGTCGATGGAGACCGGCCCGTAAAGCCCGAGGGAGCGGACGTATTCGCGCGAGCGCTCCACCTTGGCGGGATCGCTCTCCAGGCCCTGCACCACGAACCCCTCCCCCGCACGCAGCGCCGCGGTGAGCGTCCCCTCGCCGGAGCCGAGGTGGACGACGGCCCCTCCGCGGACGCCGCTGCGGTCGAGGATCTGCCGGGCGAGGGTCGCCGAAGCCTCCGAACCGGGAGGCTCGGCCGCCGGAGAAGCCGCTCCGGTCCCAAGCAGGAGGAAGCTGGCCCCGAGTGCCGCCGCGGTCAGCACCCGCAGAAAATCAGGAGCGCGCGTCATTGCCGTTCTCCTCGATGGAAAGACGCCGAGAAACACCGAGCCGATTTCCACTTCAACGGCGCAGCGGCGTGGGTTGGCGGCGGGGCCGGGGCCTCCGCTCCCCCTTGAGCCGTTGGCCGTATTGTACCGGTCCTCCGACGCACGGGGGGCGACCCTGCGAGCCTCGGAACCGTTCGGGGTCGCCTACGGTGCGAGGGTGATGCGCAGGTGGAGGCCTTCCGGGGTCAGGCTGCCGGACTGGGTCGCCCGCATTTCGCCGTGGCCGACGGTCACTTCGTACTGCCCGTGGAAGCCGCGGGCCGTGAAGCGGCCGGCCTCGTCGGTGCGGCCGCGGGCGTCGGTCCACCAGGCGTCGAAGACGAGGTCCTTCCATGCCACACCGGCGGGCTTGATCGACCAGTCGCGGCGGTAGAGGGCCGCATGGGGCTTCCAGTGGCGGCCCTCCCAGAAGCCCCACATCACGATCGCCTCGCAGTGCGGGTGGCTGAAGGCGAGGGTCATGACGTCGCGGAGGTAGTCGGCCTGGAGCGTCTCGTCGACGCCCACGTCGACGTCGAGCTCGGTCAGTTGCAGGCGCGGGATGACCTGCGCGTACTCGTCCATCCGCCGGTAGACGGCTTCCATGGGCGTCAGCGTGCCGTCGGCGAAGTGGCCCATGAAGCCGATGCCGTCGGGGGCCTCGCCGCGCTCGACGAGATCGCGGACGATCTCCAGATACTCCTCGTGCCGCATGCCGCTGGTGAGGATCTGCCCCTCGTTGACCCACATCTCCACGCCGGGGACGAGTTCGCGGGCGAGGCGGATGACCTCGGCGTAGATGGCGTTGCCGCCGAGCAGGTCGGCGTAGGTCGTGCCCCAGCCGGCAATGTGGTTGATGGCGTCCCACTCGGCGACCCGCTCGCCCACGGCGAGGGCCTTTTCTTCCACGTGGGCCAGGCTGTCGCGGCGGAGGTCGTCGGGGCGCTGGGTGTAGTCCTCGGGCTGCCAGCGGCCGACGGGCGCCCAGATGAGGTAGTGCCCGCGGACGGCAATGTCGCGATCGGCGAGCCAGGCAAAGGCTTCGTCGAGCCACGCGCGGCGGTAGGTGCGGTGGGTGTTCGAGGCCCCCGCCAGCCACGGCCGCCACTTGAGGTCGTTCTCGAAGACGACCTTGTTGTAATACCGCTCGACGATCTCACGGTAGCGGCGGCCGTCGTCGTTTTGCGCGGTGAGCATCTGGGCGGTGACGGCCGAACCGAATCCGAAGGCGTGGCGGGTCATGGCGGCGCGGACCTCGGCCCCGGCCACGGGCCGCCCCTCGGCATCGACCACTTCGATCACCACGTCGTCCTTGCGGTAGCGCTCGATCCGCTCGGCGGCGGCGGCTCGCCAGGGGGCGTCGGCCTCGCGCCCGGGGTAGGTGGTGGGCGTCTGCGGCATGGACGCCATGTCGGCGTCGGGACCGTAGTCGAGTAGTTCGACGCCGCCGATGAGCAGCGTCTGCGGGGCATATCCGAGATGGAAGACGAAGTTGTTCTCGTCTGCATCCAGGTTGCGGTCGGCGACGAAGGGGCGGACGACGTGGCGCCACTGCTCGGCCGTCTGGCCGGGAAGGGTAGCCACCTTGGTGTGGGGGTCTTGGCTCTGTTGGACGTGGGCGGTAACGGCCACCTGGCCCGACTCGTCCTCGCTGGCGACTCCCTTGAGGAAGTAGCTCACCAGGAGCACGTCGCCGCGACGGATAGGGGAATTCGTTTCGGCGGTGAGCTGCACACCCCAGGCATCGCGGGGCCGCGCGCGAACGGTGATGCGGAGCGCCTCGTCGAACGGCATTCCTTCGACGGCGACCGTCTGTGACGAAGCCACCTCGGGCGGGGCCGAGAAGTGGAGCCCGGCCAGCCCCGGCTCGGAAAGCATCGTGTGGCCGCCGGGGGGCAGCGGTTGCGGGGCGCTCTCGGTCGGCGTGCCGCCGAGCAGGGCGGTGAATACGAGCAGGATCGAAATCGACGGCATGAGACAGTCCTTCGGCGTTTGGAGTAAGCCGTTCCGGCAGGGCGGTTTCGCTCCAATGTAGAACGCCGTGTCAGCGCGGGCAACCGGCGAGGAAGACCCGGGCGGGCACGGCAATCGCGTTTCTTCGCGGGGTCTCGCGCTCCCCGCCCACTCCCACGGCGGCGCATCCGCTGCGACCGCGACCTCGGCCTGGTGCGCGCCGATGCACGGGACGATGAGAGCACCGCGTCGCCCGGCAGTCCGGACGATCGACGGCGACTACCCGCCGAGGACTTCGCGATAGTGGCGCACCAGATCCGCGGCGGCCGCATCGGCGGAAAAAGCGGCCGCGACGCGGCAGCGGGCAGCACGGCCGAGACGGGTCCGCGCCGCCGGATCGGCGAGCAATTCCCTCACGGCGCCGGCCAGCGCCGGGGGGTCGTCGCAGGGTACGAGGCGGGCTGCCCGGGCCGCGGGCGGGAAGATCTCCGGAGTACCTCCCACAGCCGTGGCCACCACGGCCACGGCGCTGGCCGCAGCCTCGAGCAGAACGCGGCCGAGGGGTTCTTGCCGGGCCGGGTGGACGAGGAGGGTGAGCTCGGCGAGGAGTTTGGGCAGGTCGTCGCGGACGCCCAGCCAGTGGACCCGCCCGGCCAGCGGCCCGCCGGCTGCACGGTGCAAGGCCCGCTCGAAGGCCAGCGCCTCGTCCTTCTGCGACCACCGACCGCCCACGATCAGGAAATGGACGTCGGCCACTTCGGCGGCCAAGGGGCGCGCCGCAGCCAGGAGCACGTCCTGCCCCTTGCGGAGCCCGATCTGCCCGATGGTAGCGGCCAGTCGCGCTGCGGGTGGGAGGTGGAGCTCCCGGTGCAGGAATCCCGCGGGCGTCCGCGGTCGGAAACGTTCGAGATCGACGCCGTTATAGAGGACGTGCGTGCGGCCGGCATCGAGCCCGGCGGCGACGTGGAAGTCGCGCGTCGCCCGCGACACCGCCAGCAGGCGGTCGTGGCGGGCCAGGTCGGCGATTCCCTGGCGGGAGAGACCGACGATGTCGCGGAGGTGGGCCAGGCTCGCCAGACCCGCCTCCGCGGCCACCGGCCCCGAGAGCCGGCCCATGGCCAGGCTGTTGGCGTGGAGAAGCCCTGGTTGCAGGGAGCGGAGCAGACGGGCCAGCTCTTCACGGAGCCGCGGCGGGGGGAGCCGCCGACCATCGTCTCCGACCGCAACGAAGGGGACCGGCTCGACACCCTCGCTGCGCAGCGCTTCGGCCAGGGGGCCCTGCGGGGGCGCCAAGGCGGCGACGTCGAAACCCGCCGCCCGAACCGCCGCGAGCGTTACCAGCAGCGAGCGTTCGCCGCCGTGGAGCGAAGGATATTCAAAGAGCCAGACCAGGCGGTTCATCGAAAGGAGAGAAATGGCGGCCCCGGATCTCCAACGCGCAGCTAATTCGCATTTTCGGCCAAGGCCCCCCTCCGCGCCCTCGCGGCGCGGGCTCCGCGGGGCTGCCGTTGCCCAGCGGCCTGCCTTCCCCGGCGGCGCGCGCGGGGAGGCGGGAAAAGGGCGCAGGGCCGCCCTCCGCGAGGGACGACGGCCCTGCGCTTTTCAGGCCGGGCGGTGGCACGCGGCGCCGCCTAAGGCCGGAGGGCCAGCGGAGCCGCGCCGCGGACCAGGCGGATCGCCTGGACCGGCTCGGTCAACCGGCGGTTCTTGGCCTCGAGGGTGCCCACGCCCAGTTCGACGCGGAGGCCCTGACGCACCTCGCCCATCCGGACGAGCATCAGACCCTCCTCGTGCCGGCCGGGCGTGCTCCCCAGGAGGAAGACGCGGTCGACCCGCCCGAATCGCGTCCCGTCTGGGGATAGCGCGGCGAGGGCCTCCCCGGTGACCGGGTCGACGATCTCGCAACGAAGGACGTACTTGCTCGTGTGCACTTCCAGGCGGTCCTGCGGCTGCAGGTCCGCGAGGAAGACCCTGGCGGGCGTCTCCGCACGCGCGGATGCGGCGGCCACTGCGCACAGAGCAAGACAGGCAGCATAGCGCAGTATCATCATGGTGCAGACTCCAAAGGTGCTTCTCTGCGAATGCAGACGAGACGTGTCAGGGAAGTATAGCTCAGCGCGGCCGCGCCGCACCGGCCGACCGCCGTCCGGAGGAGGAAACATCGCACCAACACCGCACTGGCCAGGGGATCGACAGGCAACGAATGCACCGATTCTAGCGTCTTCCGGCAGGACCGGCAAAGGCGCGTGGCGCCCCCTTTTCGGCACAGGCCGAGCGGGCGGCCCGCAAAGTCGCCCCAGCCCCCCCCAGGTGCGCCGCGAGCGCGGGGGCGGAAAGAAAGGGCTCTCCCTCTGCCAGGCGGCTCGGCTGGCATTATTGCAGGGGGCAGTTGTTAATAATATTATTCGATCGGGCAATTGATTGACGCAGGGGGGGGAGCCGGTATACTCGGAGACGAGCGGCGGGGGAGTAGATCACCCGCTGATCGGGCGAAGAAAGAGGAACGGCGGCACGAGGGCATGCGCGGCCTCCGCATTCCTGCGCCCGGTTCCCGCTCGGTGCTTGGCTTGGGTTCTGGATCATCGAATGCCCCCTTGGGAGAACGAGCCATGAAGCGACAACGTGGTCACGGTCAGCACTCCTCTTGCAGCTCCTGCTGCTCCTGCGAGCATTACGGGCGGCGTGCGTTTCTCGGCCGGCTGGGCGCGGCGGGAGGATCGGCACTGGCCTTGAAGATGGGTCTCTTCGGGGCGGCCACCGCCGAGGTCCTCGGGGCGGCGCGGGCCGCCGGCGCCGGGGAAAAGCCGGTCATCCGCGTGGCCTTCAGCCGCGAAGACGTCGAGAGCTACTTCATGGGCTGGCCCGGCGCGGCCTACGACATCGCCGCCAGCCAGCAGCGCTACATCGAAATCATGAAGGGGGCGGCCGAGCGGCTGGGGCTGGCGCTGGACATCACCGGGGAGCCGCTCACCACGGCGGAAGAGGGGGAGGCCTTCGCTGCGGAGACGGTGGAGAAGGAGCCCTTGGGCGCCCTTCTGGTGGTCACGAGCCTCAACACGGGCTGGCCGGCGGTGCAGGGCTTCCTGGAGAACCGGGGAGAACTCCCGACGCTGGTCTTCGCCCCCCAGGGGATGCAGTTCACGCCGCACCTGCAGCCTTACCGCACCATGCCCCGAGTCTTCGTGGGCACCACGCAACACGTGGAGTGGCTGGAGACGGCGATGGGGATGTTCCAGGCCATGTGGCGGATGAAGTCCACGCGCATGGCTACCATCGCCGGGGACGAAGAGCGGGAGGAGACGCTGGCGCCGCTGGGTACGGTGCTGCACCACATGCCCCTGGCCTACTTCGCCGAGCTCTACGACGGCACGGCCGATTGCGCCGAGGCGGAGGAGATCGCCGCGGCCTACACCCGCGGGGCCGAGGACATCGTGGAGCCGGACCAGGCGGAGATCCTCGAGGCGGCGCGAACCTACGTCGCCAACCGTCAGCTCATGGAAGCCAAGGGCTGCCACGCAGTGACCATGGACTGCCTGGGGCTGGTGACGGCGCGGCGGACGCCGCCGCCGTGCATGGCCTACTTGCAGCTCATGAACGAGGGGACCTGCGGGGCCTGCGAGCGGGACGTGCCCGCCGCCCTCTCCCTGCTGCTCTCCAGCTACCTGCTCGGCAAGCCGGCCTTCCTGCACAACCCCTCTCCCAACACGGTGCACAACACCTACATGGGCGCCCACTGCACGGCACCCACGAAGATGGACGGCTTCGACGCCGAGGAGAGCCCGTACATCCTCCGCAGCCACCACGAGTCGGACCTGGGCGTGGCCCCGCAGGTGATTCTCCGCGAGGAGCAGGAGGTGACGCTCATGAAATTCATCAACCCCGGGTCGCTGATGGCGGCCAGCGGGAAGATCCTGACCAACATCGAGACGCAGCCCGACGACGGCGTGGGCGGGTGCCGCACGGCCTTCGAGATGACCGTGGACGGTGTGACCGACAGCCGGGACATCCGGGGGCACCACAACGTGCTCATCTACGGCAACCACCTGCCGATGCTGCGGGCCTACTGCCAGTTCGCCGGCATCGAGGCGAGCCACATCGCCGGCGGGCCGATGTAGGCGCGCCGCCGGCCCCCTGACGTGAGTGGGCCGGCTCCAACGGCCGGGCTCCCGTCTTCAAAGTGCCCCGGATGCTCCAGCGTCCGGGGCACTTTTGACTTTGTGGAGACGGTGGCGGGAAAATCGAAAAACCCGAGGGGCCAACGGCGCAAGTGTCCGGCGGGAATGGTCCCCCCGCGCAGGATAGCGCGGACATCTCCGTATTCCGCCCCGGCGTGAAGTACGCGGCGGCCCTCAGGAGCCGAAGCGAATTGACAATTCCTCACTAGCTGCATAAAAATCCTCGGTCTTGCCCGGCGACCTCTCCCCGAGGGAGGGCCGGAGGAACCGCTCTTCTATCTGGAGAACGCGCGGCAGGCGGCGGGCGATGCCGCCGGCCTGCCCTGCCGGCGGCCTTTCACGGTTTTTTTGGCATTCGAGGAGAACGATCCATGAGCGTACTGGTTGGTCAAGAGGCCCCCGACCTCACCGCCCAAGCCGTAATGCCCAACGGCAGCTTCCAGGAGATCACCCTCTCCGGTTACCGCGGCAAGTACGTGATTCTCTTCTTCTACCCCCTGGATTTCACCTTCGTCTGCCCCACCGAAATCATCGCCTTCTCCGAGGGGGTGGACGAATTCCAGAAGCTGGGAGTGGAAGTGCTCGGCTGCTCCGTTGACAGCCACTTCACGCACCTCGCCTGGCGGAACACGCCGCGCACCGATGGGGGGCTCGGCGATATCCAGTACCCGCTGATCGCCGACCTGAACAAGGAAATCGCGCAGAAGTACGACGTCCTCCTGCCCATGGGTGTCGCCCTGCGGGGACTCTTCCTCATCGACAAGGAGGGCAAGGTCCGCCACCAGGTCGTCAACGACCTCCCCTTGGGGCGCAGCGTCGCCGAAGCCCTGCGGATGGTCAAGGCGCTCCAGTTCTGCGAGACCCACGGCGAGGTCTGCCCGGCCAACTGGACCGAAGGAAAGGCCGGCATGAAGGCCGACACCGAAGGGAGCAAGGAGTACTTCGCCAAGACCTACGCGTAAGCAGCGCAAGGCGAAGCATTTCGAAGCGGAGCTCGGCGGGGCCGTTGCCGCGCGATGGCCCGGCTGAAGCGGGTG
This sequence comes from Planctomycetales bacterium, assembly GCA_007126245.1. GTDB lineage: Bacteria > Planctomycetota > Planctomycetia > Pirellulales > Thermoguttaceae > SKOZ01. Next base: position 26,176 of record SLBP01000159.1, read on the forward strand.
CGCATCCGGCTACGCCGTGCGGCCGTGGACCTCGATCCACTCGGCGATCCGCCGCTCGGCCTCCGGCGGGACGGCGTGGCCCTGGCGGTGGTTATAGAGCCCCAGGCGATTTCGTGCGCCGTAGAGGTCCCAGACGGGCAGCACCGCCTCGATGAAGGGCCAGCTCCGCGCCCCGTCGCTGCCGTCGCCGCCGACGAGCAGGAAGGCACGCGGGGCCGCCAGGGCCAGCACCTCGTGGTGCTCGCCGTCGAAGGCGGGGTCGCGGATATCGGGCCCCAGGTACCAGGGCGCGTCCCAGTTGCAATAGCGGGTGCCGATGCCTCCTTCGCTGCTCACGGTGCAGCGGACCCGCTCGTCGAAGGCGGCCAGGTAGAGGACTTCCTTCCCCCCGAGGGAATGTCCCACGGCCGAGAGCTGCTGCGGATCCACGCCGGGAAGCGCGGCGAGGAGGGAGACGGCCTGGCGGGCGTCGTAGAGCATCCTGGCCATGCCCCGCGATTCGGGGTGTCGGCGTTGGAAGGCCGCGGTCTGCTCGTCGGCGGCGATGCCCAGCGTCTGCGGCCAGAGGAAGTTGCGGGGGCAGACGGCCACGAAGCCCCGCCGCGCCAGTGCCAGCCCGAAGGCCTTTTCCGGCTCGCCCTCCACCCCGGCCGGCTGGCGAATCGACTCGCGGACCGTGGAGTGGAAGACGGCCACCCCCGGCCGGGGCACTTCGTCCTCCTCCCAACCTTCAGGTCCGAGCAGGTAGGCCTCGGTCTCCCCACCATCCTCGGCCGCATAACGGACGAGCTGCCGGCGGACGCCGGCCTCGCGGTCCTCGGCGACCACTTCAAACGCCGGGGCGGGTGGCTCCTGCCGGGCGAGGAGGCCGAGGAAGTCGAGCCAGGTGCTGCGGATCACCTCGCGGTGCTGCCGCCAGTGGTCCATCGTCTCGACGGGTTGCCCGGCAGCGTCGACGAGCAGCGGCCGGAGGTGGGGAAGGTCGGCAGGAACGTCGGCCGGTGGCTGCCGCACCTCGTCCAGCCAGCGCGCATCGCCGCCGCCGGCCGGTGCGGCCCCCCGCACGGCCCGCCGCCGATCGAGGCCCATGGCCGCCAGCAGGGCCAGCCACGTCCGGCGGCTGAGGTTCTGCATACTCATCGAAGGGCTCCTCGCCGGGTGGGACGGCCGGTCGGTCCGGCCTTCTTTGGGGGCGGCCCGGGTGGCGGTCTACCACCTGCCACCGCCCGCTACACCTCCTTGGGAACGACGTACGGCGCGCGGTACTCGGGCTCGTTGAGCAGGCGGTCGGCCTCCTCGTTGTCGAGTACCGATTCCGTCTCCGGATCGAAGTGGATCGCCGGCTGCTCGGTCTCGTAGGCCGCCCGCGGCAGCAGGCAGAGGACCATCGTCTTGTGGGCCTC
>SLBP01000004.1:0-27378 GCA_007126245.1 Planctomycetales bacterium
CATGGGCGACGGCGCTGATGGCCGTCTTGGGCATTGCCATGGGCGGAGCACTTACCTTTGGCGCCCTGTGGGCGACGGGCCTCGTCGAGTTGCCCGGCCAGCAGGCCGGTCGGGCCGCTGCCGGTCCGCCGCCGGGCTTCATACCCGTTCCCGTTGCCGCCCGCCCCATCCCCGCCTACACCCGGGTCAGCCGCGAGGATCTCATGAATCCCACGACGGGCGAGTGGCTGGTGCGGTACATGGACCCTGAGAACCTGCCTCCGAACGTGATCACAGCGATCGGCCAGGTCCGCGGCCGGGTGACGGCACGTGACAAAGAGGCTCCCTACTTCTTCGTGGAAGAAGACTTCCTGCCCGAGGGAACGCGGCCGGGTGTGGTAGCGGGTATTCCGCCGGGGAAGCGATCGGTGACGCTCGATGCCAGCCGTCTCCGCGGCGTTCACGGCCTGCAGGCGGGTGACCGACTCGATCTCGTGGCCACCATCTCGGTCGACCTTAACCGCGGCGCGGGCCGTGCGAGCAATCTGGTCGTGGCGCCGCAGTCGGGTGGAGCAGCCATGGTCCCCAAGCGAGGTGTCGTTCGTGTCCTCGTGCAGGATGGAACGGTGGTCACGCCGGTCACCACCCGGGCCATCCCCGTCCGCAGCACCTCCCTGACTCAAGGGCAACGGATGCGGACCATGCCCGTCGAGGAGATCCTCATTGCCGTCGATCCCGATGAGGTCGCGCCCTTGGCCGAGGCAATAAACCTCGGGTACGAGGTCACCGCCGTTGCCCGTTCGGGACGGCCGGCAGCCGAAGAGGCCTCCGGGCCTGCCGTAGTCGACGCCACCCCCGGATCGGACCCGCTCGGGGAGGTGCAAGTCGTCGAGGCGATGGTGGGTCAGCGGCGGCAGACGCTGCTCTTCGCCGGAGGCGAAGGGGGCAGCACCCTCGTGGCGGCCTTCGACCGTAGCGAGCAGGCGGCCGGCGAACCGCTCGATACCGCATCGGAACCGGCCGATGCGTCTCCTGCGGCAATACCCGCCGGAGGGGTCGAAGCGGCGCCAGAGGGCTAATTCTTCGGCCCCCTAGCCGACCTTGCGGGAGCAGGTGGAGACGGGTAAACTCACCCGCCCGACTTCTGCGGGGACCGACCTGGATCGACCGGCGGATCGTGCCGCTCGGATGCTTCCCCGTCGCGCGCGCGAGCGAAAGAGCCCCTGCCGACCGACGCCTTGGGCGGCCACACCGCCGAAAGGGGGGCGGCAGAGGCGGCCGGAAGGGGCGACGTGGCGGAAGTCCCCTCTGTCGGGTGAGTTTTCGCTTGAATCGGAAACCGGGCCGTTTAGAATGGTAATTGTGGTCCCGGCTTCCGCCCGTTTCACTTCGCCAGGTGAAGGTGAGTTATGAAGGCGGCGACGCTGGGGACGTTGGTGGGTCTCGGATTGCTGGTCGCGGCGGCGGCGGGCCTTCCGGCGCGGGAGAATGAGCCGCTCCCGGGTCGCGCCGCGGCGCCGGGCCAGCCGGGCTTGATCGCCTTTTCCGAGACGGTGGACCAGAAGTACCAGCAGGTAACGGTTATCGACCCCGATCAGCAGTCGATGAGCGTCTACCACATCGAGCTGGCCAGCGGAAAGATCACGCTGCGTAGCGTGCGGAGTTTCCGGTGGGACCTGAAAATGCTGCACCTGAACGGCACCAGTCCCCTCCCCCACGAAATCCGCACGCTGCTCGATTCGAGGTAGACGCCAACGCAAAGGGAAGCACGCAATCGCCATGACCCAGAAATTCTTCAATTCCGAGAAGGCTGCCGAAGTGCTCGGCGTCAGCATTGACGAGGTCAAGGCGATGCGCGAGCGCCGCGAGCTGCACGGCTATCGCGACGGAGCCGATTGGAAGTACAAGGCGGAAGACGTGGAGAAGCTCGCCGCCGAGCGGGCGGGCGGCGGCGGAGAGGAGGAGGTGCTCCACGGCGACGACGATTTCTCACTCGCCGAGCCGGGCGGATCGGGTACCGTGGTCGGCGGCCCCGACGACCAGGACTCGGCAAGCGATATTCGCATCGCCGGCAGCGACATCCAGATCGCCGGCAGCGACATCGAGCTGGTGGGCAGCGACGTGGAGCTGAGCGACAGCAACCTCACCAAGTCGGTGGATACGCCCGCGGGCGGTGAGGAAGGGATCGAGCTTGCCCCCGCGGAAGACGCCGCGTCCGGCGAGGATGCCGCGGCGGGCGAGAAGAAGGGCGATTCGTCGGTCAGTCTGGCCGACGACGATCTCGTGCTCGGCGGCAGCGGCAGCGGCAGCGACATCACCATCGGCAGCGACAGCGGCATCCAACTGGTCGATCCGACCGACAGCGGATTGTCGCTCGAGGAGCCGGTCGACCTCGTCGAAGAGGGAGAGGGAGAATCGCTCGAATTGGGCGAGGACGACCTGCTCGCGATCGACGACAGCAACATCCAGCAGGAGGGCGCCGCCGACAACGGCGACTTCCTGTTGACGCCCATGGAAGAGGTCGGCGACGCCGAGGATTCCGAAAGCGGTTCTCAGGTGATCGCCCTGGAAGAGGAGGCCGGCGACGAAGACGCCACCATGATCGGCGACGTCTCGGACGTGGGCGCGGCGCCGATGCTGGACGAAGACGTCGCCATGGATCAGTTGGGGCCGGGTTCTGCGCCGCGCCTCACGCCGGAGCCGGCCATGGCACCGCAGGACTACGAGATGGGGGCGCCGGTCGGCGCGGCCGCCCTCCCCGAGTCACCCTTCACCACGATGAACGTCGTCAGCCTGGCCCTCTGCGCCTTCCTCCTGGCCTTGGGAGGCATGATGATGTTCGACCTCTTGCGGAACATGTGGAGCTGGGACGCCCCCTACACGCTCAATAGCTGGATCATGGACTTGATCGTCGGCGGCTGACCCGGCCGTCCCTCCCGGTAGCCAGGGGAAGGGGGCACTCGGACCGGCGACGGATTCGAAAGGAGTCGAATCATGCGGCGGGTGATCGTCTTATCACGGAGCGCCGTGGCGGCGGCAACCCTGCTGGCAGCGGGGTGCAGCAGCCTTCCCAACGGGCAAGTCGCCGCACTCTCGACGCAGAACCGCGCCCTGATCGAGCAGAACCGCGCCCATGTGGCGGAGATCGAGAATCTCCGCATCCACAGCCGCAATATCGAGGACCAGCTCATGCGGGCCGAGGAGGACTTGGCCCTCTTGGGGGAGCGCCTGGACCTGGACGGCCAGCGGCTGACGAACTACGAGCGCGAGCGGAGCGGCCTCTACGACCATCTCCTCACCGCCAGCCGCAACGGCCCGCGGCTGGCTCCCGGCGTGGGGCGCGAACTCGCCGAACTGGCCGAGCGGTATCCCAGCCTGCACTTCGATCCCACCACCGGAATCGCCAAGCTGGATACGGACGTGCTCTTCGACAGCGGCGACGCCGAACCCAAGGCGGCAGCCCGGGCGGTGGTGCGGGAACTGGCCCGCGTACTCAACGACCCCGCGGCGCGGACGTTGCGGGTCTTCGTGGCCGGACACACCGACGATCGGCAGGTCGCCGGAAGGGGGGTGCGGGAACAACACCCGGACAACCTGCACCTGAGCACGGCCAGGGCCCTGGCCGTAACCGAGGAGCTACGCGCCGCGGGGGTGGGGGCGAGCCGCGTCGCCGTGGCGGGCTTCGGCGGACATCAGCCCATCGCTCCGAACGACTCCCCCAGCAACCGGCTGGTGAATCGGCGGGTGGAGATCTTCGTAATGGCTCCCGAGGTACCCGTCGTAGGCTGGACGGAAACGATACCCAGCCTCTATTGAGCGCGAGCGAACCGGAACAGCGTTCGGAGGCCGCCCTGGGGTCTCTCGCCCAAGCGAACGGGGAGGATCCGGCCACTTCGACTCTCCCCGGCCCCCGTCCACGCTATGCTTCCACGCTACCGGTGAGATCGCGGGTCCGCGAGGCTCTCTTTTCGTCTATGGTCCCGCCGCAGCCCCCCTCGCAGAGAGGTCGCATGTCATCCCTGGCGATCCCGCCCTGAGGCACGTGCCCGCCGGAATACCGGCGGTCGGGAGGCGGGACCAAAGGACGACTCCCGGCCTGCCTGCCTGCGGGCGAGCCGTGGCGGAGGTGAGGCGGTTGTTTTTGACACCGCCCATGGAATATAATCAACTCCTGTTGGCTGCGACGCCCCCTGGGTTCCCGTGTCCTCTCATACCGCTTCGTGTCCGCTCGAACGGGTGCAGTGAACCGAGCCGGCCGACGTCGCGTAGTGCCACGCGGCAGACCCATTTCTCACCACCGACCATCGATCGACCATGGCTCGACCGCGTCTGAGCACCCCCCACCAACCCCTCCCCCTGCGATGGCTCCTGCGACTCTACGAGGCATGTGCCTCGCTGCAGTTGGCGGTGATCGTGATCTTCGGCAGCGCGGCGGTGATGGCCTGGGCCACCCTGGTGGAGAGCCGTTTCGGCACGGAGGCGGTGCGGTTCGGCATCTATCGCACCTGGTGGTTCTACCTGATTTTTGCCCTGCTGGGCCTAAATGTCCTGTGCGCGATGCTGATCCGCTTCCCGTGGAAGCGCCACCAGACGGGCTTTGTGATCACGCACTTGGGGATCATCGTGCTCTTGATCGGCTGCCTGCAGAGCGCCTGGTACGGCATCGATGCGCAGATTCCCATCTTCGAGGACCGCGCCAACTGGCGGGCCTACGAGGACACGCAACACTTCCGCATCGAGGTGCAGCCCGTCTCGCCCGGATTGGCAGCCGAAGAGGAGGGCGTGGCGGCGCGGCGGACCGCCGGCGGCGGAAACCGGGAAGAGGCCGTGACCATCCCCTTCGCCGGCGGCCCCTTCAACTGGGAGGAGTACGACGGGCTGAATCTCTGGCCCCGCAGGGAGGGGCTCCATTTTTTGCCGTGGGGTCTGGTCGGGGTGGATGGCGGCGTTCTCTACGACCGGGACGGAATCCGCCTGGAGGTCCTGGACTACTACAGCGACTCGGAGGAAATCCCGGTCCCTCAAGTGACGTTTCGGATGTTGGGCGCCCCGCGCGACTTCCCGTCTCCGCACGGGCAGGCGGCCGATCGGGAGCCGGTGACGCTGAGCATCCGGCGTCCCGAGATGGCGCAGGGGCACCTGGGGATCGGTTCGCGTCGCCGGCTGGCCAACGGCGTCAACGTCACCTTCGCCATGGCAGCGAGCGAGGCGGAGACGGCGGCCTTTCTCGATTCCGCTCCCGAGGAACCCCTGGGAGAGCTGGGGCAAGTGGTGCTCCACTATCGCGGTGAACGTTTCGCGGTACCGATGGCCCAGTTGCAGGGGGAGCCGCGCGTCCCTCTGGGCGAGACGGGTCTCGAGGTCGAGCTGGTCGAGTTCGATCCGCGGTTCTTGAACCTGCACCTCCGCACCCACGGCGGCGAGCAGTCGCCGGGGCGTCTGCTCCTTTTTGCCGACAGCCCCGAGTTCAACCAGCAGGACCGGGCCAACGGCGTCTTCGGCACCTTCTGGTTCGATGCCACCCAGGACGACGACGCGCGCGCGGTGTCCCTCGTCAGCCCCGACGTGCTCATGCAGGCTCGCCAGCCGCGGATCGACATCATCCAGGGAGCGGACCTCTCCCTGTACCGCCGCACGTGGCAGGCGCCGGAGCTCACCGAGGCAGGCCCACTTCCCCACGACGGCCGCGCGGTCGAGTTTCTGGCGGAATCTCCGCTGCGGTTCATGGTCGCGGTCGAGCATTTCCTCCCCAGCGCGGAGCCGGGGACGGCGGTGCGGCCGCGCCCCTTCCGCAAGCAGACGCAACAGCCCAAGCGTCCCCAGGCCCGCGTGCGGCTCACCGTCGATGAGCAAAGCAGCGAGTTCTGGCTGGAGTCGATGGGAGCCGATCCCTTGGAGCTGCCGCCGCGGCGGTCCCAGTTGCGCACCGTCCGCTCCGCCCATCGCGAAGCGCGGATCAGCCTCCGCCGCGACTACGTGGACGTCGGCTTCCAGGTCCACCTGCACCGCTTCGAGCGGAAGCTCGATCCGGGAACGTCGCAGGCGGCCTACTACGCAAGCGTGGTCGATTTCCGCGACCGCGACGATCCGGAGGAAGTGCTCGCCGAAAACGTCCTCATCACGCTCAACGCCCCGGTCGACTACACCGACCCGAGGAGGGGGCGCTCGTACCGGCTGTTTCAGGAGAGCTTCGCCGGGCCGTGGGCGGCGGGGGACGACATCTTCGAGATGATCGTCGACGGGAACAATCCGCGGACCCAACTCTTCCTCTCTTGGCTCACCGTCAACTACGACCCGGGGAGGGGGTTTAAGTACCTCGGTTCGCTGTTGATTGTCGTGGGTATGTTCACGATGTTCTATATGAAGTCGTTCTTCCTCCGGAGTCCAGCCAGGGAGGCGGTTCCGGGTGGTCCTGAGTCGCGATAGAGGTCATCCAATGCGGTGTCTAAGGCGGTGGTTGGGGGCGGTTCTCGGCCTGTGGCTGCTTGCAGGGGGCGCCACTACGGCTTACGGCTCCGGGTTGGATTTCCTGCCCTGGCAGGAGCTGCCCAGCTTTTACCGGGGGCGGGTGGCCCCCTTGGACACCTTCGCCCGGGGGACGGTCAACACCGTCTACGGGACCGATCGGCCGCGGCTGAGGCTCTACGAGCCGCTACCGGGTGAGGGCGAATTGGAGGAGCGGCTCGCTGCAGAGGCGATCTTCGGCGACCGCGGAGAGGTCCAGCGATTCACGGCGGCCGAGACGGTCTTCAGTTGGCTGGTGGAGACGGATCGCTGGGAGCACGTCCCCTTCCTCCAGGCGAGCCACGACGGGCTCCGCCGCGAGATTCTCGACCTCCCCCTGCGCGACGCTCAAGGGCGTTTGACGCACGTCTCTCCCTGGCAGCTCGATTCGTACCGCGGCGGCGCGGCGCTCATGGAGCTCGACAATTATCTGATGCGGCGTTCCCAAGCGCAGCAGCAGGCGGAGGCGGCGGGGAGGGAGTTCCAGAGCGAGCCGCTCGACAAGCCCGCCCGGGAATTGGCCGAGGCCTACCGGCTCTTCCGCATGGTGACCTTCGATCCGCGCGAGGGTGCCGGCCGGGGGCGTATCCGCAACGAAGTGATGGAGCTCGTCCACCTGTGGCACGAGAGCGGGACCTCGCTCGGGCAGATGCGGGAGATGATGCTCGTCGGGGACGACGATCCGTTGGGCGACGCCGAGGCGGCGATGCAGGCGATCGCCGCGGCCGCCATGGAAGACCGCTTCAGCCTGGACGCCCTGGAGCCCCCCGTGCTGGCGTTCCACGGCGCGGTGCAAGCCTCTGCGGCGCAGCTCTCCCACTACCACGAACAGCTCTTCCAGAACCCGCCCGAATGGCAGGAGGACCAATTGGCGCGGGTGCGGACGACGATCCGGCGCCTGATGTTGGCGTGCGGCGAGATGGCGCGGCAGGCGCACCTTGCGCACGAGTCCCTGTACGACGCCGGTTATTCGCTGCGGATCGCCCCGGCGTTGAATCCCTATGCTCTGGAGATGGACCGGCGCGCCGAGGATCTCAGCCAGCCCTGGTTGGCGGTGCAGAAGCTCCGCTTCGGCAGCGACGCCGCACTGGCCGAATACCCCGCGCAGCCGCTGCGCCGCGTCCGCGCCGCCTTCGACACGGCAGCCGCGGCCTACACCGATCGGCAGCGGAGCGACCGCGCGGCCGAATTCGCCGCCGCCCTCACCGACCTTTCAGCCGCCATCCGCGCCTTCGGCGAGGAGGTGAACCCGCTCCGCCGCGCCCTGCCGCTGGAGAATGCGGACGACGAGATTCTCGCCCTCACCGCCTATCCGCCGGCGGGCTCCACCCGCCTGGAGGTCCACTACAACACACTGGATCCCTTCTTCTGGTCGTGGATCGCCTTCCTCGTCGCTCTCGTGTTCGTTGCCGCGAGCTTCGGAAGTTTCGCGCGGCTGACGTTTTGGACGGCGACAGGGGTCGCGGTGATCGCGCAGGCTCTCTTGGTGTACGGATTGACTCTGCGGACGGTCATCACCGGATGGGCGCCGGTGACCAACATGTTCGAGACGATCGTCTTCGTGGCATTGATCGTAGCGTTTGTGGGATTCTGGTTCTGCCTCCTTCCCCTCTTCTGGCCGGCTTTGCGATATGCATGGCGGCTGACGGGATTACAGGGTCCGCCGACGGAGCCGAAGGAGAGCCGTTCGGAAGATGGTTACTTGCCGCCGGGGGTGGAGCTGGCCTTCCGTTGGAGCTTGGTGGCGCTGCGGGGACTGCTCGCCGCGGTGGTCATTTGGGCGCTGTCATTGCGGCCGTACTACGAGGCTGGCCAACCACTCATCGCCCTGCTGCCTACCATTCCGGCGGGAACCGGAACGCTTCTCCCCTCGATCGATCTGGCCACCGCGTGGATGGATTCGTTGGCGCAGTGGCTCTCGCGCATCGGCGTACTGCTGGGAATGGCCTGGCTGGCGCCGCGCGCGATCTTGTCGCTGGCAGCGTGTGCCGTGGTCGTACCGGTGTCGTGGGCGCAGCGCGATGTGCGGACTGCACTTGGGGACGTGTTCGATCGCCGAGGGCTCCTGGGACTGGGCGCCGCGGTAGGATGTTTTTCGTTGGGCCTCGCCTACTTCGCACCGATCTTCGACAGCGCCATCAGCCCACTGATGCCGGTCCTCCGCGACCGCTTCTGGCTCTTCGTCCACGTGGCAATCATAACCGCCAGTTACGGGGCCGCCGCGCTGGCATGGGGACTCTCTTGCGTAGCAATGGGGTACTACTTGTTCGGCCGCTACCGTAAGGGCCCCAAAGAGAGGGGCGTGGCCGTTGAAGGGGGAGCGCTGGCAACGACGCGGGAGACCTCCCGTTCCACGGCGGCAGAGGTGCAGCGGCTTGCCCGCAGCGAGCCGGCGGCCTGTGGTCCGCTGACGGCGCAGAGCTACAAGGCGATCCAGGTGGCCGTAGTACTGTTGGCAGCGGGCACGATCTTGGGGGGCCTGTGGGCCGACGTCTCCTGGGGCCGCTTCTGGGGATGGGACCCAAAGGAAGTATGGGCCCTCGTCTCCCTAATGGTCTTCCTGGGGATCCTCCACGGCCGCTACATCGGCTGGTTCGGCAACTTCGGCCTCTGTGTGGGGTACGTGTTGGGGGCCACTTCGATCGTCATGGCGTGGTACGGCGTCAATTACCTCCTCGGCAGCGGCCTGCACGCCTACGGTGGGGGCGCGGGGGGCGGCTGGTACGTCCTCTCCTTCCTGGTGGCCAATTGGCTCTTCGTGATGGCCGCCGGCGCTCGTTACGCCACCGAGTTGCTCTTCGACGAGCCGCCTCCGGACGCTGAGTCTGCCGCGGCGAGCGCGGAAAACGAGGGCACCGTCGAGCACGCCCTGGTCGAATAGTGCCGGCGGTCGGCGGAGCCCTTCGCGGCGCTGGGGCGCGGTGGTCCAGGTTCATCGAAGGCGCGCGGTTCCGCGAATTGACCTTGAGCGGCGGGGCGGTTTCCGGTACAAGCCGGGGCCCTCGTTGTCGACCCGTCTCGCGGTAACCTGCTCTCCCTGGCGAGAGGAGGGTTGGGAGTTCGCCATGCGCCAATCAGCCTTCATTCTCGCGGCGCTGCTTCCCCTGGCGGCGGAGGCCGTGGGGGCGGAGAACGGTTTCCCTTATGTGGCCTACGTCACCGGCGACGACGTCTACGTCCGCAGCGGGCCCGGCGGAAGCTACTATCCGACCGACAAGCTCCGCCGGGGCGAAATGGTCGAGGTATGGCGGCACGACCCGGGCGGCTGGTACGCGATTCGCCCCCCGCAGGGGAGCTTCACCTGGGTCTCGGCCCGCTACGTGACGCCGCTGGGCGACGGACTGGGGGAAGTCGGCGGCGACCGGGTGGCCGCCCGCGTCGGCAGCCGCTTCAGCGAGATGCGCGACGTCGTCCAGGTCCGCCTGCATCGCGGCGAACTCGTCGAGATCCTGGAGTCGCCCTCCGACGACTCCGGCGGCCAGGGGTGGTACAAGATTACCCCGCCCTCCGGCGAATTCCGCTGGGTCTTCGGCCGCTACCTCGACCCCGACTATCCCGCCGACGGCCTCGCCTACGCCCCTGCCGCGGCCAGCCCCCTGCTCCGTCCCGACCGAGCCGCCACCGCCCTCCCGACTGACGACGGCCATTCCCCCGGCTCCGGACTGGGGGGCCTGGGCGCCGCGCGGCCTGTCGCCGCCGGGATCAGCGACCGATACGGCTCCCGGGCAGGCCCCGCAACAGAAGCGCAGGTCGAAGAACCCAGCCTCTCCCCCCCCGCGCTGCCGCGCCAGTTGACGGCCCACCAGTTCGAACAGCAGCTTGCCGACATCGATCTGGAGCTTTCGATCATGGTCGCCGAGGAGCCCACCGTCTGGCAGTTCGATTCGCTGGATGCCCGCGCCCGCACGCTCTTCGCACAGGCCGATACCGCCCTGGAACGCGGCCGGGCCCGCGTGCTGCTCAACAAGATCGCCCGTTTCGAGGACATCCGCCAACGGTATCACGTCGTCCATGCCGGTTGGAACGACAACGGACAACGGAACGCCCAACTCGCTCAACTCAGCCAACGGCGGGCCTCAGCCGCAGGACGTAGCGGATCATCACCGGCCGCGGCCAGCGCCGAGAGCGAGCGATTCGACGGCATGGGGCGGCTCACCGAGGTCGTCTCGCCGAAGATGGGCTCGCCGCGCTACGCGCTGATCGACGAACGCGGCGAAGTCCTCTCCTACGTCACCCCCGCCCCCGGCCTCAACCTGCGCCACTACCTCGGTCGCCGTGTGGGCGTCAGCGGCACCCGCGGCTACATCCCCGAGCACCGCGCCCAGCACGTCATGACCCGCCAGGTAACGCCCCTCGACGGTCCCCTCCTCCGCTAGCGGGGGCGCGGCCCCAACCCCCGCCCCTGCGCGCGGAGAATCAACCGCATCCCGGCAGCGGCTCGTGCGCTGCGTTCGCGACGGGCGGAGCCAGTGGATTCGAGGCAGGGCGACCCACCGCAAACCGCCACCCGGGCACTTACGTCTCGGCCCCGGGAGGGTTTGCTTCGATGATCAGGACTTCGACCACCAGGGGGACGGCCTCTTCCGGGGCGCGCGGCTGCCGCTGCCCCCCCCGGCCCGAGCCCGGTCGGGCCGGTTGGCCGTAACCGCCCGCCTGACCCGCGCCGGGATAACCTCCCGTTCCAGGATAGCCGCCCGCTCCAGGATAACCGCCGGCTCCGGGGTAGCCGCTATCAGGATACCCGGAACTGCCGGGATAGCCTGAGCCACCCGATCCGGGGCGGGCTTGACCCGGAGCCCCCATGGCGCTGGTCGGCGTCACCAAGACGTCGATGGAGGGGCGCCGCCCCTCCTCCGAGCCGGTGCGGGTGCCCTCCAGCCACAAGCCGCCCCGTTCGCCGGGCCGTTGCGACGTCGCCCGGAGCTGCCGGTTATAATGGGCCAGGACCGCACTCGGCCTGCCGGTCCCCTCGATGCGGAGGTAATGCACCGTCATGGGATCAACCGCCGGAGCCTGGGGGATCGCCTCCAGCATCGCCGGCCATTCCAGGCGGTGGGCCGCAGTGACCGCACCGTCGGTGTGCGGCACGATCCCCCAGATGCTCCGTTCGCCCGATGTATCGGGCGACGTTCCGGCTGCCTGCGCCGCGGCGTACATGGCCTCGCACGTCGTGCGCACCAGCCGTTCGGTCGCTTGCATCCACTCCCTACCCACTTGGTCGCGCTGGGCGATGAACTGCTGGGCCTCCTCGGTTCGCGCACGCATCAGGGCCTCTTCGCGGGGTGTCGTCGCGGGGGCCCGCGGCCTCCACGCGATGCGTTCCGACTCCGGCTGACGTCGGGGAAGACTCTTGAAAGCCATCACCAACACGGGGTCCATCACGTACTCGCCGGATACGGCCGACGTGAGACCTTGCGGTCCCTCCTCCCAATGCCGCGCCAGGGTGCCGTGAATGGCAGTCCGCACCGTATCGGAGGGAATGGTCGCCGCCAGTCTCAGCGACGGGCCTGCCGCCTGGATGCTCCCCGCACGCTGCACCCGCTCGGCGACCGAGTCGCTGAACTGCGGGTTCCACAGGTAGCTGGCGACCCGGGAGGGCCACTGCGGATCGGCAGCGATCAGTTCCGGGACGGTGGGAATCGCCGCAGCCGGCGACCGCTGCTGCGCCTGCCGCGAACCGGGGTAGCTACCACCTGCTCCCGGATAGCTGCTCCCCGGATAGCTGCTTCCCGGATAGCCGCTCCCCGGCTGGCTGCTCCCGGGGTATTCGCTCCCGGGATAACTACTGCCCGGATATTCGCTCCCCGGATAGCCGCTCCCGGGGTCACTACTGCCTGGATAGCCGCTCCCGGGGTATTCGCTCCCGGGGTAACTACTGCCCGGATAGCCGCCCGATCCGCCTCCGTAACCGGACGGGCCTGCTGGCCGACCGCTGCCCGGGTAACCCGGTCTGCGGGGGTCGTCCGGCCGGGTTCGCGAACGACCGAGCGCCTCGGGCGGAACGCCCATCAGGGCCGCCAGGGCCATGGAGCCATACTCCGCGAAATAGGGCTCCACCGTGCCGCGGAACTGCTCGTCAACGCCGGGTCGCATGAGCAGCGCCAACTGCGCGGCCACGTTGTTCGGGTGCGACTCGGCCAGGAGGTCCATCAGCGCCTGGCGGCGATCCGCGGGGAGTTGGTCCTCACTGAGGTAGCGGGCGAACTGCAGCCGCAGCCGCTCCGAGGCCGTCGGCCGCAGCATCGCCATCGTGGTGCTCGCCAGCTCATCGGCGTCCATTCCCTCGGCATCGGCCGGCCGTACCCTCTCCGGCTCAGTCACCATGCGGAACAGGGCGGCGTCATTCTCCGGGGCGGGGTTGACCGCCAGGGCCTCGATGGCCGCACGCGAGGCTGTCGCGTCGTCGTCCGTCTCCCGCCGCCCCGCCACCAGCTCGAGGAGCACCTGCCGGGCCGTTTGCGTGCCGTTCGTTCCCAGAGCAAGTACTACCGCCTCGATCAACCGCGACTCGAAAGTGCCTCGCCCCTGCACGCCGCCATAGCCGTACGAATCGTAACTCCCCGGATAGGAGCTCCCCGGGTAGCCGCCGCTGCCGCCCGGATAGGAGCTTCCCGGGTATTCGCTGCCGCCCGGATAGGAGCTTCCCGGGTAGCCGCTACCGCCCGGATAGGAGCTTCCCGGGTAGCCGCTTGGCCCGCCGGGACCGGCGGCGGGCTGAGGTTCCTCCTCTTCGGGCGGTTCGTATTTCAGGAGACCGACGAGGATTTCGGCGGCCTCGTCATCGTTGCGCCGATGCTCCCCAAGGTGGGCCACGGCCTCGATCAGCTTCGGGTCCTCCTCTCCCCGGGCCTCGAGATAGTCATCCGGCTCCCACCGCGCCAAGTTGTCCGGACGGCTGGAAGTCGTCTGCTGCCCGCCGGGACGGCTGCCGGCGCTGCCGTATCCCGGCGGATACCCGCTGCTGCCGGCGCCCGGATAGCCCGAGCTTCCCGGATAACCGCTTCCTGGATAACCGCTGCTCCCAGGATAGCTGCTGCCCGGATAGCCGCCGCTTCGATCGGCCGAAGCCGTCTGCGGCGCCGAATCCGGTGCGGATTCCGGCGCTGAGTCCGCCGCCGGGGACGTGCTGGCCGGTTCGGTACTCTCCGGTGTCGTGACCGGAGTCGCCGCGGGGGGCGACGGAGGCGGCGAGCTCACCGGGGGCGACGGCGAGGCGGTCCCACCACCGTTTCCTCCCCCGCAACCGCCGGCAAGCAGGGCAACCACCGCAAGTGCCACGACACAAACCCCGACGAACGGCGGCGCGCCGCGTTCGGCTCGAGGCACCCCGCACGAAGCCGTCCAACGCGTCAACTGTCTGGCGTTCACGGCATCTCCTCCTCTGCGGTTCGCAGTTCGCCCCATAGACCACCAGCTTCTGTCACGCAATCTCCGCCCGCACGCCCTCCAGCCCGCGCCGGAATCCGGTCTGCGGCGGTGTCCTGCAAGGTGGCTCGCGGTCTTGCCTCTGGAAAACCCGCACGGCGCGGGGCCGCGGACCCTACCGCCGACTCCGCCAAGGCTGGAGAACGAACTCGAGGGCGCCCCGATCCCTTTCCATCCTGAGTATCTCACATTCGGTTCCGGAAAACCAGTCGCAGACACGTTTTCGGCCCCTTCGCAGCCGTTCGTTCTTCGGGCAGGTCGCCCCTCCTCCCTGCGGCACTGACCCGCAAAGAGGGGGGGTGTCGACGTCAATGCATGGCGCCGCGGTGCGGCGCATTGCCCCAAGAGCTCGCTTGCCCGCCGTCGAAGACCCACGAAGGATGGATTGCCCGTTGACGCGGGACTTGAGTTGCCTCGAGCAGGAACGTCCGAGGCGACGGAAAACGGCGGACTACTGCCCGAGGGCATGGATCTGCTTCCGCCGTGGTCCGCAGCGGACGGCTCCACTTTCGGCGAACCATCAGCCGTCTCGTACGTATACGCGATTAGGAACCCCGCCCCCGACGATCCATTGTGGGGGTGCGGCCGTTTCTGGGTCGAGTTGACGTTTCGCGCCGCACGAGGCGGGTGCTCGGTTTCGCCGAAAGTTCCAGGGAATCAGCGGATGGTTTTCGGTACTTTGGTTCACTCCATCGAGGAGGAAAAGTGATGCTAGCCAAGTCGAAGTGGGTCGCCGCCGGGGCGATGACCCTGGCCCTGTTCCTGGTAGCCGCGTGCTACGCTCAGCCGCGCGGCGCGGTTAAGGTGGGTGAGGAGGCGCCCGAGTGGAGCAATCTACCGGGTGTGGACGGCGAAGAGCACAGTCTGGCCGATCTGGATTCCAAGCTGGTGGCGATTGTCTTCTCCTGCCACCACTGCCCGGTCTATGTGGCCTATGAGGAGCGTCTCAAAGAACTCCGGGACGCCTACGACGAGGAAGATCTGGCGATCGTAGCCATCAACCCCAACAACATCTGGGGCGAGGAGACACTCGATCACATGAAGGCCCGCGCCGAGGAGATCGAGTACAACTTCCACTATGTGCACGACACCAGCCAGGAATCGGCTCACGAGTACGGCGGCCGCGTGACACCCCACGTCTTCCTGCTCGACGAGGATCGGGTAGTCCGCTACATGGGCGCCATCGACAACAGCATGAACCCAGCCGAAGTGGAAGAGACCTTCCTTCGCGACGCCATCGATGCCCTCCTGGCGGGCGAGGAGCCGCCGGTCACGGAGACGAAGGAGTTTGGCTGCACGGTGAAGTTCGAGTAACGAACCGCGGCCGCAACCGGCCGGCCGGACGCACGCGGCCGCCGGGAAATTGCGGGCGCAAAGCGAGGGCGGCGGGAAACGCCCTTGCCACACACTGCTTCGGCGTCGGGGCGGCCCGGTAGCTGCCGCCCCGACGCCTTTCTTGGTTCCCTTCGCCTTGTTAGCCGTGGCCCGGGGGGTGAGCGGGTCATGGCACGAAGAGCCCGAACATATCATGCGCAGTACAGCTATTGTTCCGATGATTCTGGTCGGTCTGGGGCTCGGTTTGACGGCCTTGGGCGGTTGTGGCGAGGGGCCCGAAGGCGGCGGTGGACCGGCGGTGGGCGGCCCCGACCGGGAGCCGACCGTCGACACGCGAGCCGCTGAGCCCGCGGCGGACGAGATGGCCGGCGAGATCACCCTCCGCGACATCGACGAAGAGGAGTACGCCGAGATCATCGCCGGGCACCGCGGGAACGTCGTGCTCGTCGATTTCTGGGCCACCTGGTGCCCGCCTTGCATCGAGGCGTTCCCCCACACCGTTGCGTTGCACCACGAGTTGGCCGGCGAGGGGCTGGTGGTGATCTCCGTAACCGTCGATGAGCCGGAGGCCGAGGATGCCGCGCTGGAGTTTCTCCGCCAGCAGGGGGCCGTTTTCGAAAACTACCGCAGCGTCCACGGGACCGGCTCGCGGTCGTTCGAGGTCTTCGAACTCGATGCCGTGCCCCACTTCAAGCTCTACGACCGGCAGGGGCAGCTCCACCAAACCTTCTCCACGGCGGGGGAGGAGCTCGACGCCGCCGTCCGGGAGCTGCTGGCCACCTCTTCGTGAGCTCTCCCCTTCTTGACAGGGGCACCCCAGGGGATAGGATAGATTTTGGACTGGTTGGGGGTTGCGCAGCCTCTCCCAGGCGGGGGTGCTTGTGGTACGGTTGCCACGCGGGGGGACACGGCACGTTGCAGGAGTCCCTTGCACCGTGCAAAATGAGGTCCGCTGAGGTCGCACGCCTGCGAGGAGCCGTTTCCGTCGAGCCGAGGACCGAACTTCACGGGCGGGCATGGCCCGCAAGCGTTAGCCACCGTCCGAGCCGTCGCAGAGCGTTGGTGCGAGTGCGATGAAGCGCGGTTGGTCGACATGGCTTATTGGAGGCGCGGGGCTTATTGGAGGCGCGGGGCTTATTCGAGGCGCGGGGCTTATTCGAAGCGCGGGCCATGACGATCCCGCATCGGGTCGAGCCGGCAGGAGAAACTCCAAGGATCCGGACGCCGAGCCATGTCGAACGAAAACGTACCGCCATCGGCTGGAGAAGGCGGCGCACAGGACAATCCGCCCGAGACGTCCCGGGAGCAGCACCTGCCGCGCCGCAACCGCCCAGGAGGCGACGCCAAGCCGCGGGGGCCCGCGCACACCCCTTTGCTGGTAGCAATCCTCCTTGTCGGACTGCTGGGCTCGATCGGAGTTCGTGCTCTGCTCGCGGAGCGCGACGCGGACGCCGTCGCGGCGAAGCTGCAGTCCGATGCCGCCGAGCGGGTGGGTACGATCCAGCGGGAGTTCAACGCGGCGTTTGGCGTCGTCCGCGCCCTGAAGGCCTTCTACCGGGGATCGGAAGAGGTCACACGCGACGAATTCGACGACTTCACCGACCTGATGTTCAGGTGGCACCCGGGGATCGAGGCCCTGGGCTGGGTTCCGCGAGTGCCTGCCGAGGCGCGCCCCGCCTTCGAGGATCGCCTCCGAGAGGAGGGTGTGGCCCCCGAGGGGGTGAAGGAATGCGATTCCGTCGGCGGCACCCGGCCGGCCTCCCCGCGAGACGTATTCTTCCCCATCGAATTCCTGGAGGGCCGCAGCGGCGGATTCCTGGTGATCGGCTGCGATCTCGCTGCGCGGCCGGAGTGTCTCAGGGCCATCCGCGAAGCCGCCCGCACCGGCGAGCGCTCCTCGACGGGGGCCATGTTGCTGGACATCGAGGACGGCCTGTCACACGGGGTGATCGTCTTCGCCCCAGTCTATGAAAAAGGTTCGGCGGATGGTGCGCTCGACGGCGACGACCACGATGAACCGCCCTGGAACGAAGACGGAGAACCTCCGCCGCTGATGGGAGTGGTCTTCGGCGTCTTCCGCATCGCCACGCTCGTGGAGGCGGGGATCTCGTATCGGTACCTCCCTCCTTTAGGGTTGGACTACTTCATCTACGACATGTCGGGGCCGGAGCCCGCTCTCCTCCACTCGCGCCTCTCGAACGAGCGGGACACCCCCTTCGACGAAGCCCGCCCTGATCACGAACTCCTCCTGTCCGGGCGGTACCCCACCGAGAATATCGACGTTCCCAGCGCCCATTGGACAATCGTGAGCGCGCCGACCGACAGGTATCTCCGGGAGCGACGGAGCTGGCTCCCGGAATCGGCTTTCGGTGCCGGCGTGCTGGTAACCGTGCTCCTGGCGATGTACGTCCACGCCATGCACGGCCGCGCCGCCCAGGTCGAGCAGCTCGTCGTCGAGCGGACGGCGGAGCTCCGCCGCGCCAACGAGCGGCTCGAGCGCGGGATGGTCGAGCGGGCCTGGACCGAGCAGGTGCTCCGCGACTCGGAAGCGCTCTACTCCTCCCTGGTGGAGAACCTCCCCGTGCAGATCCTCCGCAAGGATCTGGACGGCCGCTTCACCTTCGCCAACCGGTCCTTCTGTGCGCTCTTGGGCCGATCCCTGGAGGAGATTGTCGGCAAGACTGATTTCGACTTCTATCCCGAGGACCTGGCCCGCAAGTACCGCGAAGACGACCGCCGCGTCGCCGAGGCGGGAAGCCTTTTCGAGGACGTCGAGGAGTACGAGAAGAACGGCGAAAAGCGGTTCATGCAGGTGATGAAGTCGCCGGTCCGCGACGCGGCGGGCAAGATCGTGGGGACGCAGGCCGTCTTCTGGGACGTCACCGAGCGCCGCGAGGCGGAGCGGCAGCTTGCCCTCGCCAAGGAGTCGGCGGAGATGGCGAACCACGCCAAGAGCGCCTTCGTGGCCAACATGAGCCACGAAATCCGCACGCCCATGAACGCCATCCTGGGCATGACCGAGCTGGTCCTGGACACGAAGCTCTCGCCCGAGCAGCGCGAGTACCTCAACGTCGTCGCCGAATCGGCCGAGGCCCTCCTGGCGGTGATCAACGACATCCTCGACTTCTCCAAGATCGAAGCCGGCAAACTGACGTTGGAGGAGAGCGTTTTCGATCTCAAGGAAAGCCTGGGCGACATCATGAAGGCCTTGGCGCTCCGGGCGCACCGCCAGGGGCTGGAACTGGCCTGCCACATCGATCCCAGCGTCCCTACCCTGGTCGTCGGCGATCAGGCCCGCCTGCGGCAGATCATCGTCAACCTGGTGGGAAACGCCATCAAGTTCACCGAGCAGGGGGAAGTGGTCCTCGACGTCCGCCCCGAAACGGATCGGGGGGCCCCCCCCGAGGCTCCGACGGCCGAGGGGAAACCCGCGGGAAGGGAGGACACGGCGGTCTTGCACTTTGCCGTCCGCGACACCGGCATCGGCATTCCCCCGGAGAAGCTGGACGCCGTCTTCGACGCCTTCGAGCAAGTGGACGTGACCTCGACGCGCCGCTACGGAGGAACCGGGCTGGGGCTGACCATCTCGAACCGGCTCGCAGAGCTGATGGGTGGCCGCATCTGGGTGGAGAGCAAAGGCGACGAGGGGAGCATCTTCCACGTCACCGCCCGTTTCGGCTTGGCCCCCCGGCAGCCTGCTCCGCCCCGCCAGGTCCGACCCGGCGTGGTGGTCGGCCTGAAGGTCCTCGTCGTCGACGACAACGCCACCAACCGGCGCATTCTCGAAGAGATGCTCCTCAATTGGGACATGGTGCCGCAGACGGCGACCAGCGTCGAGGAGGCGCTGAAGCGGCTCCGCGAGGCCCAGGCCGTCGGCGGCCCCTTCCGCCTGGTCCTCACCGACGCCAACATGCCGCGGCGCGACGGATTCTCGCTGACCGAGGAGATCAAGCACGACCCGGAGTTGGGGAGCACGGTGATCATGATGCTCACCTCCGGGAACCGTCCCGGCGACATCGCCCGCTGCAAAGAGCTGGGCGTGGCCACCTACCTGCTCAAGCCGATCAAGCAGTCGGAGCTGTTCGACGCCATCATGGTCGCCCTGGGGATCACCCACGTCGACGAGGAGGAGCGCGGCGCGGCCGGCCGCCGCCCCCCGCGTCGGGTCCGCCCCTTGCGGATCCTGCTCGCCGAAGACAGTCTCGTGAATCAGAAGCTCGCCGTGGGCCTGCTCGAGCGGCAGGGGCACTCCGTGGCCGTGGCCAACAATGGTCGCGAGGCGGTGGCGGCCCTCGAGACCGGGGAGTACGACCTGGTCCTCATGGACGTGCAGATGCCGGAGATGGACGGCCTGGAGGCCACCGCCGCCATCCGCCACCGGGAGCAGCAGACGGACCGCCACGTCCCCATCATCGCCATGACGGCGCACGCCATGAAAGGCGACCGCGAACGCTGCCTGGCCGCCGGCATGGACGAGTACATCGCCAAGCCCATCCGCGCCCACCGCCTCTTCGACACGATCGACGCCCTCGTCGGCGACCGGGAAGGCGAGAGCCCACCCCCCGAGGAGGAGCCGGGCGGCGAATCGGGGCGAATCTTCCGCTTCGAGGACGCCCTCGCTGCCGTCAAAGGGGACGAGGAGCTGCTCCGCGTCGTCGTGGAGACCTTCCTCGCCGAGGCCCCCCGCCTGATGCAGGAAATCCGCAATGCCCTGGCAGCGAAGGATCCCGCCGCGCTACGGATCGCCGCCCACACCCTCAAGGGCTCGATCCGCTATTTCGGCTCCACGCGGGCCTTCGACCTCGCCTTCCGGCTGGAGAGTCTGGGCCGCTCCGGGAATCTCGAGGGGGCCGAGGAGACCTGGGAACAATTGGACGCGGAAATAGTGCTCTTGACCCGAGTTCTGGTAGACTATCTCCAGGAAGGAGGGGCGGCGAACCGGGCTTCCGCCGCGGACGACGATCCCGGCGCCGAGCCGAACCGTTCATCGCACGCTCCTCCCCCGACCTGATCTTCCGTGGGCCGATCCGCAGCTGCGGCCCGGTGCGGACCATGGAGGCGAAGGAGCCGCTGCAGGAGGCCGCGGCCGGATGCGTCGGGGCAGGAAGTGGGCACCGCCGGCGGACGGGAAGGCCCGATCTCGCCGTGAGCGGTAAGCAAGGGATCACTCGCCTGAGGGGAGAAACCTGCCATGCCGACCGTATTGGTTGTCGATGATTCTGCCGTCGATCGCCGCCTCGTCGGTGGCCTGCTCCGAAAGAATCCCGAGTGGACGGTGGAGTACGCCGCCAACGGGGTCGAAGCCCTGGCGCGGATGCGCGACGCGCTTCCCGATCTGATCGTCACCGACCTCTCCATGCCCGCCATGGACGGGCTCGAGCTCGTCAGGTCGGTCCGCAGCCATTACAGCGACGTCCCCGTGATCCTCATGACGGCCTACGGCAGCGATGCGCTCGCCATCGAGGCCCTCGAACAAGGCGCGGCCAGCTACGTCCCCAAGTCGAAGCTCACCGAGAAGCTCCGGGACACCATGGAAGAGGTCCTCGCCCTGGCCCGCGCCGACCGCACGTACGAGCAGCTCATCAGTTGCCTGCGGCAGTGCGAGTTCACCTTCCTGCTCGAGAACGATCCTGCGCTCGTCGACCCCTTGGTCGATCTGGTGCAGAAGATGGTGGCGGGCATGAGGATGTGCGACTTCACCACGCGGCTGAGAATCGGCGTGGCCCTCAAGGAGGCCCTGCTCAACGCCCTCTTCCACGGCAGCCTGGAAATCAGCGTCGAGGAGATGCAGGCCGTGGGGGGGAATCTCCTCGCCGAGAACGACCTCAGCCTCGCCGAGAAGCGCCGCCAAGAGCCCCCTTACTGCGAGCGCCGCGTGTACGTCGACGTCCGCATCACCCCCGATGAGGCCCGCTTCATCGTTCGCGACGAGGGGCCCGGCTTCGACGTCTCCGCCCTCGGGGCGCCGGCGGACGCTACCTGGGAGGGGGAATGCGGCCGTGGGCTGATGCTCATGCGCAGTTTCATGGACGACGTGATCTTCAACCCCAAGGGAAACGAAGTGACCATGGTCAAGCGGCGCGAGGAGAGCCGCGTGGCCGCGGAAAGCGGACAACGATAGACAAGACCGCCGGGCCGGGCGCCTCTCGCCGGTCGCCCCTCGTCCTGGACGGCGCTGCCAAAGAGAAGGAGGCCCCTTCCCTTGCCCCGGGAGGATACGCTCTCCTCGCGGGGCGGCAGGAAAACGTTGGGGAGAGAATACCGCCATGCCGAGCGTGTTGGTCGTCGACGATTCCCCCGTGGATCGATGCCTGGTGGGCGGCCTGTTGGAAAAGGACGCCGGGCTTGCGGTCCGCTACGCCGTCGACGGCGCCGACGCCATCGCGCAGATGGCCGAGACCCCCTTCGATCTCGTGGTGACGGATCTGGTCATGCCGCGGGTCAACGGCCTGGAGCTCGTGGAGGCCATCCGCCGCGACCACCCGCGCACTCCGGTGGTTCTCGTCACGTCCAAGGGGAGTGAGGAGGTCGTCCTCGAGGCGCTCCAAAAGGGCGCCGCCAGCTACGTCCCCAAGCGCGTGCTCGCCCTGCGCCTCTTGGCCACCGTTCAGAACGTTCTGGCGGTGTCGCATCACGAGCAGATCCACCAGCGGCTCATGAAATGCCTCAACTCGTTCGAGGCGGGGTTCGCGCTCGAGAACGACTGCGCCTTGATCCGTTCCCTGGTGACGTACCTCCAGGACGTGATCAGCAACATGGAGCTCTGCGACGAAGCGGAGCAGACGCGCGTGGGCGTTGCCTTGGAGGAGGCCCTCGTCAACGCCCTGTACCACGGCAACCTCGAGATCGGCTCGGCGCTCCGCGAGGAGGACGACTCCGCCTACTACGCACTGGCCAGCAAGCGCTGCCGGCAGTCCCCCTACCGCGACCGCCGCATCCATGTGGGTGTCAAGCTCTCCCGGACCGAAGGTATTTTCGTCGTCCGCGACGAGGGATCGGGCTTCGACCCCCTCGCCCTGCCCGACCCCACCGAGCCGGAAAACCTCGAATGCCTCAGCGGCCGAGGGGTCCTGCTCATGCGGACCTTCATGGACGAGGTCCGCTATAACGAAGTCGGCAATACCGTGACCCTCACCAAGCGCCGCGATTCTCCCGTCTCCGCCGACGGCAACCACGAAGGCTCCAGCGACCGGCCCTGATGCCGCCACCGCCGTGCCCCGACACCGTGGCGCGGCGGAGCGTGCCGGGCCAGGCAGCGCCGCCGTTCCCCATAACCCTTCCGGCCACCATGGACCTCATCTATCGCTTCGACCCCCTCGCGCCGACCGCCGAACGGGAGTGCCCCGACGCCGACGCCGCCCTGGAGCGAATCCTCTCCGGCAACCGCCGCTTCTGCGACGTCGTGGAACAGATCCGGCAGCGCTCGGCCGACGGCGATGCCCGCCAGCCGATCGTGGTCCCCATGTGCCCCCTCTCGCTCGGCGTTCCCGGCAGAGAGAATCTTCCCCCCGGACAGGCCCCCTTTGCCCTGGTGGTCGGCTGCTCCGACGCCCGCGTCCCCATCGAGACCGTCCTCGGGCAGTCGCTCAACGAGCTGTTCGTGGTCCGCATCGCGGGGAACGTCCTCGGCGTGGAGTGTCTGGCCAGCGTGGACTTCGCCGCCAGCCATTTCCGCGATTCCCTCAAGCTCGCCGTGGCCCTGGGACACACCCAGTGCGGCGCCGTCTCCGCCGCCGTCGACGCCTACCTGAGCCCGGGACGCTACACGCGGATCGCCTTCACCCCCTCCCTGCGGACGCTCGTCGACCACTTGCAGATGGTCGTCCGCGGCGCGGCCACTGCGCTCCGCGAAGTCTACGGCCGCTCCGTCGAGCACCATCCCCGCTACCGCGAGGCCCTGGCCGAGGTGGCCGTGTACCTGAACGCGGCGTTCACCGCCCACGATCTCGGCCGCGAGATGCACTTGTCGGGCGACGCGCCGGTACGCGTGGTCTATACGGTCTACGACCTGCTCACCCACCGCCTGCACGCCTTTCCCGACGGCGCACCGCACGAGGCCGCTGCGGCGGCCTTCGCCGAGGCCCCCCGCGAGGGCGAGGGCTTCGTGGCCCTGGGCAGACGAATTGCCCAGGGGGCAACGGCGGCGACGGCTGCCGTGTGACCCGGCCCTTTAGAAGGGGTGGGGCACGAGCCAGGCGGCCAGCAGCGTCAGGACGATTCCGGTCAGGCCGATGGTCGTCAGCAGTACGGTCCAGGAACGGATCGTCTCGGCCTCGGTGAGGACGCCCATGCGGGCGAAGATCCAGAAGCCGCTGTCGTTCATCCAGGAGCCGACCGTTGCGGCGTTGCCGATCACAATCGCCAGGTAGCCGGGATGGCAGCCGGCCAGGTGCGCCACGGGGGCGAAGATGCCCGCCGCGGTGAGCATGGCCACCGTGGCCGACCCCTGGCTCACCCGTATCCCCATCGCCGTGGCGGCGGCGAAGCAGAGGACGAGCAATCCCCCTCTAGCGGTGGGGGGTGCTGCCGGGGCGGTGGCCTCGCCGACGTCCGCGCCGTCGGCGTGCGGAACTGGAGCCGGCGCACCGGCATCCTCGCCCCCGGAGTCCAGCGGCACCTCGTGGACATGGTCCCCGCGGACGAACTCTTCGATGTAATCGCCGACCTGCGCCTCGCGAAGCATCGCCCCGAAGGCGCCCCCTGCCGCGGTGATCAGAATGATCACGCCCCCGCTCATCAGCGCGGCTTCGGTCTTCCGCGACAGCTCGGCGAAGCTCAGCCGGCGGTGCCAAGCGAGCGTCGCCATGGCAATGGCCGCCGCGACGAAGAGTGCGAAGGCAGGATAGCCCACGTTGGCGGTCACCTCGGCCCACCGTTGCCACGCGCCCGGTTCGCCGAGCCGAGTTTCCTCGGCGGCGGCCAGCGCCTGGACGACGCGGTCGGCGGCGATCATGGCCACGGGGACGAGAATGGGCGCCAGGGAGAGCCACAGCGGCGGCAGGTCCTGGTCCTCGACGGGCTGCGATTCTTCCTCGGCGGTGCCGTAGGGCCGCATGGCGATGGGCATCCGGCGGTTGATCATATGGCTTGCCACGAGTCCCACACAGGCGATGGGGATGCCCAGGGCGATTCCCATGAGGAACAGCTCCGCCAAGTCGATTCCGAAGGACTCCGCCATGAGCAGGGGGCCCGGCGTGGGCGGCACCAGGGCGTGCGTGATCACGCCGCCCGTGGCGATGGCGCAGAGGTAGAGCATGTAGTTGCTCCCCGTCCGCCGGTAGAGCGACCGCGCCAGGGGCACCAGCAAGTAGAAGACCGTGTCGAAAAAGACGGGGATGGCGAGCACGAACCCGCTCGAGGCCATGGCCGCTGGAGCCTGCCGTTCACCCAGGAGCCAGAGAAAGGCGCGCACGATGCGGTCGGCCGCACCGCTATCCATCAGGCACTTGCCGATGATTGCGGCCATGGCGATGGGGATGCCCAACTGGCCCGCCATCATGCCGAAGGCTGCCGCCACGCTGGCGATTCGGGTGTGTACCGGGCGAGGGTCGTCCAGGGTGCCCGGCGCCAGCACGCTCACCACAATCGCCGCGGAGATCAGCGCCAGGAAGGCGTTTACCCGGAGCACCAGGATCATCCCCAGAACCACCGCAACCCCGATCGCCAGGACGACCATCGGGTGCGTGAACACGTTCTGCAGCAACTCGATCATGGGACAAGCCCTCCCCGGAGCGTGATCGGCAGCGGCACTCCTTCCCGTCCGGTGCGCTACCTGACCGTCGAGAAGCCGACAAGGAGCCAGCCGTCCTCCAGGCTGGTCACGAAGGTCCCCGCCAGGCCGAAGCGGTTACGGATCTCGTCAAACGGGGGCAGGTGGCTGCCGTCGAGTTCCCGGCGCCGGGCAGCGACCGGGTCCGCCGGCACGACGAAGAGCCGCAGGGCCCGCGCCGGAAGCATCTCGGTGTCGCGGAGCCGCCCTTCGCGAATGAGCTCGTACACCGGCTCGGTGGTTCGATCCGTACGGGTGAACGACCGCATGCTCCCCGCCCCCGCCCCGAGCTGCTCCATGGCTGCCGAAAGCCGGCGGAAGTCCTCCTCCTCGGCGAGCGATCTCTCGGTGTCGAGGACCCGGATGAGGTAGTCGTAATGGGAGGCGATGAACAGGTAGCCGTGGCCCACGGTAACGGCCGCATTGGGCAAGAGCTCGACCTGCATCTCCTCGGTCGGCGGCGGCTCTGCGAACGGCGCCCCCGGACGGGTAGGGATCTCCACCCGCGGAATTCCTGCGGGCGGCTCCGCCGGCTCGCGCTCCGCTTCGACCGCCTCCCAGACCTCCAGTCCGCGGTGCTCCCGGCGGCGCATGGTGGGATCGTTGGCCAGAGTCTTGCGGATTCCCGCAGCCAGCGCCTGGTCATTGCGGGCCTCGATGGCGAAGAGGACCCGTTCGCTCTCCGGGGTGATCGGCCTCTGGTAGTCGGTCACCACGATGACCTTTTCCCCCAGGTGCTGTATGAGCTCTTCGCGGACGTCGATCTGCGGCCCCAGGGGATCGATGAGCAACTGCTCCTTCACGTCCGCCCAGATCCCGGTGATCCCCTCGCCGGCGATCTGGTCGAAGAGGGCGTCGACGTTGTCGAAGGCGGCGAGAATGTCCCAGAAGACGACCGTGCAGGCGGCCGCATCGGCAGGCACCCAGGGCGGCAGCTCGAAGTCGCCGCGGTTCGGCAGAGTGATCATCCGCATGGGCACCACGTCCTCGTAGTGCTCACCGGTGACTTCGGGGTAAGGTGGCGGGGCGAAGACCGCCACGCGGTGTACCGCCTCGAATTCATCCACGGCGAGACTTACCGTCCCGCCCACGCCGCGGATCGCATCGAAGCCCTGGCTGCGTGCCACCTCGAGGAACGTCGGGCCGCGGCGCCGCGGCGGCTGCGGCGCGGCGCGGCGGAGGGCCTCGGCGTAGGGAACCGGCTCGATGAACCACCGGACGTGGACCGGCTGCGGACCGTGAGCTCCGCTGCGCCGCATCACCTCCCGGTACACGGGATGCTGCCCCAGCGACTCTTGCCCTCTCCCCACCGATCGCGCGAGAATCCCCCGGATCGTATCGAGGTTGTCGGCGGCTCCCAGCAGGTTGCCGGAGAGGAAGTAGATCACCTGGCGCATGCGGTCGTCGCCGGCGATCTTCGGCAGGTCGAAAACGATCACCGACGTGTTCGCCTCCGCCAGCCGGGTCTGCTTCGCGCCGCGGCGCACGAGGTTCGCCGCCACTTTCTCGAGGAAGCTCTGCGCCTGGGCCGTTCGGCCGGTAACATCGACCAGGAGGGCCACCGAAGCGACATCGGGCGCCGGCTCGACCACCGCCAAGCAGATTTCACCGGCGGGCACCCCCCGCAGATCCTCGAGCGAGATCCCCAACCGGTCGCGGGTCTCGGCGAAGCGGTCGCCGAGCTGCTGCCTCAGGTCCTCGGCAAAGGGCTCCATGACCGGGTCCGCCAGCAGTTCGCCCAACTGGGTCCGCTCCCACTGCGCGGCGAGCTGATCGAAATCCTCGATCAACACCACACCCCGCGTAGTCAACGGCAGGAGCCGCTCCCCCAGCAAATCTTCCGCGCGAGCCGCTACGGCCAGGAGCATCCAACTTGCCACGAAGCACAGGCCCAAGGTGCTGGTTCGTCGCACGATTCTATTCCCTCCGAATTGTCGATCCCCAGGATCCGTTTGTTCCCTTCTTCACTGCGTTCCGCCGGGAGGAGCCCCGAATCCCCGCGACCGGACCCTTTCGCCGCGATCCAGCCTCCACCCCGTTCCCCAGACCGCCCCGATCCCCTTCCTCTGCGCAAGCCGTTCCTGTCGAGTTTACCGGTAGCGGGGCCCGGACGCCATATGGAAAAGCAATATCCCCCGAACCCGTAGACTCCCCTGCCGCCGGCGGAGATAATCCGCTGTATGAAGCTTTTCGAGAATCAGAGCCTCAGCAACGACCCCATCCACGGGTATATCCCCTTCACGGCCGCGGCCGGGCTTCCGCCCGGCGAGGTGGCCGAGCAGCAGGTCATCGACCATCCCTGGGTGCAGCGGCTCCGCCACATCCACCAGCTGCAGACCGCCTGGTGGGTCTTCCCCTCGGCCGAG
>SLBP01000122.1:0-27289 GCA_007126245.1 Planctomycetales bacterium
CGAGATCTCCCGCCTCAGCGCCCTGCTGGCCAACGAGATCGGCGAGCTCCTCGGCCGGCTCGGAGCGGACCGCATCGTCTTCGGCACCGGCATGCCCTTCACGTACCCCGACCCGGCGCTTCTGAAAGTCGAGGTACTCGACGGCGCCGAGGAGGTGAAGGAGAAGATTTGTCGGCGCAACGCCGCCGCCCTGCTCGGCGACGCAGAGGATTGAAACGGCAGGGCAAGGGGAGGGGATTCTGACAGCTTTGGCACCCCCGCCGTTTGCGCGGCGGCGGAAGGGTGATCTTGCGGCGCCATCCGCAGCCGGAGGCGGGCCGCCGGGCCTGTCGATATGGGAATGGCGGCCCTTGAGACTGCCGGCGGCCTGTCTTCCGGGCCAAGGGGCAATACAATATGGGGATGGGGAACGATCGGTTCGCGCCCCGGAGGCGTACCCGGTGCGGATACGCGAGTCGGCGCCTTGCGAGGAATCGGCGATGCCAGTGAATGTCGGTCGTGGAAACGGGGGGGGAATCAGGGGTGGCCGTGTGGTCTTGCGAGAGCGGAATCCCGCGAACCCTCCGCCGGGGGTGGCGCGCCGGAGGCCGTCGGCGGCCTGGGGAGTCGTCGTGCGGACGTGGATTGCCGTGGGCCTCTCACTCGTCTTCGCCGCTCCCGCCGCCGCGCAGCCGGCCTTGCCGGCGGGGCTGCCGCGGGTTGCTCCCGGCCCGGAACAGCGGGAGGAGCTCTACCGGCAGCTCGGCCGGCAGGCCGAGCTGCTCGAGGCCCAGGCGGCCGTCCTCCGCACCGTGGCCCGACTGGTCGGCCCTACCGTGGTCCATATCGAGGCCGACGTCGACCGCCCCTCGAGCCTCCAGCTCGGCCGAGGGCGGCGCGTCGAGGAGGCCGGATCGGGCGTGATCACCGAACTGGGAGGGAAACACTACGTGCTCACCAATCGCCACGTGATCAGCGGCGCGGCGCCCGAGGACATCCGCATTCAGCTCGCCGACGGGAGGCAGCTCAATCCCACTCGGATTTGGGATGATGCGGAGACCGACGTCGCCGTGCTGCCCCTCGAGGCGCCCGATCTGGCGGCCGCGCGACTGGGCGAGAGCAGCCGCATGGAGATCGGCGACTTCGTGCTCGCCGTGGGGAGCCCCTTCGGACTGAGTCATTCGGTGACCTTCGGAATCATCAGCGCCAAGGGTCGCCGTGACCTCCAGTTGGGGGCGTCGTCGGTCCGGTACCAAGATTTCCTCCAGACCGACGCGGCCATCAACCCGGGAAACAGCGGTGGGCCGCTGGTGAACCTCCGGGGCGAGGTCATCGGCATCAACACCGCCATTGCCAGCAACTCGGGGGGGAGTGAGGGGATCGGTTTCGCCATCCCCATCGACATGTTCATGGTGGTGGCGCGGCAGCTCATCGAGCAGGGGACGGTCACACGGGCCTTCCTGGGAGTGAATCTCGACGTGCAGTTCGGCCACGCCGCGGCCCTGGAGCTGGGGCTCCCCCGCCCGATCGGCGCTCGGATTTCCGGTGTCACCCCCGGCTCGCCGGCAGAGCAGGCCCAATTGCGGGCCGACGACGTCATTCTCCAGTTCAACGAGACGGCGGTGGAAAACGACGCCCACCTGGTGATCCTCGTCAGCCTCACGCCGGTCGGCGACCGGGTGCGTCTGCTCGTCTACCGTGAGCGCCAGCCGGAGGTCGTCGAGGCGACCCTCGGCGACCGCGCCCGGTACACCCGGGCGCAACAAGAATGATCACGATTCCGGTGGTTCACGGGGGAGACCGGCCTCGCCCCGCCGTCGAGCCCCCTGGCCCTTGCCGGATTCATGCCCTTTTGGTTGCCAGGGAGGCACACATGCCCAAGTCGGCGGGTCGCCAGAGCGGACGCCTGCGGCGGGAGAAGAAGACCGTCCTGGTGATGATTCGCCGCTATTGCCGCGATCACCACGGCAGTCCGCCTCGAGCGTTCTGCCCGGAGTGCCGTGCCCTGCGCGACTATGCCTTCTGCCGCCTCGACCGGTGCCCCTTCGGCTCCGAGAAGCCGACCTGCGCGAAGTGCCCCATCCACTGCTACAAGCCGGCGATGCGGGAGCGGATTCGGGCCGTGATGCGCTACGCCGGCCCCCGCATGGCGGTCCGCCATCCCCTGCTCGCCCTGCTGCACCTCCTCGACGACCGGCGCCAGGTCGTCGCTCAGGGGAAGGAACCGAGGCAGCGAGTAAGGGAATGAGGGGGCCTTTCTTGCTGACCCGGCCCGAAGCCCGCTCCTTTCGCGGTTCCCCCTTCTCGTCTCGCCGGCCTCGCCCGGTCGGCCCTCCGGCGATTCTCGCCGGACGAATTGCATTTTCTCCCTCGGTGCCGATAATGCCGGATTACCTCTTTTCGAAAGACCAACCAGAGGGAAGCCATGGACCACCGTATCGCTTATCAGGCCATGACGTTCGACGACATCCTCCTGGAGCCCGGTTACAGCGAGGTCGTCCCCGCAGAGACGGACGTGAGCACCCAACTGACGCGGCGCGTTCGCCTCAACGTCCCCTTGCTCAGCTCACCGATGGACACCGTCACTGAGAGCGCCATGGCCATCGCCCTGGCCCAAGAGGGTGGTTTGGGGGTAATCCATAAGAACCTTCCCCTCCGGCAACAAACGGAGGAGGTGGAAAAGGTGAAGCGGAGTGCCAACGGGATCATCGTCAATCCGGCAACCCTCCCCCCCGACAGCACGGTCCGTCAGGCGCGGCAACTGATGGACCAGTTCAACGTCTCCGGAGTTCCCATTGTGACCGAGAACGGGCATTTGGAGGGAATCATCACGCGCCGGGACTTGCGGTTCCTCGAGGACGTCGACCTGCGGGTTCGGGACGTGATGACGCACGACGGGCTTGTGACGGCTACCGGAACCGTAACGCTTGCGGAAGCTGAGAAGATTTTGATGGAAAAAAAGGTGGAGAAGCTTCTCCTGGTTGACGAAGATTTCAGACTGACTGGCCTGATCACGATCAAAGACATCGACATGATGCGGCGCTACCCCCATGCCTGTAAGGATGCGCTGGGGCGGCTCCGCGTGGGGGCAGCGGTGGGGGTGCACGACTACGAGCGGGCCGAGAGCCTCATCGAGAAGGGGGTGGACCTGCTCGTTGTGGACAGCGCGCATGGTCATTCGGCGAACGTGATCGAGACGGTACGGGGGATCAAACGTCGATGGGACATCGATGTGATCGCCGGAAACGTTGGCACCGGGGAGGGGTGCCTTGCCCTTATCGAGGCCGGGGTGGACGCGGTGAAGGTGGGGATCGGTCCGGGATCGATATGCACGACACGGGTCATCTCGGGAGTGGGGGTGCCGCAGATCACTGCCATCATGAACGCCGCCCGGGCAGCCCAAGCGACCGGGACCCCGATCATCGCCGACGGAGGAATCCGATACTCGGGGGATTTGACGAAGGCTTTGGCGGCCGGCGCCCATGCGGCGATGATCGGCGGACTTTTCGCGGGTTTGGACGAGAGTCCGGGGCAACGCATCCTTTACCAAGGGCGAACGTTCAAGGTTTACCGCGGCATGGGTTCCCTCGGGGCCATGGTCCACGGCTCCAGCGAGCGATACCGCCATGAGGAAGGTTCCAAGCCCGACAAACTGGTCCCCGAGGGAGTCGAAGGCCGGATCCCCTACAAAGGTCAGCTCGGGCCGTTCGTATACCAGCTCGTAGGGGGGGTTCGGGCCGGGATGGGCTATTGTGGTGCGCGGACGATCGAGGAACTGCGGACGGAAACGCGGTTCGTTCAAGTGACAGCAGCCAGTGTGCGGGAGAGTCATCCCCATGACATCGCCATTACGCAAGAAGCGCCCAACTACAGCACGGAACGCGCCGACGAGAAGAGCTGGTAAGCTCGGGCTGCCGCTCTTGATGGGTCTGGTCGCCAGCTGGGCGGTGGTCATGCCGACCGCCGATGCCGACGTGGTGACTCACGCCGTCGCCGACGACGCCGAACCGGCCGTGGTTCAGCAGGCGAGCTATTCGACGGGCAGCCGGGGGAGCCAATTGACCTGGCTGCCCTACCGGCCGACGGTTTCGCCCCCCGCGGCGGACTCCCAGGCGGCAGCTCCGGCAAACGCCGCCTCGTCGGCCGCGAGTGTAAGCGGTTCGGGGCTGCGTCGCGCACCAGCGGAGGGACCGCGACTGGTGAGTCTCGATGCCCCGGCTCCGGCACTACGTCCCGCCGGGGCCGTGAAGGATCCGTTTGACGACCCCTTCGGCGATCGACTCTCCGATCGGGGCATTCGCGAGCTGCCCCTCGAGGAGCCCGCCATCGTCTCCCGCTTCGCCCAGCCTCCGGCGGATATCCCGGCCGAGACGATTCCTCGCCCTACCCCCGAGCTCCCGCCTGGACTATTCCCGGAAAACGGGCCCAGGCTTCCCGAAGAGATCGATGAGTTTGTCCTGGCGCCGCCGGTCGATTTCGTCTGCCCGCAGCCGACCGATCTCACGCCGATCCACGAGATCACCCACAGGATCGAGATCGACCCGGGCGATTTTCCCCAGGTCTGCCCGCTCAGCGACCGCGATTACCGCCCCCATCCCTGGTCGCCGATGACCTATACCTGGAAGGCCTCGGCCCTCTGCCACAAGCCGACCTATTTCGAGCAAGTCCACGTGGAGCGCTACGGTCACACGTGGGGACCGTACTTGCAGCCTATCCTCTCCGGCGGGCACTTCTTCGTAACGCTTCCCATCCTCCCATACAAGATGGGTCTCCACTCTCCCCAAGAGTGCATGTACCCGCTGGGCTACTATCGCCCCGGGAGCTGCGCCCCGTATATGATCGATCCGCTGCCGCTGAGCGTGCGAGCGGGGCTGATCCAGGCGGGGGCGGTATTGGGGGCGGTCCACATCATCCCCTAACCGGGCCTGATCGTGGCGAGGACCTCGTCGAGGACCTGACCGTTCGTACCCACGCCCTCGCCGGCGTGAATCGTGGCACGCCCCTGCCAGTCGGTGAACGTACCGCCGGCCTCGACGAGGATCGGCAGCAGCGCAGCGGCGTCCCAGACGGCCATCACGGGATCGACCATCACCTCGGCCCGCCCTGTAGCCACGAGGAGGTAGCCGTAGGCGTCCCCCCAAGTGCGGGTTAGGCGAGACGCCGTCTGGAGGCGGTCGAAGGCTTCACGGCGGCCGTGGGCCGCAAAGCCAGCGACCTCGCTGGTGACGAAGAGCCCCTCAGCCAAGCGGGAGCAGGCAGAGACGCGGGCCGCGCGGGGAGCCCTGTTTCCCACCGCGTACCACGCACCACCCCCTATTGCGGCATACAAGCACTCGCCCAATGGGGGAATACAGATCACGCCCGCGACGCTCTCCGCACCGCGTTCCAGGCCCACAAGCGTGGCGTAGAGGGGCACGCCGTGGACGAACGACTTCGTCCCGTCGATGGGGTCGAGTATCCACCGGAAGCCGCTACTGCCCTCCTTGGGGGACAATTCCTCGCCCAGGATGGCGTCGTCGGGAAAGGCGGCGGCAATCGTCTGCCGGAGCAGCTCCTCGGCCTTGCGGTCGGCAACGGTCACGGGAGAGTCGTCCTCTTTGCGCTCCACCGCCAGATCGTCGCGGCGGAAGTACTCGAGCGTCAGACGCCCCGCCTCACGTGCGGCCTCGACGGCCAGGGACAAGCGGTCACTCACGCTCGCATCGTTCATCACTTTCTCCAACTTCTCCTTGCAGTCGATTTCGGTCCCTGGCCGGTTCCGCGGCGCGGCAAGATAAGGGCGCCCCCCGCGGACGATCGGCGCACCGCCGTGCCTGCCCAGCGGCGGGATCGGCCGGCAGCCTCCAGTGTATCCCAGGTAGATGGCCGAGGGCATCCCGGGTGAACTGCCATTTGCAGGCGGTCGGAGGGTACAATGGCAGGATCGTGTGCCGGCGGCGGCGCCGCATCGCTCCGTTGCCGTGCTCTGTAAACCGGGAGAAGCCGCCGTGAAGAACGAAGGACTCAATCCGATGAGAACGAGAGGCCGACTTTCCCCCAGCAAGCTCCTCACGATCGTTCTGGCCGTGGTGCTCGGCGCCGGGCGGCCGGCAGCCGCCGGGCCCGAGGAGGTGGGGGCGGAGGGCGTCGACTATCTGATCGTCGTCACTGGCGGCGAGTTGCTCGCCGGGGCCTACGCGGACGCCCACATTCCCTTCCTGACGCGCAGCCTCCATCCCCTGGGCTTTCGTTGCCTTGCGGCAGTCATCGTGGAGGACGCGGTGGAAGAAATCCAAGAGGCTGTCGGTGCCGCCCTGGAGCGGGTTCCGTTGGTGATCGTCACCGGTGGCCTGGGGCCCACCCCCGACGACGTGACCCGCGAGGCCCTCTCCGCGCTGACGGGCGTTCCCCTCCGCGAGCACCCCGATCTGCTCGCCAAGCTGGAGGAACGCTTTGGCACACCGCGCGACGAGCTCCGCGCCAACCTCCGCCGCCAGACGGAGGTGCCCGTCGACGGCGGTTTCCTCGCCAACGACCACGGCACCGCCGCGGGCCTCCTTTTCGAGCACGACGCAGGGTTGATCGCGGCCCTCCCCGGACCGCCGCGCGAGCTGCAGCCGATGGTCCACGATCACCTCGTGCCCCTGCTTACGGAGCGTTTCGGCACGAGCCCCCCCGGTGACGTGTTGACGATCCGTTTCGTCGGCATCGGCGAGTCGCTCGTCGACCACACCATCAGCGAGCACATCCCGATCCCCGACGGCGTTGCCCAGGCTTCGCTCTTCGAAGGGATGCGCGTCGACTTCTACTTCACCCTTACCGGCGCCACGGCGGACGGCCTCGCCGAACTGGACCGGATTCGCGAAGAGGTCCTCCGCCACCTGGGCGAGTACGTCTATGCCACCGACTCCACGACGCTCGAAGAGCACGTGGTCGATCTCCTGGTTCAAAGGGACAAGACCGTCGCCCTGGCCGAGGTCGGCAGCGGCGGCAGTCTGGCCGCGGCCCTCGGCTCGGCGGATGCCATTGCCGGTATCCTTGCCGGCGCCTACATAGC
The DNA here is from genome assembly GCA_007126245.1 of Planctomycetales bacterium. Classification (GTDB taxonomy): domain Bacteria; phylum Planctomycetota; class Planctomycetia; order Pirellulales; family Thermoguttaceae; genus SKOZ01. The sequence goes on from SLBP01000122.1 coordinate 7,016, forward strand.
TCCCGACAAGGAGCGGTTGTCTCGGATGCTCGCCGACTCCCTGCCTCCGGCCGCTGCCGCTCCGGACCTGGCCCGGCGGCTGGCGGAGCGGACCGGTGCCGACCTGGCCCTGGCCGTCGGTCCCGCGACCCTGGACGACGGGGGGGGCCGCTCCGTTGAGGTCGCCTACTTCGCCGATGGCCACACCGCCACCCACCGGCTCGCCCTGCGGGGCACCGGCGAGACGGCGCGCTTCCACCTGACAACCCAGTTCCTCGACCTCCTGCGCCGCCGCCTCCGGTAGAGGGAAGAGAGAGCGGGGCTGGCGGGACGGAGGAGAGGCGAGTACCATAGGGGCATTCAAATGGCGACACCGCCCCGGGACCGGCTGCTTGGAGGCCGTCGGCATTCGCTGCCGCGTAAGGGGCGGTCGCGCCCCGGGGACCCTCGCCGGGCCTGGAGACAACGGAACCTTTCAGGAGCGACCCATGTCCGATCCTGCCGAACTGTACGAAGCGATCCTCACCGGCAACGCCAAGAAAGCCACGGAAGTAACCACGGCCGCCCTGGACGCCGGTGTCGATCCCTCGCTGCTGCTGAGCAAGTACATGATCCCGGCGATGGATGATGTAGGGAACCGCTTCGAGTGCAACGAGTTTTTCGTGCCCGAACTGCTCATCGCCGCCCGGGCGATGAAATCGTCGCTGGAGCTGCTCACGCCGCGGCTGGCCGCGGCGGGGGCCAAGTCGGCCGGTCGCGTGGTGATCGGCACCGTCCAGGGAGACCTGCACGACATCGGCAAGAACCTCGTCGCCTCGATGCTGGAGGGGGGCGGCTTCGAGGTCATCGACCTGGGCGTCGACGTGGCGCCGGATCAGTTCGTCGAGGCCGCCGGGGAGAACGAGGGAGCCATCATCGCCCTCTCGGCGCTGCTGACCACCACGATGACCATGATGAAGAAAGTCATCGATGCCCTCGAGGCGGCCGGCCGCAGATCCCAACACCGGGTCATCGTGGGCGGCGCCCCCATCACCCAGCAGTTTGCCGACCAGATCGGCGCCGACGGCTACAGCGACAACGCCAGCGGCGCCGTCGCCCTGGCGCGCAAACTCGTGGTAGTCTCCTAGGCGGGCCGTTCCCGTCGGTGATGAGAGGCTGTCCTTCCGGCATCGATCGACCCGCAGCGGGCTGCGTTTCCCGGTACGAAAACCCCGGCGGGCGAAGCAGCAGCCAGTCTGCCGAGGGTGGAACTCGCAAGAACGACGGGCGTCCCCGAGGGGAGCGACGCAGATGAGTGCGCACGGTGCTGGCGTGGCGTTCCGCGAGCTGCTCGGTTCCGGCGGCTTTGCCTATGGGGCCGAGCTGGTATCCACCCGCGGTCTCCCCAATCCCGACGCCCCGGGCAGCTGTCTCGGCGCGGCAGGCGAGCTGGCCGGCGACCGGCGGATCGGTTGGCTCTCCATCACCGACAGCCCGGGCGGCACCCCCATGCTCCCGCCCGACTATCTCGCCCGACTGCTGATGGATCACCGCCGCCGCGTCGTCCTGCACGTCACCTGCAAGGACATGAACCGCAACGGCTTGGAGACGACCCTCTGGCGGTACGCCGCGGAGGGCTTCGACAACATTCTGGCGCTCACCGGGGACCTCTCCGGGGAAGGGTTCGGGGGAAGGGCTCCGGGTGTCTTCGACCTCGACTCCGTGGGGCTGATCGCCCTGGCCCGCGCCATGAACGACGGCCTTGCGGTCCGCGGCCGTCGCGGTGACCCCGAGCGACTGCCCGGGACGCATTTCTTCACGGGTTGCGTCGTATCCCCCTTCAAGAGGCACGAGCGGGAATTGCTGCCGCAATACTTCAAGCTCCTCCGCAAGCTGGCTGCCGGTGCCCAATGGGTAATCCCCCAGCTCGGCTACGACATGCGGAAGTTCCACGAAATGATGTCTTTCCTGCGGTGGCGGGGGAGCGACGTCCCGGTGATCGGCAACGTCTACGTCCTCAACCGCACCGTGGCCGAGCTCTTCCATCAAGGCAGGCTTCCCGGATGCGTGGTCAGCGACGCCCTGATCGAGATGGTCCGCCGCTACGCCGCCGGTCCGGACAAGGGACGGGCCTTTTTTCGCGAGCTGGCCGCCAAACAGCTTGCCGTCTTCAAGGGCCTGGGTTGCGCCGGGGGGTATCTGGCGGGGATCGCCAAGCCGGAGACCTTTTTCGAGATCATCGACCTGGCGGAAGGCTTCGCCCCGCACGACTGGCGGGCTTTCGCGCGCGAGATCCGCTTCGGCCAGCCGGGCGAGTTCTACCTCTTCGAGGAGGACCCCGCCACCGGTTTGGCCGACCCCCAACGGCTCAATGCCGCGTACCTCCGCGCGCTGGAGCACCCCGCGAAGAGCGCGGAAGTCGGTCTCAGCTACCGTCTGTCTCGACGGGTCCACGACTGGCTCTTCACCCGCGGCCGCGGCCTGTACGGCCTGGCGCGGAGACTGTACCGCCGCTGGGAGGAACGGCCCGGGACGCTGAGCCGGCTCGCCTATTCGATGGAGAGGTTCTCCAAGGCCGCCCTCTACGGCTGCCAGGATTGCGGCGATTGCAGCCTGCCCGACTGCGCCTACCTCTGCCCCATGCGTGCCTGCTCGAAGCACTCGCGAAACGGTCCCTGCGGAGGCTCGCGCGAGGGGCGCTGCGAACTGGGCGACAAGGAGTGCCTTTGGGCGCGGGCCTACGAGCGGCTCAAGCACTACGGCGAGTCGGAGACGATGCTCGCGGGGCCCCCGGTCCTCTACCGTGCCGAGCTGCTGCACACTTCTTCGTGGGCCAACACCTACCTCGACCGCGACCACCACGCACCGCCCGGCACGGCTCCCGTCCCTCCCGCCGAACCGCCTCCGAACGGGCCCCCCTCGGCGGACACCGCAGTCCCACCGCAGGCCGGCCTCGATCTGCCGGCGGGGGGCAAGGCGAAGGCCGACGGACAACCGCCCACCACCGGTGGGAACGACGCATTGCGGCCCGGGATTATCGGCCCTCCGGTTTCCAGCAGTCCTCCTTAACTATCATTATCTCCCGCAGAAAGGAAACGCCGCGGATGGCGATTGAAGGTCTCTGCATCATCGGCGAATCGATCAACGACTCGGTTCCCTCGACGAAACAGCTCTTCGACGCGGGCGACGTCGAAGGCATCCTCGATCTGGCACGCAGCCAAGACGAGGGGGGGGCGGCCTACATCGACGTCAACGTCGGCTCCCGCCCGCCTGAATTCATGGCCGATCTGGTCCGCCGCATCCAGGGGGTGACCGCCAGACCCCTTTCGATCGACACCCCCGACGCCGAGTTGGCCCGCGCTGGCCTGTCGGCCTACGATCCGCAGCGGGCGGGCGGCAAAAAGCCGATCCTCAACTCCATTTCCCCCTTGCGGCCGGGAATGTTCGCGCTCCATGCCGTGCAGCCGTTCCGTCCCATTCTGCTGATCTCCGAGCGGGTTGAGGACGGCCACTCGCGGCCCTGCCACACCGCCGAGGAGACGGTTCAGGCGGCTCGCGACCTTGTGGGTCTGGCCCGGCAGGCGGGCATCGCCAACGCCGACCTGATCCTCGATCCGGGCCTCGCTCCGATCGGGAGCGATACCGAGGGGAACCTCAAGCGGCTGCTGACGGCCATGGAGATGCTCCACAACGACGACGACTTCGCCGGCTGCCATTTTTCGGTGGGCCTGAGCAACTTCACGATGATGCTCCCGGCCAAGCGTGCCGACGGTTCACGCGTGAAGGGCCCCCTGGAGAGCGCCTTCCTCACCCGCGCCATGCCCCTGGGGCTCGACACGGTCATCGGTTCGGTGAAGCGGAAGTACGAGATCCTCGCCGACGACCATCCCGCCGTGCAGTGTCTGGAACAGGTGCTGGCCGCCGACGGCTTCGAGGCCCTCATGCATGTCCGCAGTTTCTACGCCTAGTGCGGGCGTCTCCCGGCGGCCCTCTCCGATGCTTGGCTTGTCCTAAGGCATGGGGTATGCTTAAAGGAACCTTTCCGGTTACGCGACTTAGGACATCACCCCTCGACAGACTGGAGACGAGAACCATGAAGCGTCGTGAGATGCTCAAGGCGACCGGCTTGGCCATTGCCGGCGCCGCTTTGCCGATGCGCTGGGCCGCCGCTGCGGGGCGGCAGCGTGAGAAGGTCCTCTACTTCACCCGCAGTGCCGGCTTCGAGCACTCCGTGGTGGCGCGGCCGGAAGGCCAGCTCAGCCACTCGGAGAAGATCCTCGTCGAACTGGGCGATCAGCATGGCGTCGACGTGGTCTGCACCAAGGACGGCACCGTCTTCGACGGCGACCTCGACCAGTACTCCGCGATTGCCTTCTACACCTCCGGGAACCTTCTCGGTCCCTCGCAGGACGGCGGCGAGCCGATGACCGAGCGGGGTAAGCAGCGTCTGCTCGACTGGGTGTCCGCGGGAGGCGGCTTCGTCGGCATCCACGCGGCCACCGACACCTTCCGCAGCGCCGGCGTCGATCCCTACGTCGCCATGATCGGCGGTGAGTTCAGCGGGCACGGCCCCCAGCAGGTGGCCACGAATTACAACGTCTCCCCGCAGTTCCCCGGCATGGAGGAAGTAGGCGAATCGTTCGAGCTCCTCGAGGAGTGGTATGCCTTCCGCAAGCTCGCCGAAGACATGCACGTGATCCTCGTCCTGGAGACGGAAGGTATGGAGGGCGGCGATTACCAGCGTCCCCCCTTCCCGTCAGCCTGGGCGCGCCGCCACGGCGACGGCCGCGTCTACTACAACTCCCTCGGCCATCGGGAAGACGTGTGGACCAATCCCCTCTTCCAGAACATGCTCATCGGCGGTTTCAGTTGGGCGATGGGCCACGTGGAATTCGACCCGGTGCCCAATTTCGCCGAGGTGACACCCGAGGGCAATATCTGAACGCCGCCTATGCGCCCCGAGTTGAACGTCTACGCCCTGCCTTCCCTCGTCGACTCCGCCGAACTGGCGGAGACTGCGGCAGTGGTGATCGACGTGCTCCGCGCCTCGACGACGCTCATCGCGGCGCTGGAGGCCGGGGCCAAGGAAATCGCGCCCTGCGGGGAGATCGACGAGGCCCGCCGTCTGGCCGCCGATCTCCCCGCGGGCGAAGCGATTCTGGGCGGCGAGCGAAACGGCCGCGCCGTGGACGGATTCGATCTGGGGAACTCCCCCCATGAATACACGTCCGCCGCAGTCGGCGGCCGGACGGTGGTCTACACCACCACGAACGGCACGAGGGCTCTGCTGCGGTGCCAGGCGGCAGCTGAGGTGCTCGTGGCGGGGTTCGTCAACGTCTCCGCCGTCTGCCGGCGGCTGACGGGCCGGGAACGGATCGCCATCGTCTGTGCGGGCACGAATGGGGAAATCAGCGAAGACGACGTACTCCTCGCCGGCCTCATGGTGGAACGCCTCCATCGCCAGGGGGGCATGACCCACCGGCTCAATGCCCAGGCGTTGACGGCTCGGGAGACGTGGCTGGCAGCCTTTGCACTCCCGATCACACTGGGGAGCGAACCGCTCCCCCCCGCGCGACTGGCAGCGGAACTGCGGACCAGTCGGGGGGGGCGCGGCCTCGTTCCCCTCGGCTTGGACGACGACATCCTTGCCGCCGCCCATGTCGACTGCTATCGGCTCGTCCCCCTTCTCGATCCGCGGACGCTCCGCCTCCGACCTGCCGTGGAGTCCCGCCCGAGCTGACGGCTTCCCAAGGGCGTTTCCCGGAGACAGGTCTCCGGCACCACTTCCACTGGGCTCCAGGCGTCCGTATTCGGCGTATCCGGGAGGAAACGGAGGTTACTTGGTCGGGTCCAGCTCCCTATGAAGAATGCTCTATGTGGGTGGAAGCCGTTGCACCAAAGGGGTTGGTTGCGGTAGAATGCCTTTGGGTGATTCGAGGACGAATTCCAGCCCAACAGCAGAGCCAGGCCTCATACCGGCTGTTCCCAGTACGGTGTAGTCATCTTGGTGTAGGATTTGTATCCTACAGGAGGGTAGCGAAAGAGGGCCGGGCCGAACAGTGATTCGCAAGTTGCTTTTTGCCAATGAGTTGGGGTCGTACTCGCCATCTGGAATGATGGCGAATATGCGGCAACATAGCGTTCTGCGGGCTCTGCGAGGTTTTGTTGAAATGCGTCGGCGCCCAGCAAGTGGCGTTCCCCATTTCCCGGAGCTTGCTTGACTTCGCATATCGGGGAGCGTATTCTCAAATGAGCGCAGTTTGCGCGCGCCGAATGCTCTTGTGCATTCCGCAGAGCCTGTGCCCAGGCGATAAGGCGAAGGAACGTACGATGTTGGTGCTATCACGCAAGAAGAACGAGAGTATTGTCATCAACGATGACATTACGATCGTCGTGGTCGAGATTCGAGGCGATAAGGTCCGCCTCGGGGTGGAGGCTCCCAAGGAGGTGCCCGTTCACCGTCGTGAGGTCTTCGACGCGATCCACCGGAACGACGCTGAGAAGAAGACGGCGACGAAGACGGATGCCGCGGGCACGACCCCGGAGTAGTATTCCGCTCGGACCTCCCCTCGCCTCTCGGTCCTATTTGCTCGCGTTCCTTCTCCGTTCTGAGTCCCCCGGGAACGAATTCAACAGGCGCAGTTCTTGCTCTTGCTTCCGATTACGCGTGCCGCGGCTCCGGCCCCGCAATGCGGGGTCACGACGCCGCCCGCCTTGACGCCCGCGATCGGTCCGATAGGATAGCACGTAACGTGGCGGTGGGCCTCGGGAAGAAAGGCCGCTCCAGCCGCCGCGCATTCCGGCCCCATCGTCTAGCGGTCTAGGACACCGGCCTTTCACGCCGGCAACACGGGTTCGAGTCCCGTTGGGGTCATTTCGCCTAATTTGCCGAGACACCGCGGGCGCCGCCACGTGCAGGATGCAGGTTTGTGCGGGCACGGGGTTGAGGCGCTACGCGCCGGAGAGGTTGCGCCCGTGGAGCCGCGCTTCGACGCCTTCCTGCTGATCTCCTTTGGTGGTCCCGAGCGGCCGGAGGACGTGATCCCCTTCCTGGAGAACGTCTGCCGGGGGAGGGACGTTCCGCGCCAGCGGCTCCTCGAGGTCGCGGAACACTATTATCTTTTCGACGGTGTCAGCCCGCTCAACGCCCAGAACCGCGCGCTCCTGGCGGCCGCGGTGGACGAGTTCGCCGCGCACGGGATACGCCTGCCGGTCTACTGGGGCAACCGCAACTGGCATCCCCTCCTGGCCGATACGCTCCGCCAGATGGCCGACGACGGAGTTCGGCACGCCCTGGCGCTGGTCACCTCGGCCTTCGCGTCCTATTCCGGGTGTCGCCAATACCTCGAGGACATCGAACGAGCCCGCTGCGAGGTCGGGGCCGCGGCTCCCCAGGTGAGCAAGCTGCGGCTGTTCTTCAACCACCCCGGCTTTATCGAGCCGTTGATCGAGCGGGCGGCTGCCGCCCTGGCGGAGGTGTCCGCGGAACGGCGCCCCTCCGTCCCCCTCATCTTCACCGCCCACAGCCTGCCGGCGAGCATGGCCGCCGCCTGCCGCTACGAGGAGCAGCTCGCCGCCGCTTGTCGTCTGGTGGCGGAAGGGGTGGCGAAAGGCACCTGGCACCTCGCCTACCAGAGCCGCAGCGGGCCTCCTTCGCAACCCTGGCTGGAGCCCGACGTGGGCGATCTCGTGGAATCGCTGCACGCTACGGCGGGCGTGGACGCCGTGGTCGTCGTCCCCATCGGCTTCCTCTGCGAGCACATGGAGGTTGTCTTCGATCTCGACGTGGAGCTCCGCGCCCGGTGCGAGGCGCTGGGGGTCGACCTGGTCCGCGCGGCCACCGTCGGCTGTCACCGGCGCTTCGTGACCATGATCCGCGAACTGGTCGAGGAGCGGCTCGACCCGGCGACTCCGCGTCTGGCCATCGGTCCGCTGGCTGTCCCACCCGACGTCTGCGCGGCCGACTGCTGTCCGCCGCGGTAGCAAAGGCTCGGCGAGAGGGGACAGAGGACAGAGGGGAAGACAGCAGCTTATGACCAGCCGAGGATGGACGCACTGGTAAGGGTCTCCGGCGAGGAGGAATTCGCCGTCTATCTGGCACCCTTGGGAAGGTCTTGGGAAGGTCTTAGGCCCGCAAGGATGCCGGCTGGGAGATGGAGGTAATCTGCGGCGGCCGTGCGCAAAATCCGGTCCGTATCGGGGTCGGCGCTCACGGCGCGGCCAACAAGGAGGCGAGGCGGGAGCCGCTCGCTTTACGCTCCGCGGCGGATGTGGTACGGTGATCCACGGCCCCTCGGGCTGGCTAGCGGGCGTGGCGTCTGCTGCCGCGTTTTCGGGTGCGACGGCGGCATCGACAGCGGCGGGCCGACGATACTGCCGGTGGATTCGCAGGCGCGCGCCGGCACCGGGGTGCGCCAAGGAACGACCGCGGCCGCGCGGCACTGAAGCTCGCGCCCGGCCGCGTCCCTGCCCCTGACGCAAAGGAATAGAATATGGTTCCCGGCGATGAGAGGAGTCTGGCGGACGGGCTGGTATTCCAGAACTTCTCTTTGAAGGGTGCTACCCTCTCCCTGTGCGTTGTACCCAACGTGCTCTTCGTACCCAATGCCGTCAGCCGCCTCTTCTCGAAGTGCGTGCGGATCGAGGCGGGCGATACGGTGTTCGATATCGGTACGGGGGTCGGCGTTCTGGCGGTCTGGGCCGGTTTGCAGTCGGCCGCCGAGATCCATGCGGTCGATCCCGTGGAGCAGCACTGCGAACTTGCCGAGCGGAACGTAGCCGCCCACGCCCTGGAGGGGAAGGTGCAGGTGTATCACGGAAGCCTCTTCGACCCGTTGCCGAAGGGCCTGGGGGCCGACGTGATCATCGGCGATGTCTCGGGCATCGCCGACGCGCCGGGCAAAGCCCTGGGCTGGTACTCCGATGACGTTCCCACCGGCGGCAGCGACGGTACCGAGGTGGTCAGCGAATTGATCCGCCGGGCCCCCCCCTACCTGAAGGACGGTGGACGACTCTATTTTCCGCTGGCTGTCGGCCTGTCCGACGGCGACCGTGTCCTGGCGGCGGCCGAGTCGTGCTTCGCTCAGGTGAAGCAGGTGGTGGATGTCTGGTTTCCCCTTTCCGAGGAGGAGTACCGCCTCTGTTGCGGATGCCTGCCGCCCCACATGCTCGGCAAGCTCCAGCGGCGGGGGTCGCGCATGGCCTGGAACGGCCACATCTACGAGGCCACTTCGCCCACGGCCGGCGGCGGCCCGCGCCGGCCCCGGTGAGCCCGGGAACGGCGGCGGCGGGGCAAAGGTCCGCGGCCGGTGCATCCGCTTCGCCCGCGAGGCGGACTCGGTGGGCTTGATGCCGGCGAGGATCGGTGGTGTGATAGTATCACCGCGCCCGCCGGGTGGGACCCGCGGCACTCCTCTTTCCGCATTCGCCCGTCACTTCGGTCAAGGAGCCGCCATGACTGTCAAGGCGTTTGTCGATCACCACTTCCGCCATTTCAACGCGGCCACGCTCCGCGAGGCCGCCCAGGGTTACGTGACCCATTTGGAAGGGGGCGGGAAGATGCTGGTCACACTCGCCGGAGCCATGAGCACCGCGGAATTGGGGCTCTCGCTGGCCGAGATGATCCGCCGCGACAAGGTCCATGCCGTCAGCTGCACGGGGGCCAACCTCGAGGAGGACGTCTTCAATCTCGTGGCCCACGACCACTACCGGCGGATCCCCCACTGGCGCGATCTGACGCCGCACGACGAGAAAGACCTCGAGGGGCGCGGCCTCAACCGTGTCACCGACACCTGCATTCCCGAGGAACAGGCGTTCCGCGCCATCGAGAAGGAGGTCTTCCGGCTCTGGGAGCAGGCCGACAAGGGAGGATGCCGGCACTTCCCGCATGAATACCTCTACCAACTCCTCCGCGAGGGACGCGTTGCCGAAAGCTACCGGATCGATCCCCGGGATTCCTGGCTCATGGCGGCGGCCGAGAAGGATCTGCCCCTGTTCGTCCCCGGCTGGGAGGATTCCACCCTGGGGAACATCTTCGTTTCCCACGTCCTTACGGGCGAGCTCAGTGGCTGCCACGTCGTCCGCTCCGGCCTGGAGTACATGCTCGAGCTGGCCGGCTGGTACATCCGCGAGACCATGGGCCGGGACATCGGCGCCCTGGCGCCCGACGAAGCCGGTTCACCCGACGGAAGCGTGGTCGAGGTCCGTGCCATCCCCCCCGACAAGGCCCAGCGGACCATCGGCTTCTTCCAGATCGGCGGCGGAATCGCCGGCGACTTCCCCATCTGTGTGGTGCCGATGATCCACCAGGACCTCCGCCTCGCCTGCCCGTATTGGGCCTACTTCTGCCAGATCAGCGACGCGACGACCAGCTACGGCTCCTACAGCGGAGCCATACCCAACGAGAAAATCACCTGGGGAAAGCTCGATATCGGCACCCCCAAGTTCGTCATCGAGTCCGACGCCACCCTCGTGGCCCCCTTGGTCTTCGCCTACGTGCTCGGCCAGTAGGACCGGCCCGCCGCCGGCCGAAGAACCCCATCCTCAGTTCGCTGGACCGGTTGGTGATGCCGGCGGCGGAGAAGCGGTGAGACAGCCGTCGCTCAGCCCCAACAATACCCGGCGAGAATGCCGCCGGTAAAGAGGATGCCGAAGGCCAGGTGCACCGCGGCAGTCTTCTCGACGACGCCCACCCAATGTGCCTGCCCTTTTCCGGGAGCATGGTAGATCGTGCGCCCCACGTGCCAGGCCAAGGGGAGCGAGACCAGGGCCGCCAGCGCCGCCACGGGGACGGCGCCCGCCCACACAAGTCCCACGAGGATCGCGTAGGCCGAAGCCAGCATGGCAGCGAAGGCCCAGCGGCCGGCGGCCAGCCCCATGAGGCTGGCCTCGGTGTGGTAGCCGGAGTCGGTGTCGTCTTCGAGGTCGCGGAGGTTGTTGGCGAACAAGATCGCGGCCACGAGAAACCCCACCGGCAGCGACACGAGCACTGCCGACCACTCGAAGGCGGCCACCTGGACGAAATGGGCTCCGCTCACCGCAAGGGGACCCATCAGCAGGAAGACCAGCGGCTCGCCGAGGGCGCGGTACTTGTAGCCGATGGGACCAGCGGTGTAGAAGAAGCCGCCTGCCAGCCCCAGGGCTCCGTAGACGAGAATCGGCCAACCGAGGTGCCAGTAAAGGAATATTCCCGCAAGTACCGCCACAGCGAAGGCGAGAGCTGCCTCCCGGGCGACATCCTGCGGTCGGAGCAGCCCGCCGGTGAGAACCCCGCTGCCACCGAGCCGCCCCAAGCGATCGACGCCGCGGCGGAAGTCGACATAATCGTTGACCAGGTTGGTGCCCGCATGGAGGCAGACGCCGCCGAGCAGTGCTACGGCAGCCAGCGTCAGATCGATTGTTGCCGCCGTCTCCAAGGCCAAGACGGTGCCCAGCAGGATCGGCGTCACCGAGGCGGTGAAGGAGTAGGCCCGGAGGGCACGAAACCAGGGAGCGAGCGAATGCGGCATCAGTTGCGGGATCCCGGTGGCGGACTGGGAAGGCACGTCCCCCGAAGCGCAGCGAAAGGGGGGCGGTCGCGGGCAGGACGGTGCCTTGGAGAATTCCACCTCGGCAGCCCATGTGTTCGCCGGTGGAGCTTGCCCGAGGGCCCGGACGACCTACCCCGGTGGGAAACGGCTACGCCATTCTTCTACCTTCCCCCGGCGGGGGCAAGCCCCGAGGCGCGCTGCGGTCATCGGGGGAGCCGGGTGATGGGAAGCCGGCGCGGAGCGTACCGGCGGCGCTACCGCTCCAGCAGGCGGCCGTAGACGGCGGCAACCTGGGCGGCCATGGCAGAAACCGAGAAGTGCTTTGCGTGATGCTGGAGGGCGCTTTCCCGCAGCCATGCCCACCCGACGGCGCCGCCGGTCACGAGGGTCAGGGCGCGGACGAGATCTTCGTGGTCGCCGGGCTTGAAGAGGAGGCCGTCGCGGCCGTCGCGGATGGCCTCGGGAATGCCCTCAACGCGGCTGGCCACCACGGGGACGCCGGCGGCCATCGCCTCCAGGACGACCATGGGCATCCCCTCGCCGAAGAGGCTCGGCAGCACGAAGAGGTCCATCACCCTGAGCTCACGGTCCACGTCGGTAGTGAAACCCACCCAATCGACCAGGTCCCCGATGCCCAACTCGGCGATCAGGCCGAAGATCTCTTGACGGTACGATTCCGTCTCGAACGTCCCCACGGCGCGGAGCCGTACCCGGTCTCCGCCGGTCTTCAACGCCGCGACGGCCCGCAGGAGGATTTCCAGTCCCTTGCGGGGCCGGAAGAGGGCCACCGTTCCCAGCGTCCAGTGTGGATTGGCGGGATCCCGCATCGGCCGCGGGCGGCGGGCAGGGACGCCGTTGGGAACTACGGAAAGCTTCTCTTCCATCCCCCTCAGGCCGCGGAGCCGCCGGTAGAGGCTTGCGGAAACGGTCATCACCGCGCTTGCCTCTCTTAGGGCCACGCGCTCGCAGAGGGCGTTGAGGCGGTTCTGCCAGGGCCGCGTCGAGTCGTTCGCCGTGGGGCTGTGGACGTGGTACACCAGCGGAACACCGGCCCACCGAGCCGCCAGGGCGCCGAGCAGCAGCGTCCGCGGCGTGTGGGCGTGAACGATGCGGTACTGCACGCCACGAATGATCCGTGCCAGTGCCGCCGCGGGCCGGAGATCCAAACGGCCGCGCATCGGCACCCGGTGCAGCGGTGCCTGCCGGCACGCGCGCATCGCGGGGAAGGCACCCGGCTTCACGCACGCCATCCCTACGGCGAACCCAAGGGCCGGCAATTCCGCGGCCAGCAGGTCCTGCACTCGCTCCGCCCCCGCGTAGTGCTCTCCGTTGATCACTTGGAGCACGCGGACGGTCTGCCCGGCCGCCTCATCTGCAGCGGTGTCCCGGGCGAGCGGAGATTCCTCGACGCGTCCCTCGGCGACCGACAGCGTCGGGCAGTCGGCGGTCTTCCGGCTTCCGGTGACCGTACTGGCGGCTTCCAACATGGTGCATCTCGCGGGAAGTCTGGGATTGGCGCGGCCCGAAGGCGGCTCTCCGGAAGCGATTCGGGGAAGTGTGGCGGACAGTTCGGCAGCCCTGCTCGGACTTGCCCGCCAGCATCGCAGGAGCAACCGCTGTGCCGATCCGGGAGCCTGCCCGGAACGAGAAGCTGCTGCCGCCAGAGAATCCCTTCGTAGGCAAGAACTTAACACCGCCTACTCCTCCGACGTTGAACCCCCACTCCCGAAGGGGGGCCTTCCGAGGAGACCATCGCCGAGATGCTCGCTGGCATCGCCCGTGGTAAACTGGCAACAGAGACTACCCACGGCGAGGGGCATTTCAGGGGGCGCGTTTCTCGGAGCCATGGTGTAACGCAGGGTGCCGTTGCGCATCAAAAACAATTAGGGGTGTCAAGCCCCATCGGTAGCCGGTTGGGGCGGTTCCTCGAATCCCCCCAGAATGTCGATGCAGGGGGTAACGCGAGAAGGCCGATGGCCATGAAATGTGAAGAACTGCTAGCGGCGCTGAACGAGTACGTAGACGGGGAGATCGACCCTGGCATCTGCGAGGCGTTCGAGTCGCATCTCCGCGACTGCAATCCCTGCCAGATCGTGATCGACAACATCCGGCAGACCATCACCCTGTTCAACGCCGGCAAGGCGGTCGAGTTACCGCCCGAGCTGCATCAGCGGCTCCACAACGCTCTGCGCCAGCGATGGCGGAACAAGTTCCCCGCTGCCGAGTCGTAGCGCGACAGCCTGAGGGCGGAGAAGACGCTTGGGAACAAAGAAAGTGAGGCGTGATAATGGGTTTCGATGGTTGGTGGACACTGCTCCTGGTGGTGGCGGCCTGGTACGTGCTGATGCGCTGGCTCCTGCCGGGGTTGGGCGTCCCGACTTGCATGTCGGGTGCCTGCCGTACGGATCGCCCGGCGGCCGGTTGCACCGGACCGCGGCGGGAGGACTCTGAAGAGAGTCCGCGCTAGGAAAGGGACGCATGCAATAGGGACCTTCCCGCCGAGACGAGATATACTTGTGCGGGGCGCCTCGGGGGCAGTCGCACGGTGAGGTGCGGCGGAGGGGGCGTTACGGCGGAGGGGCTGGCCGACCGGCGCTGCACTCGGTCCGCAAGGTGGGCGGCGACGGCGGGTTACGTTTTCTTCCAGGAGCGTCTCTTTCTTCCAGGAGCAACATTCTCGATGATGTGGCTGCCCTGGGAGACGGCGGTCGACCTGAACCGCCATGCCGACCGGGTGGCCCGGCGGCGCTGCGGGGTGGTGGAGGCCGCCGACGGGCGGTTCGTTCGCCTGGTTCTGCGACCGTGGCCGAAGTGGGTCTCGCGGCCCGCGGTGCTGCTGATGGGCGCCGTCCGCCGCCGCCGTGCCGGGGACCGTTGCCGGCTCTATTACCATCAGCCTTGGGGGCACCCGCGCTACCTCGTGGTCAGCTACGTGGTCTCCGCGGCGGGCACCTCACTGGCGACGTTCTACCGCACCTTAGACGTCATCGACCACGTGGCTCGCCTGAAGGGGAGTGACGCCATCCTTTGCGACGCCGCCAACGAGCGCCTCACGCTGCGGATCATGGCCCGCCGGGGTTGGGAGCCCCACTGCCCCTCCCCCTGGCACCGCCACTTCATCAAGCGGTTCTACGGCGATTACCCCAGCCCGCCGGCGTGGCTTGCACGCCCGTCCTCAGCCATGACTGCCACCCCCCCGGATGAGTGCCCCTCTTGCGATTGGGACCGGCGGCTTGTATAGTCCAAGTTTGGCGCCGCGGCGGATCGGGCCGCCGCTCGGGGAGGGCGCGGTGTAACGAAGCGATTCCATGGGGCGCGGAGAACTCAGTGGGAACGAAGAAAACGGGAAAGGGACGACGGAAGATCGGCCGCAAGAAGCGGCGTATGCGGTCCAAGATCCGTCATCGCAAGGGTTGATGCCGACCGTAATGCGTGCAGGTCCGGTGCACTCGGCAGGAGTCTCTGGCGCCGGGCTGCAGGGGGAGGTCTCACCGCCGGCGAGGCTGCCGCGGCAAGGGCCTGACTGAACAACGGTGATTGGTTCACCTTCTTTTTTCGATGCCGGTGCAGGGCCACCTGCCGGGCCATACCGGCCGAAAGGGCAGGTTGCCTGCACCAGGCACCAGGCCGTGAGGGGGCGTCTCCCTATCCGGACGGGGAGTATTCGATGTGGTGCCGGAGAGAGCGCCGGCAAGCGGCCCCCGCCGAAGTGAGTCGCCTTTTCGCGGGGGAGCCTTGGGTTACAACGTGGCCCATTCTGTAGTGTTTTCAAGGGATTCGGAGCAAGCGATGAGTACGACCCTCTCAAGACCCCCTCAGCTGGAATCGAACATTCGCCGTGCGGCAATCCTCTTTGCCGGGGGGCCGGCCCCGGCGGCCAACGCGGTGATCTCCACGGCCGCCGTTTCCTTCCTCCGCAACAACATTGACGTGCTGGGGATCCTTCACGGCTACTCGAATCTCGCCGAGTACGCTCCCGACAAGCCGCTCGAGGAGGGAAAGCACTATATCCGCCTGACCCACCAGGTTCTCAGGCGGACCCGCAACAGCCAGGGGGTGATGATCGGCACGGCGCGGACGAACCCGGGGAAAAACGTCTCCGATCCCGCCCACTTCGCCGATCCCGAGCGGAGCGCGCCGCTGAAGGCCGTCTACGACGGTCTGATCTCCTTGGGGGTGGACGCCTTGATCTCCATCGGCGGCGACGACACCCTGAAGACGGCCAACAAGTTCAAGCTGTACCAGGACCAGCTCCCCCAGGGAAACCCGCGAATCCCCGTTGTCCATCTGCCGAAGACCATCGACAACGACTACATGGGGATCGATTTCACCTTCGGCTACTTCACGGCGGTGGAGTTCATCGCCACGGAGGTCCGCAACCTGCTGGCCGACGCCGAGGCCGCCCGGAGTTACTTCGTTGCCGAGGCGATGGGCCGTTCGGCCGGCTGGCTGGCCTACGGTGCCGCCATCGCCGGCGAGGCCAGCCTGGTGATCAGCGTCGAGGACATCACCGGCAAGTACGCCGCCGAAGAGGAACGCCCCGACCCGAAGAGCGGTGAGAAGAAGCGGCGCACGGTAATGAACCTCGACGAAGTGGTCAAGCGGGTCGTGGCCACGATGCGGACCCGCGAAGAGGCCGAGGGGAAGCCCTTCGGCGTCGTCGTGCTGGCCGAGGGCCTCGCCGAGTTTCTCCCCTTCGAGGAGATCGAGGGCGTGCCCCGCGACGAGCACGGCCACATCGCCATCGCCAAGCTCAATCTGGCCCGCTTCTTCTCCGATCTGGTGGCCGTAGAATATGGGAAGCAGACCGGCAGGAAGAAGAAGATCACCGGCGTCCAGGTCGGCTACGAGGCCCGCTGCGCCCGTCCCCAGGCCTTCGACGTAATGCTCGGCAGCCAGCTCGGCGTGGGCGCCTACCGGGCCCTGGTCGAGAAACGGCTCGACGGGGTGATGGTCTCCATCCTCGGGCAACTGGAACTGAACTACGTCCCCTTCGAGAAACTCGTCGATCCGAAGACGCTGGTTACCGTGGTCCGGTTCATCCAGCCGGGATCGGATTTCCATCGCCTGGCGAGGTTCCTGGAGACGTACGTCAACGATTGAGCGACCCATGTTCGCACTGCTCGACTCTCCGCAACAGCTTCGTCAGTGGCTGGCGGAGCGTGGCGAGCCTGCCTACCGCTCCGCTCAGGTGGAGCGCTGGGTCTACCGCCGGCGGGCGGGAGGCTTTGCGGGGATGTCCGACCTTCCCGCAGCCCTCCGCGCCGGCCTGGCGGAGACCTTTCACCTGTTCACCTCGCGGGTCGCGCAGCGGAGAGCGAGCGCAGACGGCACGGAGAAGCTTCTCCTCAGCCTCGGCGACGGCCAGAGCCTCGAGTGCGTGCTGCTGCGCGACGAGAAACGGCACTGCACAGCGTGCGTGAGCACCCAGGTCGGCTGCGCGATGGGCTGCGCCTTCTGCGCCAGCGGGCTCGGCGGCGTGGTGCGGAACCTCACGACCGGCGAGATTCTCGAACAGGTCCTGCACCTCCAGCGGCTCCTCGACCCCGCGGAGCGGATCAGCCACGTGGTGGTCATGGGGATGGGGGAGCCGCTCGCCAATCTGCCGCGCCTGCTGCCCGCCCTGAATGAAATGAGCGGCCGAAGCGGGCTGGGCGTCAGTGCGCGGCGGATTACGGTCTCCACGGTGGGGCTGCCGGAAGGGATCCGCCGCCTCGCCCGCAGCGGACGGCAGTACCACCTGGCCGTCTCGCTGCACGCTCCGGACGATGCCCTGCGGAGCCGCCTCGTACCGGCAAACCGCCGCATCGGCATCAAGGCGATCCTTGCGGCCACCGACGAGTACTTCCAGGTGACCGGGCGGCGGGTGACCTTTGAGTACGTCCTGCTCGCGGGAGTCAACGACGGCCAGGCGGCGGCCCGCCGCCTCGCGGGGCTTCTCGCCGGCCGTACCACCGTGGTAAATCTCATCCCTTACAACCCGGTCGAAGGCCTCCCCTTCGCCGCGCCGTCCGAGTCCGCGGTCGGCCGCTTCGTCGAGATTCTCCTTCGCGAAGGATTGAACGTTCGCATCCGCCGCCGAAAAGGGGAACGGATCGACGCCGCCTGCGGCCAATTGCGGCGGAGTGCGGAAAGGAACCTTTCTCCCGCTGCGGGGTTGTAAGAATGTGGTGGCAGCGCGGGTGGGTGACTCACGTATGGAGGGCTCGGGAATCAGGGGGAAGTTGACCGGTCCGCGAGGGTCCCTGGCAGGACATCGCGGCGGAGCGTAAGCTGAGTAGAGGGCTCGCGGCCGCGCCGCGGGCGGCCGATGGTGCCGGGTGATGCAAGTGGCGCTCTCCCCTCAACTTGGCTCCCAAAGCAGCCTTGCCGTGGTAATCAGCGAATCGTCCGCTCGCCGCATCGCCCTGACGGACCCCGACGTCCGTCTGATGCTCCAGGTTCGGGAGGGCAGCGCTGCCGCTTTCGAGGAATTGGTACTGCGATATCAGGACCGCCTGGTGGGGATTCTCACCCACCTTGTCGGCTCCCGGGATCAGGCGGAAGACCTTGCCCAGGAAGTATTCCTTCGGGTCTACCGGGCGCGAAAGAGTTACCAGCCGGGCGCCAAGTTCTCCACCTGGCTATACACGATTGCCAACAACGTAGCTTCCAACGCCCGCCGGACCCTGGCCCGCCGCCGCGAAGTGCATCTGACGGCGACGGGCAGCGGGCCCATGGCGGCGGGCATGGCAGCGGTTGTGCTGGCCAGCAGCGGGCAGATGCCCGCCCGCCGACTGGACAAGGCCGAAGTCCGCCAGATCGTGCAGCTGGCCCTGGAATCGCTCAGTGATCGGCAGCGCATGGCGGTGCTGCTGAACAAGTTTGAGGAGCTGAGCTATGCGGAGATCGGCGGGGTCATGGGGCTTTCGCCCCAGGCCGTGAAGTCGCTTCTCTCCCGAGCGCGGGAGAACCTGCGGGCGGTGATCGAGCCATACCTCGAGTCGGGACAATCGCCGATGGGCTCGGCTGGCCTGGCGGAGGGGAACCGCCCACCGCGGATGTCCGGCGGCGAAGGCCCAGAATAACGAATTGCGGGATAGAAAGAGACGCCCCCGTCACAATCGACCAAGATATTTCGAGGCAGCCTGCACCGCCGTGTGCAGCCCAGCCCCTGGTGCGGAACGATGTCCCAGCGATCGGCACAACCTGATCCGGAGATCCTCGGCGAGGAGCTGACGGCCTACCTCGACGGCGAACTGGATGCCGAGACCAGCCGGCGGATCGAAGAGCTGCTGGCTACCGACGCTTCGGTTCGTGCCCGTCTCCAGAAAATGGAGCGATCCTGGGATTTGCTCGACGAGCTCGAGCGTCCCGAGCTCGACGCTGCCTTCGCGCGGAGCACCCTGGAAATGGTGACCGTGGCGGTGGAGGACGACGTGGCCCAGGCGCGCGAGGAGGCACCTCGCCGCAGGCGGGTGCAGTGGCTGCTGGGGGCGGCGGCCCTGGTTTGTCTTGCCCTGGCCGGCTTCACCCTCGTGCTGGCGCTGCGGCCCGATCCGAATCTCCGGGCCGTCCAGGAAATGCCCGTCCTGGACCGCCTGGAGCCCTATCTCCAGATCGAAGATCTGGAATGGCTCCGTCTGCTGCACGAGGCGGACGTCTTCGGCGAGGAGGACAGCGGCCCGCAGGCCTCTGGGCAGTAGGAGTCCATTCATGCGGTGGTCTGATTCGAAGTGGCAGCGGTGGGGAGCTTGGCTGGCGGCGGCAGCGCTGGCGATCGCCGCGGCGGCGCTGGCGGCGACGGCCTGGCAGGTGCAAGTCGCGGCCGGCGAGGCACAAGCCCGGCTCGAGGCGCTCGAACCACAAGAGCGCGAGGAATTGGCTCGCAGTCTGCGGCGGTTCGATGCCCTCGACAAAGAGCAGCAGGAGCGGGTTCGCCGCCTCCACGCGATGATCGAGGCCCAGCCCGACGCCGAGGATCTCCACGACGTGGCGCGGCGGTATTACGACTGGTTGCGGCAGTTGCCGCCGCACCAGCGGGCCGAGCTGCTGGATCTGCCCGCCGACGAGCGGCTCCAGCGGGTGGTAGAGATGCAGCGAGCCGAAGCCGAGCGGCGGGCACGGCACGAGGGGCTTTCGCTTTGGCTGGAGACGCTGGCCGAGGAGCTGGAGGGGGCCGTTTGCGAGCGAGTACCGGAAAGGATTCGCCACCGAATCGAACGCTCGCCAGATTTCCGGCGGGGGGTGGCAATCGATTACGTCGTGGCAACTCTTCATCTGCGCGGGCCGGGACGTTCCCCCTTTCTGGATGGGGAACTTGTGAAGCGAATCCGCTCCGAGGAGGAGTTGGCCCGCCTCCGGGGAATGCTCTCGCCGGCAACACAGAACATGCTCAGGGACAAGTCGATCGAGGAGCAGTGGGAACAGGTCAGTAGCTGGGTCCGCGAGTGGTCCTGGCAGCGGATTCCCTGGCACCGCCGCTTCCGCATCCCCGTCAGCGATGAAGACCTGGCCGAATTCTTCGAGAACGAGCTCTCGGCTGAGGAGCGGGATCGGTTGATGAGGCTCGACGGCGAGCGGATGTATCACGAACTCCGCCTCCGGTACATAACCAGCCAGCGGCGACCCGACCCCGGGCGCGCTCCCCCGCGCGACGCCCCGTGGACCGGACCCGATGGCGGCCCGCCGCGCCCCCGGCGCGAAGGTGCCGATCCGGAAGCCGGACCTCCCGCCCCCTCGCCTGGCCCTCGGCCCCCCGGTTCCCGGCCAGGACCCGGCCGGGGCGGCCCCGACGGAGGCGAAATCC
>SLBP01000135.1:0-9253 GCA_007126245.1 Planctomycetales bacterium
CGGTGCCCCTCGGGCATGGCGGCCCACCAGCTCGGGCTGATCGTGCGGCCGGCGAGCGTGACGACGTTCTCCTCCTCGTCGATCTCGGCGATCCGCAGCCGCGAGGCCGACCACTGGTGGAAGGGCATGATTTCCACGTCGTCGAGATTCGCCCAATCGCTACGGATTTGGCCTTCGGCGAAACCGAAACGATCGTATCCTTTTCCCTCGGCATCCGGGGAAGGGGGCGCCGTGGCGGCGATGGAATAGTAGCCCTCTTTGGGCAGCCGGGGGCGGAAGCGGCGCTGGTGGCCGACGAAGAGCTGCGCGAAGGACCACTCGCCGTCGCGGACGGCATCGAGGACGACGCTCCAGCGGCCGTCGTCGCCCACCTGCCAGCCGGTGATCGCCCGGCCGCCGCTGAGCACGGGGCGCTCTTCGCCATAGGCCCGGTAGACGATCGGCGCGTCCGCCGTGCCCGAGTCTGCCGGAGTGAACTCGAACGGGCTCTCCAGGTAGTACGTCCCCTCGCGGATGGCCACGACGAGGGGCTGCTCCCCATCGGCGGCGCGGAGCTCGCGCACCCGCTCCTGGGCGCGGTGGACCGTAGCCAGGGGGCCGTCCGTCCGCTCGGCATTGGGCTCGGCGAGGCGGCCGGACCAGGCGTCGTCGCCGGCCGTGGAGACGTAGAGGTCGGCTTCGGTGGCGTAGCCGGTGGCAGGGACAGCGAAGGGTGCGGCTGCCAGCAGGCAAGCCGTGACGAATGCAGCGGCGATGCGGGGGGGTGTCATGGCAGACTCCTTGCAGGCGGGCGGGGTGTTCGGGGAAGGATTGAACGATGATCTTAGGCCGGCGGCGGCGCGCTTGTCAATCATGGCCTCCGGCAGTTTCTCCCAGGCGGAAAAGTCTCCCCAGCCGCCGCCCGAAGAGGCCCTATGAGCCCCCGTTTCCCTATTGTTCCGGTGAATGCTCGCCGGCGCCGCTCCCGATACGATTCCTAGACGGCAGTCCCGGCTGCAGAAGGCGTGCCGAGCATCGCCGGTCGGGGAGTTCCCGCCAGCCCACCGTTTTCCCGCCGTACGGAAGCGCACTCGCCGTATTCCCACAATTTCGCAGTGGAGTTCGAGATGACCAAGCGTGCAGGTATCACCCTCTTCGTCCTGCCGGCGCTCCTGGCAGGGCAAGCCGCCGTGGCCCAATGGGAACCGACGGCGGGCATCCGCCAACCGCTGTCGGTGCAGCAGACGGCCTTCGAGTACGACTACTACATCTACGCCACCGACGACGACGAGGCCCCGGCCGCCTCTCCCAGCGACGAGCCCGGGGCCGCCGCCGCCAACGACGACGCAGCCGCCGCCCCGCCCCACGTCGTTTACGATCCCAGCGACAGTTACCTCCATCAGGGCTATCAGGGCCAGGCGGGGCCGTACTACCGCAGCGACGGACCCTGGAGGATTCCCCAACCGTCGTTCCTCGCCGACCGCGGCGTGGAGATCGGCGGCTGGCTCGCCCAGGGCCTCACGTTCAACAGCCGGAACCCGGCCGACCGCTTCAACGGCCCGGTGACCTTCAACGACCGCGCCAACGAGTACCAGCTCAATCAGCTCTGGCTCTACGCCGAGCGGGAGGCGGACACCGGCGGCTACGGCTTCGACCTCGGCGGCCGCGTCGACTTCGTCTACGGCACCGACGCCCGCTACACGCAGGCCGACGGCCTCGAGACCCGCTGGAACCAGAAGCGGCGGTTCTACCAGGCCGCCCTGCCGCAGCTCTACATGGACGTGGCCCTGAACCGCATGACCTTCCGCGTCGGCCACTTCTTCACCATCCTCGGCTACGAGCGCGTCGAGGCCACGAGGAACTTCTTCTACTCCCACGCCTACGCCCACCAGTACGCCGAGCCCTTCACCCACACCGGTATGCTCGCCATGTGGGACCTTTCCGACCAGTGGTCGGTGGCCGCCGGCTTCCACCGCGGTGCCGACCAGTTCGAGGATCTCGACGGCCTCGACGCCCTGAACTTCCTCGGCGGCGTCTCCTGGAAGAGCCGCAACGAGCGGGTGGGCGTCGACTTCGGGCTCAACGCCGACGAATTCGGCCCCATGACCAACCGCCTGCAGTACAGCCTGGTCACCACGCTCGGGGTCACCGAGCGCCTGAGCTGGATCCTCCAGCACGACTACGTGCAGGAGACCGACAAGCGTATTGATGTCGGCGAGGAAGGCCGCTTCGCCGAGGCCTACGGGCTGAACCAATACTTCCTCTACGACATCAACCCCTGCTGGGCCGCCGGCCTGCGAGTGGAGTGGTTCCGCGACCACAACGGCGCCTTCGTCGCCGGGATCGACCCGGGCAACGAGACCTTCGACGGGGGATTCAAGGGGAACTTCTACGCCGTCTCGGCCGGCCTCAACTGGAAGCCCACGGCGAACGTCACCGTCCGCCCCGAGCTCCGCTGGGACTGGTTCCGCGGCGAGGGCAACCCCTTCAACGCCGGAAACAGCAAGGACCAGTTCCTCTTCGCCACCGACGCGATCATCACCTTCTAGCCGGCGGAACGACCGGGCAGGGGTCCTCGATCGGCCCCGCGGCCGCTCCGGCCGTGGGGCCGTCAGCCGCCCGACCCAGAGAAGGCGACGCAGCCAGGGGGTGCCGGGAGCCGGAAACGGCCTCTCGGTGCCCCCGGTTTGCTGCAATTCTCGGGAAGATACGGTGCGAAGCCTCGCCCTCGCGCCGTCGCGGCAGCCAGCCCATTCTCTGCCATCCACAGAGATTCTGCGGTTGCAAGAATCCCCTATCCAGGCAATATTCTCTGTAGAGCCTGCATATCCCCGAGGATCCAGCACCTTTGGGTGGTGGGATCGTGGATATTTCGCGGGGGATTTCCGGGAACTCTGCGCTGGAAGAGCCCCACAGCGCGAACTATACTAGGCAACCTGAGGAGGGAATGCCGATGGCTCTCGCCGCCGCAGGAACCGCGTCTATGTCGAAAGCACTATCCGTCATCGGAATGGTCGTCTCCGCCATTCTTGTGATCCTCTTCGTGGTCAACTGGATGGTCGAGGTTCCCTTTGGTCCCGGCGGCACCCTCAGCACGATCGCCTTCATCCTCGCCGCGGCGATCCTGGGCTACCTCAGTTGGAGCACCTACCGCGAGCAGGTCTAGTCGGCGGTGGCCGATGGGCGTTGGGAGGAGGATTCCGCAGCGAGGATCGCCCGCACGACCCCTTCCATGGTGTATTCCTCGGCCTCGGCGGCCGGTGGATGGCCGAGTTCGCCGAGCACGGCGGAGGTAATGGGGCTGATGCTTGCCAGGCGGGTGCGTTTCAGGTCGTCGCCGAAGAGGGCCGCGAGCCGTCGGGCGATTGCGGAGCTGGTCACCGTGACCCAGCCGATGCGGCCGCTCGCCAAGGCGCCCGCCACGGCGGCCTCGGGCCGCTCCACGTCGCGGCTCTCGTAGGCCACCACCTGTTCGACTCCGGCCCCCGCCGCCCGCAGGCGCTCGGCCAGCACCTCGCGCCCGCGGCTGGCCCGCACGAGGAGGAAGCGGCGCCCCGGCGCCTCGTCGTGAAGGGCTTCGGCCAGGGCCTCGGCGCGGAACTGGCCGGGGACGAGGTCCGGCTGCAGGTGGTACTGCGCCAATTCCCGAGCGGTTCCCGGTCCGATGGCGGCCAGCCGCGCCGCTCCCAGGGACCGCGCGTCGCGGCCCGTGGCCACGAGCCGATCGAGGAGGAACCGCACGCCGTTGGCGCTGGAAAAAACGACCCAGTGGAAGTGCTCCAGGCGTTCGAGGGCGTCGTCGACCGCCGACCAGTCGGCGGGCGCGACCGTTTCGATGGCCGGCTGGACGAGGACCTCGGCCCCCAGTTCGCGGAAGCGGTCGTAGAGGCCGCCGGCTTGGTGCCGCGGGCGGGTGACGAGGACGGTGGTGCCCGCGAGGGGGCGCGCGGTGAACCAGCTCGTTGCCGGGACGAGCCCGGCGACCTCGCCGACGACGATCACCGCCGGCGGCGCCACGCGGTGGGCGGCGATGGTCGCCGCCACGGTCGCCAGCGTGCAGCGGTAGGTCGCCTGGTCGCTGAAGCTGCACCGCCGCACCACGGCCACGGGGGTGTCCGGCGGCTTGCCGCCCCGCACGAGCGCTGCACTCCAGGTTGCGGCCGAGCGGACGCCCATGTAGAAGACCAGGGGGCCGGGAAAGCGGGCCAGGCGGCTGTAATCGAGCGGGGGGGCCGACTTCGCGTCGCGTTGGTGCCCCGTCACCAGGGCCACCGCCGAGCAATGCTCGGCGTGGGTCAAGGGGATCTCGGCGTAGGCGGCGGCGGCCAGGGCGGCCGTGATTCCCGGGACCGTCTCGAAGGCGATGCCGGCCTCTCGCAGGGCGGCCAGCTCCTCGGCGCTGCGCCCGAAGACGTCGGGATCGCCCCCTTTCAAGCGGACGACGCAGCGGCCGGCGCGGGCTGCGCGGATCATCTCGGCCTGGAGCTGCTCCTGGGGCAGGGCCCTCCCCGTGCTGTGGTGGCCCAGGCAGACCAACTCGGCTCCCGGCCTGGCGTGGCGGAGGATGGCGGTGTTGACCAGGTAATCGTAGAAGACCACGTCGGCGCGCGCCAGGCACTCGGCGCCGCGGAGGGTCACCAGCCCGGGGTCGCCGGGGCCGGCCCCCACGATGTAGACCATGCCGGAATGGGAGACGTTGTGTCGCAAGGTCGTCCTGCTAAAATGGGCAGGTGGAGTGGAGGGGGCTTTCGGCTCGCGGTGAACGATGGTCGATGGAGGCCGCGCCGCGGGGCCGAACGGCGCTGCATTACGGTGGGGATGCTCCTCTTTCCGTCCCTCGCCCGCCATCCTCTTGGATACGACCATGCCTCCCGAACAACCAGCCAAGAGCGGCCCGGAACAGGGCGCCGAACGGGCGCCCCTCTCGCCCGCCAAGCGGAAGCGCCTCCAGCAGTGCTTCGAGCGGGCCAGCAGCCTGACGGCCAAGGGCGACTACGACTACGCCACCGAGCTGCTCACCATGTGCGTCCTGGGGGATCCGGCCAACCTGATTTACGCGCAAAGCTTCTTGGGCAACCTCCAGAAGAAGTATAACAACAACAAGAAGGGGAGCAAGCTGGCGTTCCTTAAGGGAGGGGGCACGCGGGGCCTGCTCAAGTCGGCCTCGATGCGGAAGGACTGGCCCACGGTGCTCAAGCACGGCCTCGAGCTCCTCGTGCTCAATCCCTGGGACGTGAACGCCCTCTTGGCCCTCGCCGAGGCCGCCGAGGCCCTGGGCGGCGAGGAGACCCAGCTCTTCTACCTCCGCTCCGCCCTGGACGCCAATCCCTCCGATCCCGACGTCAACCGGCTCTGCGCCCATGCCCTCCGCGAGCGGCGGCAGTACGATCAGGCCATCGCCTGCTGGAACCGCGTCCTCAAGGCCCGCCCCAACGACCCCGAAGCCCTCCGCGCCGTGGCCGACCTGACCGTCGAGAAGACCATCAGTCACGGCGGCTACGAAGAGGCGGAGACCACCCGCCAGGTCCGGCCCGACAAGGACGAGCCCCACCGCCGCGAGCCCACCCCGGAGGAGCGGCTCCTCAAGGAGATCGCCAAGAACCCCAAGGAGGTGGGCAACTACCTCGACCTCGCGGAGATGTACGCGCGCGAGGAGCGCTTCGAGGAGGCCGAGAAGCTCCTCACCCGCGCCCTGGAGACCGGCCAGGAGACGGCGCAGATCCGCGAGCGCCTCGACGACCTTCAGGTCCGCGCCCTCCGCAATCGCATCGCCCACCTCGGCGACGGGAAGGAGAACGAGAAGGAGCGCCTCGAGCTGCAGCGGAAGCTCAACGACCGGGAGATCGAGATTTTCGAGGCCCGCGTCCAGCAGCAGCCCAACAACCTGCACTACAAGTACGAGCTGGCCGACCGCCTCGTCCGCGCCGGTCGCTACAAGGACGCCATCCAGCCCTTTCAGGCCGCGCTGCGCGATCCGCGGCACAAGGGGGCGTGCCTCCTCGCTCTCGGCTACTGCTTCCAACAGATCAAGCAGTACCGGCTGGCCATGACGCACTTCGAGCAGGCGATCCAGGAGATCCCGGACCGGGACAGCGATGCGAAGAAGCTGGCCCTCTTCCGCGCCGGGCGCCTCGCCCTGGCGCTGAAGAAGGTGGATGCCGCCGAACAGCACCTCTCCGCCCTGGCGGCCATGGACTTCGGCTACCGCGACGTGGCGGCTCTACTGGACAAGGTGGCGACGCTTCGCGATAATGGGGGTTTGGCGCCGGAGTAAACCCCAAACGCGAGGGGTGCCGCTGGGCGTCCCGCCCGCGGCGAAGTCCGGCAGCGCGGGGGCAGCGCCTCCGGAATCGCCCCGATCCGCACAGTGCCAGGCTGAAACAGTGCCAGGCTGAAACAGCGATGCCCAATACGAAGAGTGCCACGAAGCGGCTCCGCCAGAACGAGGCCCGGCGGGCGAGGAACCGGTCGGCCAAGCGTGCTATCCGCAGCCAGGTCCGCAAGGTCCGCACGGCGGTTGGCGGCGGGGACGCCGCCGCGGCGGAGGCCGAGTTCCGCCTGGCGGTGCAGCGCTTGGACCGCGCCGCCGCACGCCGCCTCATCCACCCGAACGCCGCCGCCCGCACCAAGTCGCGGCTCTCGGCCGCCATCAAGGCGGTCAAGGCGCCGGTCGCGGAGTCGAGCCTCTAAAGGCCGGCCAACTGGCCTTGCCACCCCCGCCGGGCCCTGCTACCATCCGCCCCGCGGGTGACGCTGCCGTCGCCCCGATGTCGGTATGCGCCGCCTCGGCGGCGCTGGACGGGTCTTTGGGGGCCGGTTATGGCGCGGCCATTCTGGACAGGTAACGCGGTGCTGCTCCTCCTCCTCGGCGGCTGCGCCCAGAATCCGCTCGTCCTGCAGAACCAGGTGCAGACCCTCCAGCAGCAGCACCAGTCGCTCACCGCCCAGGCCGAGCTCTACCAGAGGCAGGCCCAGGAGTTGAACGAGAACAACGAGCAGCTCCAGGCGCTGCTCGCCCAGGCGCGGCAGCGGAGCCAGGTCCTCGACGACCAGCTCACCGCGCTCCGCGACCAGCTCGGCTCCGTCACCGGGCAATTGGCCCGCCTCCGCGAAGAGAAGGCGGCCACCGAGCAGAGGGTCGAGGCGCTCACCGCCTCGCTGCAGCGCCGCGGCGGCGTGACGATCACGCCGAACAACAGCTTCCAGCAGAACCTGCCGGCGATCGACCTGCCCGACGTCCACGTCCGCCGCGACGGCGACCTCGTCCGCATCGAGCTCCCGGGGGACCACCTCTTCGATCCGGGTGGGGCGCAACTCCGCTCGAACGGGACGAACCTCCTCACCACCGTGGCGGGCGAGCTCGTGCGCAGCTATCCCAGTCAGATCATCGGCGTCGAGGGGCACCTCGACCACGATGCCACCCTCGGCCGTCCCCCCATGCAGGCCCAGCAGCTCTCGCTGGCCAGGGCCACGGCGGTCTACGAGGTGCTCGTCACGCAGGCGCGCATCGACCCGCGGCAACTCGTTGTCGCCGGTCACGGCGCCAACCGCCCGGTGGCCTCGAACGCCACCCCCGCGGGCCGCCAGCGGAACCGCCGCGTCGAGCTGGTCATCTACCCCGACCGCGCCGCCTCGAGCCGGTGACGCCCGGCCCCCTCAGCCCCCGCCCGGGGAGCAGCGCGCCGGGCGCCGAAATGCCCTAGGTCGCGGGAACCGCTGCCGGGTAGAATGGGGCCTGCCCACCGCGCGCGCCGGGAAGCGCGCTGAGACCACCCTTGATATCCGAGCCTTGCACGACCCCATGTTGCGTTATCTGACTGCTGGCGAGTCACACGGCAAGGGAATGCTGGCGCTGATCGACGGCTTCCCCGGCGGCGTGGCCCTCGACACGGAGGCCATCGACGGCGAGCTGGCGCGGCGGCAGGGCGGCTACGGCCGGGGGGGGCGCCAGCGGATCGAGACCGATCGCGTCGAGGTCCTCAGCGGCGTCTGGCGGGGCGTGACGCTGGGCAGCCCCATCGCCCTCTGGGTGGTCAACCGCGACTACAAGATCGAGCAGATGGACGACCTGCTGCGGCCGCGGCCGGGGCACGGCGACCTGAGCGGCTCGATCAAGTACCTCGGCTCCGTGCGCAGCATCCTCGAGCGGGCCAGCGCCCGCGAGACCGCCGCCCGCGTCGCCGCCGGGGCCCTGGCGAAGACGCTCCTGGCGCCGTTCGGCATCGAGGCCTTCGGCTACGTCGCGGAGCTGGGCCCGATTCGCGTCGAGCCGCTGCCCGGTTCCCTGGCCGAGCAGCGCGCCCTGCGCGATCAAAGCTCCGTATACGGCCTCAATCCCCGGCAGGACCGGGAGGTCGAGGCGCTCATCGACGCCTGCCAGAAGCAGGGCGACACGCTCGGCGGCGTCGTCGAGGTCCGCGTCGAGGGGGTGCCCTTCGGTCTCGGGACCCACGCCCAGTGGGACCTCAAGCTCGACGGCCGGCTGGCCCGCGCCGTGATGGCCGTGCAGGCGATCAAGGGAGTCGAGATCGGGCTCGGGTTCGAGGCGGCCCGCCGCCGCGGCAGCGAAGTCCACGACCCGATCCGCTTCGATGCGGCGCAGGCCGCCGGGCCCACGCTCGGCTTCGCTCGCCCGACCAACCACGCGGGAGGCTTGGAGGCGGGGATGACCAACGCCCAGCCGATCGTGCTGCGGGCGGCCATGAAGCCGATCAGCACGCTGGCCCGCCCCCTGGAGTCGGTGAACCTGGCCACCAGGGCCGCCGAGTCGGCCGCCTACGAGCGGAGCGACGTCTGCGCCGTCTCCGCGGCGAGCGTGATCGTCGAGAACGTGGTGGCCTTCGAGGTGGCCGCGGCGCTGGTCGAGAAGTTCGGCGGCGACAGCCTCGCGGAGATGGAGGCCCGCTGGCGGCTGTTCCACCAAATGGCCGCGCAGCGGCCCTAGAGTAGAGTACGCCGCACAGGCCTCTGTACGGTGCTTAGCGTACCCCGCACAGGCCTCTGTACGGTGCTTAGCGTACGCCGCACAGGCCTCTGTGCGGTGCTTAGCGTACGCCGCACAGGCCTCTGTGCGGTGCCGCAGCGGAATAAGCTTCCGATCTGGGAAAGGGTTGGCGCGCCGCCGGGGGCCGAGGGATGGCAGGGGCCATAGGGATGGCAGGGGCCGAGGGATGGCAGGGGCCATTCGGGCGCAGCACGGCACAGGGGCCTGTGCCGCGTACATTGCAGGACGGTCCGGGAGGTGGATAGGATGTTTCCCCTGCACGAGCGGACG
>SLBP01000169.1:0-8942 GCA_007126245.1 Planctomycetales bacterium
GCGGCGGTTCGGGAGCGGCGGCGATGAACCAGCTCAGCCACCTCGACGCCGGGGGCAACGCCCGCATGGTCGACGTGGGCGGCAAGCCCCCGCAGCGCCGCCGGGCCCGGGCCCGCGGGCAGATCGCGCTGAGCCCGGGCACGCGGGAACGGATCCGGAGCAACCTCGTCAAGAAGGGCGACGTGCTTTGCGTGGCCCAGGTGGCCGGCATCCAGGCCGCCAAGCGGACGGCGGAGCTGATCCCCCTCTGCCATACGCTGTCCCTGGACCACGTCGAGGTCCACCTGGCCCTCGACGAAGGCGGAGTGACGGCCACCAGCCAGATTGTCTGCATAGGCCGCACGGGCGTAGAGATGGAGGCCCTGGTGGCGGTGAGTGTGGCGCTGCTGACCGTCTACGACATGTGCAAGGCGGTCGACCGGGAAATGCGCATCGGACCGGTCGAGCTTATCGAGAAGACAAAAGAAGATGTCGCAAACGTTTGAAGTGGTTTCGGTGAACGTCTCCGTGGAGAAGGGGACCGTCAAGCTGCCGCAACCGGCCGTGGAGATCGACGGCCGGGGACTGGTGGGCGACGCCCACGCCGGTCCCTGGCACCGCCAGGTGAGCCTGCTCGACGAGGCGAGCCGGCTCCGCTTCCACGACGAAACGGGGCGGGAGGCGGCCCCCGGCGCCTTCGGCGAGAACCTCACGCTCCGCGGCTTGCCGGCGGCCGAGGTGGCTCCCCTCGATCGCCTCTCCGTCGGCGAGGTCGAGCTCGAGGTCACCCAGATCGGCAAGGCCTGTCACGGCACCGGCTGCGAGATCTTCCATCAGGTAGGCCGTTGCGTGATGCCCAGCGAGGGGCTCTTCGCCCGCGTTCGCCGCGGCGGACGCGTGGCGGCGGGAGATCGCGGCGTCTACCATCCCCGCGCGCTGAAGGTCCTCGTGGTCACGCTCAGCGACCGGGCCGCCGCGGGCGTCTACCCGGACCGCTCCGGACCCCGCGTGTGCGAGCTATTGGAAAAGGGCCTCGCCGGTTCCCGCTGGCATTTGACCGTCGAGAGCCGCATCCTTCCCGACTGCGCCGAGGACCTGCACCGCACGCTCACCGAGGCCCTGGCCGGGGACGTGGACGCTGTCTTCACCACGGGGGGCACGGGGGTGGGGGCCCGCGATGTCACTCCCGAGGTCGTCGCCGGCCTCTGCGAGAGACTCGTGCCCGGCATTGTCGAACAGATCCGCACGAAACACGGCGCCGCCAACCCCCGGGCCCGGCTGAGCCGCGCCGTGGCCGGGGTGGCGGGTACGACCCAGCTCTACGCACTCCCGGGGAGCGTGCGGGCGGTCGAGGAGTACGTGCCCGAAATCCTCGCCACCTTCGACCATCTGCTGCTGATGCTTCACGGCGTCGACGCCCATTAGGATCGGGTCCGGGAGATTTGGGGCCCGGCTGCCCGTCTCGTAGACCTGCGGCGGAACGCGCCGTTGCCTGGTGTCTGACGCCATGCTACAACCGTAGACGGTATGGGCGGCGGATGGCAATGCCGCACGGCAACGCAATCCCCAGTTGCAGCGCGCCGCCGAGGTGCGCGGGCATTACGCATCGGGAGGCTATCCTCTTGTCCCGGATTCCGGCAGCGGCCGTCATGGTGGTGGTGTCGATCCTTTGGCAGGCGGGCTTGGCCGCCGGGGCACCACTGGCAAGCTACTTCGAAAGCCCCCCGGCCGAGGCGCTGATCCACCGGATCGACGCCCGCGCGGCGGCGGTCTCCTCCCTTAAGGGTCTCTCTGCGGAGAAGTTGGCCCAGCGGCGGCACATCGCTCGGGAAGCGGGCCGCACGGTCGTTCGCGACCCGGAGACGGGGGTTGCCGTTATCCAGTCCCAGCGGTGGCTCGCCCACGTGGGAGTGCTCCTCATCGAGACCACCTTGACCAACGAGGGGCCGGACCCGGTTCGGGTTGAAGGCGTGGTGCCGATCGACTGGCAGATCGCCATGCCCGCGGAAGACGAGGGCTTCGCCCGGCTGAGCCACCGCGACGACACCTGGTACGGATCGACCTACTGGACCGGTCCCGACTGGACGCGGGTGGGCAGGGACTGGCAGCACCCCGGCGAGCATACCCCCAGCGTTCGCACGTTCCTCGTCCCCCATGACGGCCGCGTCTCCATCACCGGCCGGGCCTTCAAGGCGCACGTGGCTCCCGAGACGGACGGCGTACGGGTGGCGATCCGGCACGGTGCCGAGACGATATGGCAGGCAGAGATCGAGGGGGGCGACGAAACCGGCGTCGACCACGATCTCACCGTGCCCGTTCGCCGCGGCGAGAGGCTCCGCTTCGTCGTCCACAAGCGGCAGGCCATCTATTGCGACACGACGCGCTGGGATCCGGTCATCGCCTACGACGACGGCCCTTCGTTCCGGGCGTCGGAAGGGTTTTCGACCGTACAGGGCCAGGATGGCTGGTACTACGAGATGGAGGGCCAATCGCAACGCACCGAGGCGCTGCCGAGGGTCTTCGGCTTCGACCTTCGCGCTGCGCTCCGTACGGCGGCGCTCCACGCGGGGAGCGAGTTTGCCTGGGGATCGGAGGCCTTCGCACCGCTCTTCCTGTTGGCTGCGGACGAGGACGGAGACGGCGTGCTGGTGGCGGTGTTGGACGAGGGCCCCTGGGAGGTCTCCGGGGCACGGGACGGGGAAGGGATCGGCATCCGCCTGGAGGTCGGGGAGAAGATCGTGCTCGGCGGGGGCGAGTCGGTCGAGCTTCCCGCCGTGGCCGTTGGGGCGTATACGGGTCCCTGGACGCTGGGAATGCTCCGCGGGGAGGAGATGCTGCATGTCCGGGATGGCCGGTTCGATTCGTTTCGCGAGCGAATGGCGGCAGCCCTGGGCCGTGGAGCCGAAGTGTTCGACGCGGACCTGCGCGCCGCCGTCACCGCCGACCCGGAACCACCGGCGGAGTTCGGCCTCTGGGTGATGCTCCAGGCCGAATACCTCCGCGAGGACGGTCTCGAGGCCGACACAGCGGAGTCCTTTGCCGCCGCCACGCGCCGTCACCTGGAAGGCGCGGCGATGCTCCTGGACGATCTACGGGCGGGACACGGCAAGTCGTTCCTCGCGGCGGAGGCTCGCCAGCTCGAGCGGCTCGCCGCGGAGTTCGAGTCGGAAGATGCAGCGGATCGGACGGTCTGGCGGGCACGGTATCAGCGGGTCCGCGTCCTGAAACGCCGCATCGCCCTCGCCAATCCGCTCCTCGGGGATTTCCGAGAGATGCTCTTCGTGAAGCGCGTCCCCACCTCCTACAGCCACCTCGTCATGCAGTATTACGGGTGGCGGGCGCGGCCCGGCGGCGGGCTCTTCGTGCTGGAGCGGCCCGGATTCTCGCTGGCGTGCCGCGATATCCTCGCCGGCCGGCTGGCGGGCGGGAACGTCCTCGAGCCGCGGCTCTCGTACGACGGCCGGCAGATCGTCTTTTCCTTTGTCGATCGTGCGGCTGGGGAATACGACCCGGCGACGGTCGGCAACGACGGCGGCGAGGAGAGCGGCTACTACCACGTCTATTCGGTCGACGTCGATGGCAGCGGCCTGCAGCGTCTGACCGGCGGGCCGTTCGACGACCTCATGCCGACCTGGCTGCCCGACGGGGGCATCGCCTTCAGCTCGACGCGACGGCGGGGCTACGCCCGCTGTTTCGGCGCCCAGTTCAGCCCCCGGTGGGACGTCTATACGCTCCACCGCATGGAGGCCGACGGGACCGGCATCCGCACGCTCTCCTTCCACGACACGAACGAATGGTTCCCTGCCGTGGCCCACAACGGCGAGATCCTCTACGCGCGTTGGGACTATATCGACCGCGACGCCGTGCTCCACCAGAACCTCTGGGCGATGCGGCCCGACGGAACCAACCCGCGGGCCCTGTGGGGGAACGCCACGCCCACGCCGCACTGCACCTTCCAGATCCACCCGGTGCCGAATTCCTCGAAGATCGTCTTCACGGCCTCGGCCCACCACTCGATCACGGGCGGCTCGATCGCCCTGGTCGATCCGGCGATTGCCGGCGACGGCGAGGAGGCGATCACGCGGATCACCGCCGAGATCCCCTTTCCCGAGGCCGAAAGCTGGGATATCCACGAATACTACGATGCCCCCTGGCCCCTCTCGGAGACGTACTTTCTGGTCGGCTATAGCCCGCAACCGCTGGTTTGGGAACCCGGAGCGAACCCGCAGGCCGCTTTAGGCATCTACCTTCTCGATGCCTTCGGCAACCGCGAGCTCATCTACCGCGATCCTGAGATCGGCAGCTCGAATCCCACGCCGATCATGCCCAGGCCGCAGCCACCGGTGCTGGCCAGCCAGCTTGGCGACGAGGAGGCCGACGTCGGCGAACTCCTCCTGGCCGACGTGTACGAGGGGTTGGGCAACGTCCCCCGGGGGGCGATCGAGCGGCTCCGCGTCGTGCAGATCTTTCCCAAGACCACCCCGCTCGCCGATCAGCCCCCGGTCGGCGCGGCGCGCGAGGAGAATGCGCGGGCCATCCTCGGTACGGTGCCGGTCGAGGCCGACGGCTCGGCCCGCTTTCTGGTGCCGGCGCGAAGGCCGGTCCTCTTCCAGGCCCTCGACGCCGAGGGCTTCGCCTACCAGACGATGCGGACCGTCACCTACCTCCAACCGGGCGAGAAGACCTCCTGCGTCGGCTGCCACGAGCATCGCCGGGCAACGCCTGCCCACGACGCGCGCGAGCTGGCGGCCCTTAAGCGGCCTCCATCGTCCATCGATCCCGGAGAGCTGGGCGGCAGGCCCTTCTCGTACGTGGAGGTCGTCCAACCGGTGCTCGACAGGCACTGCGTCGGCTGCCACGGCGGCGAGGACCCGGCCGGCGGAATGCTTCTCACCGGGGAGCCGCTCCACCCGTTCACGCAGTCGTACGTCTCGCTCACCGGGGACGTCGACTTTTGGGGCGCGGGCACGAACCCGGAAAACGCCGCCCGCGCCCTGGTGCCGCGCTTCGGCGGCCGCAATCCGGTGGCCGTCACACCTCCCGGCGGAATGTACGGCGCCTTGGGAAGCCGCCTCATGGCGATGCTCCGCGAGGGCCACCAGGAAGTCGAGCTCTCTGGCGAGGAGCTGCGCCGCCTGGCCGCCTGGATCGATCTGAACGCCATCTTCTTCGGCGTCTACCTGCCCGACGACCAGGCCCGCCAGCTCCGCGGCGAGCGGGTCCCCATGCCGGACCTCCAGTAAGCACGACAACCCGTGCCGGCGAGCCGGCATGTGGGGAGAGGGCGCGCTGCGCTACTGCACGGAGCGTGTCGGCGGCATCGAAGAAAGGCGCGGGGGAGAACCATTCCTAGACAGCACGGTCCTGCGGCGCAGGGCGTCGATGGTCATGGGCGGCCACAGCGGCTCAGACGGCCTCGGCGATGGTCTCTTCGCACCCGGCGGTGAGCCAGTGACGGAGCCCCTCGACGACGCCGTCGGCGAACGCCTGGCGGCTCTGGTAGACGTGGCGGCGGTGGAGGGCCCGCAGCTCGGCGTCGGCGTTGCCCACGACGATGCCCCGGAAGCGGCGGATGAACATCGCCGCGTCGTTGCCCGTATCGCCGGCGACGATCACCCGCCAGGGCGGGAAGGCCCACCGCCCCGCCAGATAAGCCGCCGCCGAACCCTTGTTGACCCCGGCGGGGAGGATGTCCAGGTCGCGACGCGAGCTGTAGACGGTCGACACGGCGTGGCCCGCCGCCGTCAGCCGGCGACGGATGCGGGCCACGTCGGCCGCCGACAGGTCGTGGGCGTAGTAGCTGATCTTGTAGCGCGACTGGAACTCGTCGGGCTGCAACGTCATCGAGGGAAAGCAGTGGGCGATGCGGCGGCGGATGCGATCCGGCTCCCAGGGACCGAGGAGCCGCGGCCAACCGAAGACCGGCTTACCGCCGGGGACGCGGCGGATCTCCGTTCCCACCCCAGCGATCACGGCCGCCGGTGCGGGGAGGGCCGTCTCGGCCACCGAGTCGCAAACGGACTCGAAGAGTCGTCCCGAGTTGTAGACGACCCGAAGCCGAGGCCCCTGGGCGGCGGCGAAGGCGCGGAACCGCTCCAGGGCCGCATCGTTGCCGAGCAGCGTGCCGTCGAGGTCGCTGATGAGGAGGAATCCCCGATCGGAAGTGGACACGGGAAGGCCCTCACGGATGGATGGGAAACGAAAGCGGTCGCCCTCGCCGTCAGGGAACGATCTCCGAGGCCACGGCGGGTTCATCTTCGATGGTGTATTCATAGTGCGGCCCCTTGAGGGGGTGGCCCGCAGCGGTGGCCGCCGCGCCGCGCAGGCTCGTGCCCGCCCCCTGGAACATCCGCAGGATCTGCTGTGCTACGCCCGTCCAAGTGAAGTGGCTGCGGGCCTTCTGCGAGCCGAACTTGGCCAATTGGTCGCCGATCTGCGGGTAGGAGAGGATCGTGGCGACCGCGTGCCCGAAGGCTTCCGGATCGAAGGGACTGGCATAGAGCGCCTCGAGCCCCCAGACGACCTGGTTCCAGAGGCCCCCTTCGGTAGTCACCACCGTGGGCGTACCGCAGGCCATGGCCTCCACCGCCGTCATCCCAAAGGGCTCGTAGCGGCTGCTGAGCGCGAAGACGTCGGCGGCGCGGTAGTAGTCGGGCAGGAGTTCGTCGGGGATGTAATCGCGGAAGAGGACCCGCTCGGCCATCCCCAACTCGGCGGCCAGCGCTTTGAGCTGCTCGACCTCGCGAATCTCCTCGTCGTTGGGCTCCGTCGATCCCACGGCCAGCAGGAGCCGCACGTCCTCCAGCCGCGAGAAGACGGGGGTCATGGCCCTGAGAAGCAGGTCGTAGCCCTTGTTCTGGGCGACCCGCCCCAGGGCCAGGACGATCCGCCCCTCGCAGTCGAGCTCGGTCTTGATGGCCTGGCGGCTGGCCCGCGAGACGGGGAAGAAGCGGTTGTCGTCGTAGCCGGGAGGCACGACCTGGATCTTCTCCGGCGGCACGTCGTATTCCCCCGCGACCAGAATCTCCCGTTGCTGCGGCGTGGTGGCCACCACCATGTCACACTCGTCGTAGATCACCTTTTCCTCGCGGATGCGGCGGCGGAAGTTGTACTGGGCCTCCAGCTCCGCGGGATCGCCGTCCATGTTGTCCCGCTTCCAGGCGCCGATCGAGTGCGGCGTGTGGATGTGGGGGATGTTGAGGTGGTGGGAGAGTGCCTGGCCGGCCAGGCCGGCGTCCCAGTAGTGGCTGTTGATGAAATCGTAGCGGAGCCGCTTCGACTCGATGTAGCGGCGCGCCTGGCTGACCCATTCGGGGATCGAATCGCAGAGGATCTCCTTGGGGATGAACTCCTTACCGCCGCAGGGGATGCGGAGGACCCGCACCCGCTCGCAGACCGGCTCGCTGGCCGGCTGGCCTTCGAAACGGCGGGTGTAGACGTCGACGTGGTAGCCCATCCGGGCAAGACATTTTGCCAACTCCAGCACGTAAACGACTTGGCCACCCGTGTCGGGCTTGCCGAACTCGGGCTGCGCCGAGACGTAGCCGTGCGTGGAGATCATCATGATGCGCTGTTTGGCTCTTGGGGGCATCGCGGGAATCCTCGCTTGTCCAGGTAAGAAGGGGGGACGGAACTCTAGTCGTTCTCCGCTCCGCGGCGGCCGACCTCGAGCAGGCGCATCTCGACCTTGCCGGTGTTCGTGTTGAGCTCGAACTCGTCGCCCACCCTCGCCTGCGAGACGACGTGGGCCAGCGGGCTCTCCACGGAGAGCTTGTTCTCCACCAGGTCGACCTGGCTGGGGGTGACGAACTCGAAGACTTCCTCGAAGTGGTCCTCGCCCGGTGCCGAGCCGGCCACGCGGACCCAGGTTCCCACATCAACGTGAATGGGTTGGTTGTCGCTCATCGCTTGCCTCCCGATAACGAGGTTGCCGCCGACCGCGACCCGCCTGGGCAGGGGGCCGACTGCGGACGATGCGGCAAGAAGCCCGTGACCAATAAAACAATCTCCTGACCGAACTCTCCCGGTCCAGCCTGGGTGTCGTTGAACTCGCAAGTGTCCGGTTCTTGGCGTCTGAAGGACTGGTGGACTTCCTGCGGGTTCTGTGGCGGCTGCCGGTGTCGTCAGAGGAGCCACGACAGGGCCGTATGCTCAAGGCTCACCGGACCCTGCCGGCGGATCGTCACCCAGGCAGACACCGAGATCTGCGGGGGGAGCGGCGTGGGGCGCGTCCGCCGTGAGGGCGGGCTCGCCATCGATCGCCTCGGCATCCATCATGGTGGCGATCCGCTGTAAGGTGGCGAGAATCATCGTCTGCTCCCACCGCGGCAGCCGCGCCAGTTCGGCGCGGAAGCGGTCCTGGAGCAGGGAGGGGGCCGCCGCCACCATGCGGGCTCCCTCCTCGGTCAGTTCGACGACCACCTGGCGGCGATCCCGCCCACCGCGCGTCCGGGTGACGAGACCGCGATCGTGGAGACGATCGAGGATTCCCGTCGCCGTCGCTTGGCTGACTCGCACGGCGCGAGCCAGGGCGCCCACGGTCACCGGCTGGAGGCGCGCGATCCCTTGCAGCGTCAACAGTTGCGGTGCCGTCAACCCGTGCAGGCCGAGCAGCAGCCGCGAATGCAGGTCCGTGGCCCGCGCGATGCGCCGTAGCGCCAGCGTGATCTCCTCTTCCAGGCCCAATACCTTCGACACGGCGCGTGCCTCACCCTTCACCAAGCAATTACTGTGTGTACGAACATTATTCGCACTATCCAAGTGGCGTCAAGCCGACAACCCTTTTCGCGGAGGATGGGCATGACGACAAGTCCTTTGACAGCAGAGATTTACTGAATATTGCTCGCCGACCATCCGGCCTTTGGACACTCGCTTTCGGCGCGAAATGCCAAGGGAGCGAGGACTCGTTCTCTTGAAAAATGGATGGCATACAATGTAAAATACGGGCAGGGGAAAATAGGTAA
>SLBP01000148.1:0-25861 GCA_007126245.1 Planctomycetales bacterium
CCCCCGCAATCGAGCCCGCCCCCCCCGAGGCCCCGCCCGCGGCCGCCTGGAGGACGGACACGATCACCGAGAGCGTGCTGATCCTCATGGCGCTGACGGTGGTGCAGCGGATGGTGGGGTTCGTGCGGGCGGTGCTCTTCTGCCGCTGGCTGGATCCTGCCGACCTGGGCCGCTGGGACATGGCCTACAGCTTCATTCTCATCGCCCCGCCCCTCCTCATTCTCGCGGTCCCTGCGGCCTTCGGCCGCTACGTGGAGCACTACCGCCGCCTCGGGCACTTGCGGACCCTCATCTGCCGCACTGCCATCTGGTGCGCCGTCTCGAGCGTGGTGGGAGCAGGTCTCGTGGCGGTCTTCCACGGGCAGTTTGCTGCACTGATCTTCGGCGAACCGGGGCAGGGGAGGCTGATGCTGCTCGTGGCCTTGAGCCTGCCGCTGGTGGTCCTGATGAACTACCAGACCGAGCTGCTCACGGCATTGCGGAAAGTCCGGGTGGTCTCCTCGATGCAGTTGGCCTCCAGCTTGGCCTTTGCCCTCGTAGGAGTGGGGATGCTGATCGCGGGGCAACAGTCGGCCGAGTCTATCGTGCTGGCTTTCACTGCGGGCACGGTGCTGGCGGTGGGCATTGCGGCCGTCGCGCTCTCGGCCACTTGGCGGGCAATACCCCGGCCTGCCGAACGGCTCCAGAGCACTACCTTGTGGGGGAAACTTCTCCCTTTTGTGGTATGGGTGACGGTCACCAGCTTCATGGGCCATCTCTTCGCCGTGGCCGACCGCTACATGATCATTCATTTCTCTGGGATTTCCCCAGAGGGGGCGCTGGGTCTGGTGGGAGAGTACCATAGCTCGCGGATCGTACCGCTGCTGCTGATGAGTGTGGCCATGCTGCTCGCGGGCATGCTCACGCCGCATCTGAGCGCCGATTGGGAGGCCGGTCGCCGACACACCGTCATCCGGCGGCTGAACCTGTTCCTCAAACTCCTGGGCTTTGTGCTCACCGGCACGGGAGTCGCGGTGCTGCTGGCGGCGCCG
This sequence comes from Planctomycetales bacterium, assembly GCA_007126245.1. GTDB lineage: Bacteria > Planctomycetota > Planctomycetia > Pirellulales > Thermoguttaceae > SKOZ01. The sequence continues at coordinate 1,032 of SLBP01000148.1, forward strand.
TGGCTGTTCGATGTGGCCTTTGCGGGCAAGTTTGCCGGGGGCGAGGAAGTCCTGCCCTGGGCGCTCACCTACTGCATCTGGTTCGGCCTCATCCTGGCCGCCCAGATGTACCTCCTCTGCGCCGAGCAGGCCAGGCTGGCCAGCCTGGCGCTGGGGGCGGGGCTGGCGGTGAACGTGGTCCTGAACCTCCTGCTCCTGCCGCGGCTGGGCCTGCTGGGCGCCGTGCTGGCTACGGCCGCCGCCCACGCCGTGGCCCTGCTGCTGGTGCTCGCCTTCTGCCGCTGGAGTGGGCTGGCCATCGATCGCGGCACGTGGCTCATCATGGCGCTGCCTGTGGTGCTCAACCTGGGGCCGTGGATCGCTTTGGCAGTGATGGGGGCCGTGGCCCTGGCGGCGGTCCGTGACCGCGCGCTGTTGGACGAGGAGGAGCGGGCGCTGCTTGCCGATTCCGCCCGCGGCTTGCTGGCGCGCCTGCACGGTGGGGGGTAGCCGCGACCTCTGGCCACACCTCGGCTTCGTCAGGGGGCGAGCAGCGCACCGGCGGCGTTGCCATGGCGGCGGTCCCTCCCCGTGAAGTCGCGGAATTGCGGCCCGTCGAACTGCCAGGCGTGCAACTCCTCGATGGTGGTGCGAGCATCGGCGAGCGTCCCCTGGGCCAGGCGGAGGAAGTCGAACGTGGCCGCCAGGTGCGGCAGATCGGGTCCGCCGCCGACGAGGAAGTCGGCTTCGTTGGCCAGCGAGCCCTCGGGCATGCGGCCGGAGGTGCGGGCGTCGACCGCTCTTCCGTCCAAATAGAAACGCACCGCGCCTTCTCCGCGATCCACCTCGATCAGCAGATGATGCCACTGGCCGTCGTCGATGGCAGCCTCGGCCGTGGCGGTGTACTGCGCGCTGCCGGAGCGGAGCTGCAGCCGGGGCCGGCCCTCGACCAGGTCCAGGACGTAGCCGCTCTCGGCGCGCTTGTGGATGATCACACCCTGACGGTCCTCGGTCTGCAGGCACACCTCGAGAAGGAAATTGCCGTGGCCGATATCGGCGTTGCGGGCGTCGCCGGGGCGGAGCGCTTGGGTGAAGGTGGCCGGCGGCGCCTCCACGCGGACAAGTTGCGTCTGGCGATCGAAGCTGCCGTCCGGCGAGCGGAAGATCAGCAGTTGATAGCGGTGCAGCCCCTGATGCGGAGGCACCGTGGGGGTGAAGCGGTAGGTATCGGGGCTGCCGGGAACGGGTTGGGCCGCGCCAGCGAGCTCGCTGAACCCGCCCCAGGATTGTTCGCGCATCCAATGGACGTGCATCTCCAACCGCTCGTCGCCCAGTGGCCGGGCGAGCCGGACCGTGACCTCGAAGGGCTGTTCCGGGAGGATCCGGTCCGGGAGCTCCACGTTGCCGATCTCCGTCGGCTCGGTACGCCTGGGGATCGGTTCCGGCCGTGCTTGCAGCTCCGACTGGGGCAGCACCAGGTACTGCGTGCTGCCGTCCAGGCGGAGCGCCGAACCGCCGGTCCAGTTGGCCAGCGCGCCGGGGACGAAGCGCTCCGCGGTGACGTTCACCCCCGTCAGCGGATAGCGCGGTGTATCGAGGTACCGCTCGCGCTGGCGGTAGAGGGGCGTCATGTGCCAGTGCTCGTCGATGATCTCGGCGGGGTTGGCGTGGTTGCGGGTGAACTGCCATTCGCCGACCGGCGCATAAAGCGACCAGGGGACGAAGGCGATCACGTCCTGCTCCGTGGCGGGGCCGCCGGGGCGGGGGCGGAAGTCGCGCCCAGCCGGGTCGCGGAGCGGCGGCTGCTCGGCGACCGTGCCGACATCGGCTGCCTGGGCATCGAGCCGGCGGACGGCCTCGGCGAAGGTGCCGGCTTCCCCATGCACGGCGCCGGTCTCCTCGAAGGCGCCGAAGCGGCTGCGGATGTCGTGGAAGACGTTGCCGGCATAGGCCAGCGTGTGGTAGGCATACTCGCCCCCGTCGGTGAAGTGGGCGGCGTTGGGATCGGGCGCTACGTCGGCCGGATCGGTGTGGCGGAAGACCAGGCGCGTGACGTCCTCGATCACGTTGCCGAGGTATCGGAAGCGTCCCGCGGCGGGGGCCTGCTGGCGCGTCATCTCGGCAAACTTGTAGAAGGTGTTGTTGAAGAACCAGTTCTCGAAGCTGTAGATGTTCTGCAGCGCGGTGGTGTTCACGGAGCGCGTGCCCAGCTCGTTGTTGCGGCCGGCGGCGATGTTGTTGAACAGATAGGTCTTGAAGCCGGCGTCGAGGTAGTAGGCGTGGCCGAAGCTGCCGATGTTGTCGGGGTTGCCCTCGCGCCAGGTCCAGTGCTTGAAGGCCACGGGGTTGAAGACCACGTTGTTGAACACGTAGAAGGGCCCTCCCTGCCAGACCTCGATGCCGCCCCAGTCGTTGCTCTTCAGGAGGACGTCTTCCACACGGTTGTGGTGGATCAGGTGCCGGCTGAGCGGGGCGCCATAGGGACGCGGATCGCTGTGCGAGGGCTTCCCGCCCTGGACGGAGATCCCCCAGCCGCCGATGCGGTACAGGAAGTTGCCGGCCACGTGGGAGGTGGTGGGGAAGCGGATGTCCACGGCATGGCCGTGCTCGCCGCTGAGGGCTCGCCAACCGATGTGGTAGAGGTCGTTGCGCAGCAGCTCCACCGATTCGAGCGGGCCGTATCCCTCCCGGCCGAAGCTGGCGGCGGCGACCACGGCGCCGTGCTCCGTGCGGCGGACGGCGTTGTCGTGGATGCGGACCGCGCCGATGCGGTGCTCGATGCCGCCCACGTTGATACGCACCGGCTGGTTGACGTGCTCGAAGACGCAGTTGCGGATGGTGATGCCCTCGCCGGAGCCGTTGAGGCGCACCACGGCCGCGCGCAGGTCGGGGTGGGCCCAGGCGGGGTGGTTGTACATCCAGTGGACGTTGGAGAAGCGGAAGGTGAGGCCGGCGACGTCCACGTGGTGGAGCTGCTGGGCATCGATGATGTTGTAGTGGCGTCCCGCCTCGACGGTAACGGTGTTGGGGTCGCGGTCTTCGGGGAGGCGAAGGAAGATGCGGGCGCGGTCTTCGGCTACCCGCTCCACCCAGAACTCGCCCGGTTCATCGAGCATCCACGGCATGTTCTCCAGGTGGTAGCGGTTGCCGCGGGCGATGACCTCGCTCATCTCGTAGGTCCAGGGGCCGCGGAAGGCGACGGCGCGCTGCTCCTCGTCGAATGCCTCCACCACGGCGGGATAGGGCGTGCCCATGACGATACCCCACTCGCTCCAGACGGTCGCGCCCACGTAGTCCTGGGCCGGGCGGGTGAGGTTCTCCGTGTCGATGCCCAGGTGCCGGTCGCGGCCGTCGACCTCCATGCGGTGAAAGCGGCTGTTCTCCAGCCACCACTGCGGGTTCTCCCAGGTAGGCCACTCGCGCAGGACGTCGTTGGGGTCCGACTCCTGCCAGTTGGGCCAGCGGGCCAAGATCAGACGCGTGATCTCTCCGTCCCCGCCCACCATCCAGAGGGTGCGGGGGAGGAAGTCCACCTCGGCCATCCAGACCCGCTCGCGGTCCTGTTCGATGCCTTGGTGTGCCTGCCGTTGCCAGCCCTCCACCACTTCCGAGGCGTAGATGCGGGCCTCGCCGTCGCCCCAGGCCGGATCGCGGGTGAGGCGGATCGGCTCCTCCGCCGTGCCGCGGTCGTCGCCGGGGCGCAACACGCCGCGATAGGCGACGCCGCTCTTGAAGACGTACGTCGCCGGTCCCCGCGACTGCGCCGCCCGCCCGCGGGCTTGGGGATCCCAGGGATGACGCTTCCAGGGTTGCTCCCGCGTGCCGGGGTGATTGTCGTCTCCTTCGGCGAAGTCGATGTACCGCACCGTGGCGCCGGCGCGGAATTCGAACGGCTCCGGGGCATATTCCAAGTCGCCGGTCGCGAGGACGCCGGCATACGGCTGCTGCCACGCGAACGGCTGCTCCGCGGGGGCCAACGCGGCGAATCCGAACGACAAGACGATCGCCGCAGATGCGCGGGCGAAGACTCGAGGGGTGGGAGGCATCGGCATTTCTCCTTCCGGGCGGGGCCGCGGCTCCAGGCGACGCGGCGAGACCGCCACTGCGGGCAGACGCCTCGATTCTGCTGTCCGTGGTGGACGCAGTCAATGGCACGAAGGATACCTTCTCCTGCCTCGCTTCGCAGCCGCCGCCTCGGCAAAGCGCCATTGCGGGCGCGGCCACCCCTGCCCTAGAGGGGGCGCGTCTTGGCATGGAGGTGCCGATCTGGTAAACCCGGTCTTGTGACCGTGCCGGCGCAGTAGAATATGCTTAATATGCGCCCGCGGGCAGCGTCCTACAGCGGACTCGTGCCGGCGCGTGATGTGGAGCCCTCCGAAGCGCCCTTCCCATCGAGGAGACTGCAATGACTCGACCCACACGACGCGATTTTCTGCGCAGCGGACTGGTTGCCGGTGCCGCGCTTGCCGTCCCCCGATCCTCGCTCATGGCCGCCGGTGCGAACGATGCCATCCGGCTGGGATTCATCGGCTGCGGCGGCCGCGGCGGGCAACTGATGCGCCAGTTCAGCAATATCGAAGGCGTCCGCGTTGCCGGTATGTGCGACTCCGATGCCTCCCGCGTCCGTTCCACCCACGAGCGCTTCCCGCAGGCCAAGACCTGGATCGATCTGCGGGAGATGCTCGACGATCCGGAGATCGACGCCGTGGTCATCGCCAGCTCCATCCACTGGCACAGCCTGGCGACGATCTGGTCCGTCGAAGCCGGCAAGGACGTGTACTGCGAGAAGCCCATGTCCCACAACCACTGGGAAGGGCGCCAGGCGGTGGCGGCGGTGGAGCAGTCGGGGAGAATCTGCCAGCACGGCACGCAGCAGCGCTCCGACCCCATGCAGGCCGAGATCCGCGAGTTCCTGCACGAGGAGAAGGCCCTCGGTGCAATCCGTTTGGCCCGCGTCAACCGCTACGGCATCCGCCCGTCCATCGGCCGGCGCGACACGCCGTTGCCGATCCCGGACCACATCGACTACGACCTCTGGTTGGGTCCGGCCCAGGACGAGCCCATTTTCCGCGACAACCTCCAGTACGACTGGCACTGGGACTGGAATACCGGCACCGGTGAGATGGGCAACTGGGGAGTCCACGTCCTGGACGACTTGCGAATGAACATCCTTCTGGACGAGCCCGTGCTTCCGCGGCGGATTTGCGGCGGCGGCGGCCGCGTGGTCTTCGACGACGCCGGCCAGACACCGAACGTCCACTTCGTCTTCTTCGACACCGGCACGATCCCTGTGGTCATCGGGCTTTCCAATCTCCCCGCCGAGCCCGGGTCGAATCGCCCCGCTCCCCACCCCGGCCCCGGGAGCGGCCACATCGCCTACTGCGAGGGCGGCCGCCTCGAGGGCCAGCGCGGCCGGGCGGTGGCCTTCGACGCCGACGGCGAGGAGATTCGCCGCTTCTCCGGCAACGGGGGCGAGCAGATCCATCAGCAGAACTTCATCGAAGCCCTCCGCCAGCGCGACGCTTCGCTGTTGAATTCCCCCATCCGCATCGGCAGCGACACGACAAGCTGGTGCCACGTGGCGAACATCATGGTCCGCGCCGGCGACCGCTTTTCGCGCGCCCGCGCCGAGCAAGTCCCGGACGATTTCGGGCTCTGGGACCGGCTGCTGACGGAGATGGAAGAGCATCTGGCTGCGCACGGCATCGACATCGAGAGCGATGCCATTCGCTTCACGCCGCTACTGGAGATCGACCCCGACACGGAGCGCTTCGTCGGCGACCATGCCCAGGCCGCCAACGGTTTCCTGCGCCGCGAGTACCGCGAGCCCTTCGTCGTTCCCGAGGTCGCCTGAAGCGAGCCGTGAGGGGACGGCGTAACCGTTCACGGGGAACTGTCGAAGTTCTCGCGGCCATAGAGCGTATTCCTCGTGGATAACGCTACTCGGCCGCAAAATGGGACTGTCCCCTTCGGCCGGCAGGCGGTAAGGGGACAGGTCCATTTTCTGCGCATCGTCGGCCGCTCAAGATAGGGCCTGTTGGCTGAAAAATGGACCAGTTCCCGGCCGGCCCGTGAACGGTTACGGGGACGGCTGGCCGCCGGCAGGTAAAACCTCCGTAAATCTTGGAGCACGTGGGTAATTCCTCGGTAATACCTTCCATCATCTCTTCCAAGGCGCCTAATAATGCCAGCATTCGTTGGCGTTGTTAGTCCGCCTGCTGGTTTTGCTTCGCTTACCGCTGTGGAAGGTTTTGCCATGCTCGATACGGAAACACCCGCCAAGCTCGGCCGCCCGATGAGTCCGCCCGCCAGCGCCCGCTCCACCGCGGGCGCACCCGGCCCGGCAGACAGGCCCTCCCGAAGTGGGGATGGGCCGTCCGATGCTCCGCCGCTTCGCCTTGGTTGGGCCACGGTGTTTTGGATCGGGCTGTTGCACGCCGGGGCCCTGGCTGCTCCCTGGACCTTCAGTTGGTCGGGGCTGCTCCTCCTCCTCTTTCTCGGGTGGCTCAGCGGCGGGATCGGCATCTGCCTCGGCTACCACCGCCTCTTCACTCACCGGAGCTTCGCCACCTACCGTCCGCTCCGCTGGGTCATTGCCCTCACCGGTTCGCTCGCCGGACAGGGCTCGGTCATCCACTGGACGGCCAACCACCGCAAGCACCACGCCCACAGCGACAGCGAGGGCGACCCCCACTCGCCTCGCGACGGCTTCTGGTGGAGCCACGTTCTCTGGGTCTTCCCCGAGATGGGGGCCGCGGAGCTCGCCCGCTATCACCGCCGCTGGGCACCCGACCTGGTCAAGGATCCCGTCCTCCGCTTTCTCGACCGCACTTTCCTTTTTTGGAACATCCTGCTGGGCGCAGGCCTCTTCACCGCCGGGTGGGCCGTGGGCGGAACGCCCCTGGGGCTCTCCTGGCTCGTGTGGGGGCTCTTCCTGCGGCTGGTTTACGTGCTGCACGCCACCTGGCTAGTCAACTCCGCCAGCCACTGCTGGGGCTACCGCAACTACGAGACACGCGACGACAGCCGTAACAACTGGCTGGTCGCTCTGCTGACCTACGGCGAAGGCTGGCACAACAACCACCATGCCTTCCCCCGCCTCGCCTGCGCCGGTCACCGCTGGTGGGAGGTCGACGTCACCTACTCCGTCATTCGTCTCCTGGCCTTCCTGGGCCTCGCCTGGGAGGTCGCCGACCGCCACCCCTCCGCCTCATTGCGGTAGAATACCCCTGGGAGGTCGCCGCAGGGGTCGAACGACGTAGAAAGGCCGGACGATGGGCAAAGGCAATTCGACGGACCGCTCTCGCCGCATGCCGCGGAAGCCGGCCACCAAGTTCGGCCATCTGCAAAAGAAGTTGGGCAGAATTCGCCCCGTCACCCGGCGTCGCTCACCCAACCGCTCCGAGCGCAAGGGTGGTTAAGCCCGCAGGTAACCGTTCACGGGCCGGCCGGGGACTGGTTCATTTGCCGGTCAACAGACCCGCGCCGGCCGAAGGGAACAGTCCCATTTTCGCGGCCGAATCGCGTCATCCATGCGGAATACCGTTTGCGGCCGCGAAAATCGGGACAGTCCCCCGTGAACGGTTACGCCCGCAGTCGGCGGATCAGTTCGCCGAGATGGTCAAAGCGGCTCAGGCGGACGCCGGCGGCGCCGCCGCCCGGGTGCGGCTCGACGAACTCCTCCCGGGGCTTGAGTCCGAAGCGGCGGTAGATCGCCGTGCGGATGAAGCCTTTGACTTCCTCGACGGCGGCCAACGCGGTATCGACGTGGACCTGGAAGAAGTCGCCCTGGCCGGCGGCGTTCACGCGGACCGCCACCGCCTGGTCGCCGAAGGCCCGCTTGAGCATGGCCTCGGCCAGATCGATGAGCGCCAGCCCGCGGAAGAAGTTCGTGCCCGGCACCGCCTCGAGCGGTGGGAGATCGGCGGCGGCCAGTGTTTCGTCCTCCAGGCCGCGGTTGTAATCGAAGGGCGTGGCGCCGCAGTGTGCCAACCACCGCTGCATGAGCGACGGACCGGCATAGCCCTTTTCCCAGGGCAGCTCGCCGAGCATGGCGGTACGGTCGGGGAGCCGGTCGGCGGCGATATTCAGGCAGCGGTCACCGTCTTGCGAACGAGTAACCCCTTCGATCCACTGCTCGGGATGGTGGATGAGATGGAAGTTCTTGGCCACCTCGGCGAAGAGATAGCCGACCATGGCCCGCAGCGGCGCCCCGAACTCCTCGACGACCCGCCCGTCGCGGCCGGTCCGTTTCAGGGCCGGATCCCGCCAGCCCGCCAAGAGGGCCTCGAAGGTAGCGTCGGTCCGCTCCGAGGCAGCCGTCGCGGAAAGCTTCTGCACCTCGATGAGCTGCTCGATATACCAGGGGCGGTGGACGGCCAGGCAGCGGCGCAGCTCCTGCTGGGAGGCATGCAAGGGCAGCGCCAGGAGCAGGTTGCAGACGGCGCGGAGCGTAGAGGGGGCGAGGGTTCCCCGGTCGAGATAGTCCTCCTCGACGAGTTGGAAGAAGTCGCGGTCGAGGGATAGTCGCGTGAGGATGGCTGCCAGCTCGGCCGCCTTGCCGGTCATTTTCCGCATTTCGGCAGCGGTCAGCCGGCCTGGGGCGCTGGAGGCGGCGTACATCCCGGCCGACCACTCCCAGGCCACGCGGTCGCGGTCGACACTGTAGGCGAAGAGGACGTGGAAACGATCGGCCGGTACGGGGTAGGTTCCCAGCACGCGGTAGTTTTCGCGGGGATTCGACGAGATCAACGTTCCCTGCCCGGCGCGGCCCTTCTGCTCGGTGGCCTGGTCCAGAGCCCCGGCGCGGACCCCGGTGCCGTATTCCGCCTGGCAGGCGAGGTGTACGAGCATATCGGGCGCAATTCCCAGCTCGAAGAGGGCGTTGATGGCGTTCTTGACGGCCACGGTCACCGCCGAAGAGCTCGAGAAGCCTCCCTGGGGAATGCTTCCCGTCGACATCACTCTCAGGCCACGGAAGCCTTCGCGGCCCAGGTAGGTCTGCACGCGGGCTCCCAGATTCCCGGCGCGCAGCGTCCGCATCGAGGCGATGGCGTTACCGATCAGCGAGAAGGGCCGCCGCATACTGCTGGCCAGCCAGAGCGCCGAGGGAGGCAGCGGCTGCCCGCGGCTGCGGCGGGCTTCGATCTCCTCTTCTGTGAAATACCCCAGCGAGAGGAGCAGGTGTTCCGCCATCCGCGTGCCGAAGCCCTCGTAGCTGTACCAGTCGGCGACTTCCTCGCCGGGGAACATGGTCTCGTCGTCGGCGGGCAGGGCATTGAGCTTCTCGCGGAAGAGGGGATCGGTCGGAAAGAGGTGGATATTGCCGTCGTCGGAACCCTGCACAAGAATCACGATCTGCTCGCGGCCCGCGGCGTCGCAGGCGCCGATGGGCATCTGCCACGCCGGACCGAAGAACCGCCCCATGTCGGGGTGCATGAAGGCGATGCGGATACGGCCCCCGGCCACACCGATACCTACCGGCTGGTCCTTGCGAAAGCCGAGCTGCTCCCTCTCCGCAGCAGCCAGGAGCTCCTCGAGCTGCGCCGCAATGGCGGCCGCCTGGCCCGGGGGACGATGGGCCAGAATCGCCGCCGCGGCCGCCCCCACGTCGGCCGCCGGGGCGGCGGGGGCGAATCGCGCCGAAGCGAGGAGCCCCTCCAGAAGCGCCAGATCCATCGGGCGGGTGACGTCGGAGACGAGGAGGTCGTAGTCGGGTTCGGCGGGCGTGGTGGTGACGGTGCGGATCTCACCACCGTCGCCGCTGATGGCCTCCACGACGTCGGTCAGGTAGAACTGCCCCTGGGCGTTGTTGTTGGTTACGTTGCCCAGGTAACGGTGCAGCGTCGCAGCGCGGACGGCGTAGAGGGGGCAGTTTCCCTCGGTGACGTCGAGGAGGGCCGACCGGGCCGCGGGGTCGGCCATGGTGTCGATGTCGCGCTGCTCGACGATCCTGAGCACGCGGCGGCCGCCGTCGCGGACCACGCGGCCTTTGCCGCGGTTCCGCGGCGGCTCATAAAGGGCGGTGAGCAACGTCAGGTCGGCCTCACGCGGGCCGAGAGTGTGCGTTTCGAAGAGCCTGCGGAAGACGGTCTTGCTGACGACGCGGTCGCCCATGGTGACGATCAAGAGCGGGTTGACCTCGGCGAGCGCCGCCACGCTGTAAGCCTCGTAGGCGGCAAAGGCCGTACCCCCCGCGGGCTGGTCGGAGAGCACATAGATGTTGTCGTCGCCCAGGGCGGCTGCCACCTCCGCGTGGCGGTAGCCGACCAGGCAGATCACCGGACCGGCGGAGAAGTTACGGAAGTGATCGATCGAGTGCCGCGCCAAGGGCACGCCACAGACCGGCTGCGCGCACTTGGGCGACTGCCCGAAGCGGGTTCCCTTGCCCGCGGCCAGGATCACCAGCACGGGGCGATCCGCGACCACACCGCCGTAGAGCCCCAGCGATGCAGGGTTGAGAATCTTCTCGGCCGCAGTGCGCGCCGCGCCTGCAAGCGTTCCCCTGGATGGTAGCTCGATCATCGCCGACTCCAGACAGGTCCTGCCAACGATCCGGCGCCGCCGCGGCGCCCGCCCTCTCCATGGTACTACACACCGAGACCCGAAGGCGGAAGAGCAACGCCTGCGGCGCGGCCGTCGGCAGGCGGTCCCGCCCGGGCACCACGGCCGCCAGGGTTCGCAAACCGAAGCGGTTTCGCATCTCCTACGGGCCGAGTACAATACAGCCGCTGCCAAGGGATCGCGGTACAGGACCTGCAAGGAAAAGGGCAATTCGCGTGGATGGCGCTTTCCGATTCGGCTTTGCCCTATTCGTTTGCGCCGCCGCCGCGGTCCTTCTCGTGGCCCACGTGCGGTCCTGGCGGCGGTTCCGGCGGCGGACAGAACACGGCAAGGACTACGAATACTACCGCGTCCGCCACCGCCGTCGCTTGCAGACCAGCGGCATGTTGGGACTACTGGGTATCATGCTCCTCGTTGGCCATTGGGTCGACAGCCCCCCCCTCCCTCGTTGGGTTACAATCGTCTATTGGGGCTTTGCCCTGCTTCTTGTCGTCTGGGTGGGGCTTCTGGCGCTGCTGGACATCCTCGCCACCCGCCTCCATTTCGCCCGGGCCCGCCAGGATGTCCTCGTCGAACGGGCCCGCCTTGAGTCGCAACTCCGCCGTCTGCAGCAGCGCAAGGGCAACGGTCGCCCGGAGAGCGAGGCCGACGCCCCCCATGACAGGGGTTAGCATGGCCTGCCTGGCAAGTGGCATCCGCTTGGAGAGCCTTGTCCGGCAAGACGTCCGGCTGCCACCTATGGGTCGGCCGTCATATCGACGATGGCCTTGATCACCCCGTCGCGGTATTCGGCGACTGTCTGGAAGGCCTCCGAAATCCGGACCAAGGGGAAGCGGTGTGTCAGGAGGGGCGTAGGGTCGATGCGACCGGCGGTGATCAGTTCGATGACCGGAGCTATGCAGCCCCGCTGACGGCGGACGTTTTTGAAAGTCAGTTCCCGCCGTCGCATGGTGTGGATACTGAAGGCAACCTGATCGGTGGGGGGGATGCCGACGAGCACGAGTTGCCCCCCGGGCGCGAGGAGACGCTGCGCCGCGTCGAGGATTGCCGGGTCGCCCGAGCACTCGAAGACGGCCTCGAGCCCGAGCGGCTCGGCCCGGGTGATGGCCGCGGTGACGTCGTCCTGCCGGACGTTGCCGGTCCAGGTTGCCCCGCAGCGCTCCGCCGCGGCCAGCCGTTCCGGCAGGAGGTCGGTGGCATAGACCCTCGCCGGTACCGCCGTGGCCCGCAGCGCCAGCAGCACGCTCAGCCCGATGGGACCGCAGCCGATGACGGCCGCGCGGGCGCCGGGTTCGAGCCCGGCGAGCCGCACTGCGTAGAGGCCGATGGAGAGCGGCTCAACGGCAGCGGCCGCCTCCAGAGACAGCGATGTCGGAACGGCGAAGCAGTTGGCTGCGGGCAGCACGTACCGCTGGGCCGCGGCCCCGGGGGCTTCTCCCGGTCCGCCCATGAACCGCAGCCGCCGGCAGGTATTCTCGCGGCCCGCGCGGCATTGGTCGCACTGGCCGCAGACCAGCGCCGGATCGATGGCCACCCGCTCCCCCGGCCGCAGGTGGGTCACCGCCGCGCCCACCTCGACCACCGTCCCCGCGCATTCGTGCCCGAGCGTTGCCGGGAAGTCGATCACCTGGTCTCCGATGCGTCCGTCGAGGTAGTAGTGGACGTCCGATCCGCAGACCCCCACCCGCTCGACGGCCACCAGGACATCCTCGACGCCAGAGAGCCGCGGCTCGGGCACGTCGCGAATCTCGATCGTCCGCAGGGCGGTGAAGAAGGCGGCTTTCATTGATGCTCAGAAGCGGCTCAAGTGAGCGACTGCACTCTCGTGATTGAATCACCACTCCTACGCAGAGGGCCACCCATTCTCGTGGGGCTGTCGCCGCACAATACGGGCTCAGGAGTCTATCATGGGCTCTTCACACATTTTCCGCAACGCCGTCAGGCAGCGGCAGAGGCTGTTGCTCGCATTCTGGGCGAGTGCCGGACGCCAGGAGCGGTCGGCAAACTCGATGATCCGCGAGGCATAGGCCGGTCCTTCAGACCTTCCGCTGCCGGGGCGCGGAACCATGTCCTCGCGCACCGTTCTTCGCCGCGCTCTCCTTGCCAGATCGACCAGCGTCTGCTTGGGTGCAGCGAGCGAGTCGGGATTTGGCGGTATTCTGGCGACGGAAACACCCAGCATCCGTCCGATGGCCTCCCGATCCGCCAGGAGCCAGGCTTCGACCGACCGCACGGCGACTCGCAGGTACATGCGCGGCGCAGGTCGAGGCAATCAATGGCGACAGAGTTCGGCGGCACACGCGGCCGAGTGGTTCAGGTCCACCAGCACCACCCAAGGGCTTTGCTCGGCCGCCCTGTTGTAGCCGTCCAGACGCTGTTGGAGTCGACGTTTGCCGTTTGCCGGAAAGACGGAGAAGGAGACGATTCCCACTTCGGCGAAGAGCCGTCTGACCACGGCCTCATCGACGATCCCTTCGACGGCCGCTTGAACGTGAAGCGGAGTACTGCCCATCTCTACTCCCCAAACAGTGTCAACTGATCCGCTCGAGGAGGACGCGTTCGGGGCAGGACAATGTCGGCAAGACTCTGACCGCCTTCAAGGAGAGGTCTGGCCTCATCGATCGTCGTGGCCAGATGAACTGAGGTCCCTTCGGTGCCCGGCTGCAGAAGGAACACTTCGTCCAGGCCGATTCCCGAATCGGCGAGCATTTCCGGTGAGTGCGTGCTGACCATCACTTGCCGACCGGTGCGTCGCTGCAAGCGGCTGAACATCTGGGGAAGAAAACCGACAACACCCGGGTGCAAGGAGAGTTCCGGTTCCTCGAGCAACAACGGTCCATGACTGGCCAAGGTAATCCAGAGGAGGCCCATCAGGCGGAGTGTGCCATCGGAGAACTGGTCCTCGTCCTGCCAAGCCCCTCTCGGCCGCCAATGCTCATACCGACCGCGGAGGTGAGGAACGCCACGATCGTCGCGGTGCAGTTCCAGTTCCTTCAGTTGTGGAACCGCTACCGTCAGTGCGTCGCGAATACGCCGCAGCCAAGCCATGCGGGTCTTTTCCTGAGCCGAGGCGATCCGCTCCAGAAAATCGCCGCCGAAGGGATCCTCGGTCTTGCCCACAGAGCGATCCGGTTCACGAATGAGCTGGGGAACAACGTGGAGATATTCGACCGATTGCAGGAAGGCAGCCAACTCGCGAAATTCCTGATTCGTGTAGACCTGCTCGAGGTAGGTCTGGGTTAGTCGGTCGAGATCGGCCTCGTCCTTGTCGTCAGGGCGGTCGAGCAGAACTCGTCCATCGTGCACAACGCGTTCCCGCTTGATGATGGGACGGCTACGGGCGTCGCGATTGAACGAAAGCTCGTATTCCCACTCCTGCGGAGCTTCCGGATTGCCCACACCAATAGACACGGAGAGGTCCGACGTGCGCCGCGCTGCCAAGCAACGGAGCTTGGAGACTCCGCCACGCCGTTGGACTGCCTCTTGAAAGCCGCCGCCGACGGCCACGAGATCACGAAGGAACCGGAATACGTCCAGCAGGTTCGACTTGCCCGACGCATTTGGACCAACCAGGAAGACCCGTTGCTGAAGCGCAACCTCGACTTTGGTGAAGTTCTTCCAGTTGACCAGTCCTAGGCGCGTGAACCAGCGGGGGGGTGCAGGGCGTTTTCTCATCCAGCGATCCTCATGTTTGCCGGCCGTCGCGCGCTACGCGATCAGCCGCTTCATCTCGGCGACCGCCTCCTTGAGGCCCACGAAGAGGGCGCGGGCGATGATGCTGTGGCCGATGTTGAGCTCCTTCATCCCTTCGATGCGGGCAATGGGGCCGACGTTGTGGTAGGTGAGGCCGTGGCCGGCGTGGAGCACCATGTCCAGCTCCCGCACCTTGGCAGCAGCCGCTTGCAGCGACGCCAGCTCGATGGCGCGGTGGTCCGCCGTGCGGGCGAGTGAGTATTGGCCGGTGTGCAGCTCTACCGCCTGCGCTCCCAGGTCCGCTCCGACCGCGATCTGATCCAGGTCGGGGGCGAGGAAGAGACTCACCACGATGCCCGCTGCCTGGAGTTGGCTCACCGCCTCCCCCAGACGCCGCCGGTGGCTGATCACGTCCAGCCCTCCTTCGGTGGTCACCTCCTCGCGGCGCTCGGGGACCAGGGTGGCCTGATCGGGGCGGAGGCGGCAGGCGATGTCCACGATCTCTTCCGACGTCGCCAATTCCAGGTTCAGCTTCACCGAGACGGTCTGCCGCAAGAGTTCCACGTCGCGGTCCTGGATGTGGCGGCGGTCCTCGCGGAGGTGGATCGTGATTCCGTCCGCCCCGCCCACCTCGGCCAGCGCGGCCGCCCAGACAGGGTCCGGCTCGTGGGTCCGCCGCGCCTGGCGGACCGTGGCCACATGGTCGATGTTCACGCCCAGTTCTGCCATGGTCAGTACCGATCCTTGCTGGTGAGTTGTTCTTCCACCCGGTCGGCGCGGGCGGCGATGTTCTCGATGTGCTTGGCCAGGGCGCCGGGTGTTACCGTCGAGGCGAGCATGGTGTCGACCATCACCACTTGCGGCTCGCCGCCGACATCGCGAAGGGCGAAGGCGCCCGCGGGGATGTTCATGTTGTGCCGGAGGAGCGCCTCGTAGTGCCGGGGGTTCGCCGGGCCGCACTGGCTGTAGATCACCACCAGCTCCTCGCCCCCCGCCGCCGCGCGGCCGAAATGCACGGCGACCTGCTGCGAACGGCCGTTGGGCAGCGACAGGCGGAACCGGTATCCTCCATTGCCCGAGGACGCCTCGGTTCCCAGGAGATCCCCCGTCCGGGCCACCAGGTGGGCCCGGTCCAGCGGAGGGGGCGGTGTCTCGGGGTGATCCCGCAGCGCCTGCCGCCACTTTCCGGCATCCATGCCGAAGTCGTGTCCGGTGATCCGCGTGAGCGCCTCGCAGACGTCCACGACCAGCACCTCCCTTTCCAGAAGGTCGAGCAGCGGACCAACGGCCTGCGGAGCGCGCAGCTCCCCCAGCGAGACGACGGCCGCCCAGACCACCGACGGGTTGAGTGAATCCAGGCACTCGAGCAGCGGCTCGACCGCGCCCGCGGCCACCAGCTTCTGGCGGGCGCCCCGCCGCGTCCGCGGTTCCTGGAGATCGGCGACCAGCCGATCCCACTTTTCGTTACGGCCGGAACTGGTCATCCCTTGCGCCTCCCTCTCCGGAAAGGGCACCTCGCAGCGGCACTGGCCGGTAGACCTACCGGATCGCAAGCTGCGTGCCGACGGATTGATCGGCGCCGATTATACGCCTCCGCCGGTGCGCGTGAAAGGACGGAAACTATCCCGACTCGGCTTCCTGCAGGACCTTGGTGAGCGCCTCGACGAAGAAGAAGTCGCCCCACATCACCGACTCGTCGACGCCCAAGTTCTTCCCGGTGTGGTAGACGGCGTGCTTGAGAATCCCCTCCCAGCCCGGCGTGTCGACGGCCAGGTACTCCGGCTCGACCAGGGCGTCGAGCATCTCCAGCGCCGTACGGCGGTAATCCGCCGCCCGCTCCGGTGAAGAGGCCTGCCCGGCCAGGTCCAAGAGGCCGCTGGCGGCGATGGCTCCCGCCGAACTCTCCTTCTGTGGCCCCCAGGGGAGCGGCCGGGCGGGATCGGCGTCGAAGTCCCAGTAGGGAACCGCGTCGTCGGGCAGGTGGGCCAGCCAGAAGGCGGCGTTCCGCTCGGCCACCTCGAGCCACTCCGGATCGGCAGTAAGGGCAAAGACCTTGCTGTAGCCGTAGAGCGACCAGGCCAGCCCCCGGGCCCAACGGCTCTCGCCGGAGAGCCCCTGGTGGGTGCTCTGGCCGAGGAACCGGCCACTCTCGATGTCGAAGAGGCCCTCGTGGGCCGTAGAACCGTCGTCGCGGACGAGGCGTTCGCGGGTGGTGCGGCAGTGGGCGGTGGCCACGCCCATCAGGTCCTCGTCCCCCGTCTTTCGTGCAGCGTAAGAGATGATGGGGACGTTCATCATGATGTCGATGAAGAGCGATTGCGGGCCGATGAACGAGGCCAGATACTGCCCCTTCTCCTGGAAACGCATGGCCAGCGTCCGCCCCGCTTGGACGAGGACCTCCTCGAGGTCGGCAGCGCCGGTGAGCTCGTACCAGGGGAGATAGGTGTTGAGAAAGATGAAGCCCAGGTCGTGGACGTTGCGGTCGAAGCGGCGGTGCTCGAGCAGCCGCGAGTAATGCTCGGCGCGCTCCCGCCACCAGGGGTCTCCCGTACGCCTGTGGAACTGCCACACCATGCCCGCCAGAAAGCCCCCCGTCCAATCGGTCCAGAGCTCTCCCTCGTGGCCCCACCGGCCGCCGCTGGTGTAGGCGGGGAAGCGATCCGGGTGGCGGTTGATCAGCGTGCGGACCTGGGCCTCGGCAAAGGTCAGGGCCCTTCGGTAGCGTTCGCCGCGGTCGTGGGACGTCATGGTCGCGTCACTCAAAACCCCAACCCCGGGCCGTTCAAGACGGCGGTTCCCAGGGTGCCGTCGGTGATGCGGAACATCGTCGGAAAGCGATCCGCCCAGGCGCGGTTCGCTGCCGGGCAGTATTGGCGGGCGTTTCCCTCGATGGCGGCCACCGTGGGAATCCTCGCCGAGAGGCTGGCCGAGTGCAGGAAGGAAGCCCCCGGGCAGGTGAGGTCCTGCACGCACAGGAACATGTTGAACTTCTGCGCCGCCGCCCCCATGAGGAGCGCTTCGCTGTGCCCTTTGCAAGCCTTCAGGGCGACGCCGGAGTAGCCCTGCTCCCGGCTGAGGAGGAGGCTGTCGTAGTCCACGAGCGATTCGTCGATCACCACCGGCTTCAGCCGAGCCGCGGCGTGCATGCGGTTTTCCGGGTTGGCCCGCAGGTCGCGGTGCGTGGGTTGCTCGATGTATTGCAGGCGCTCATAGGCGGCGGGCGACCGCTCGCGGACCTGGGCGAGGAAGTCGAGCACGTACTCCACGTCGGCGCAGCGCTCGTTGAAGTCGGCCGAGTACCACCAGGCGGCGCAGCCGCGAGCGGCCTGGGCGCGGGCGGCCACCCGCTCGATGGAGACCACCCGCTCGACGTCCCAGGCCAGGTCGTCACCGGCGAGCTTGATCTTCAAGTGCGTCAGGCCGTCGGCAGCGATCCACTCGGGGAGCGTTTCGGGCAAGCCGTCGGCGAGGCGCTCGCCGACGTCCGCGTCCGTGAGCGGGTCCAGGGCGCCCACGAGGTGATAGAGGGGCATGTTCGGCTTGGGCTGCCGGAGCGTGTAGCGGTCGAGGTATTCCCCGGTGAACTCGCCGTCCAGGTAGGCAGCCAGATCCCGGGAGCAGAATTCTTCGCCGAGGACGTTGTAGCTGTTCTCGCCGAGCGCCTTGCCGAAGGCGTCGTGAAGGGCCGCTTCCAAGGGGCTGGCGGCCACGACCTGGGCCAGCCGAGGCATTGCCTCGGCAAGACCCTGCTGTTCGACGATCTCCCGGGCCGCATCGGCGTGTTCGCCGGCAAGCTCGTGCGCAATCTCCAGCGGATGCCCTGCGCCGCGATACGCGCCGGCCAGCGCCGCCACGCGCTTTCCCATGGCGAGCATCGCCGCCAGCGTGGCGTCCCCCCCCAGCACCGCGCTCGGCCAGGCCCATACGTTGCCCATGGGCATCGAGCCCAGCCCCCGGCCGCGGCGGCCGTCGCGTGTCTCCACGTCCACCGCGACGTTCAGCAGGACCACGTCGGTCACCACCCGGCCGCCGAACTTCATGGGTGTACGGTACGCATACCGCTCGGCCGAGGTCTCCACGTGGATGAGGCGGATGTCGGTAGGCTTGGCCATGATATCATCCCACGAAAGGGCAGGGTGGCGTCTCGGGGGCCCCCATCCTAGCCGATCGGCTTCCGACCCCGCAACGCGCAGCGGGTTGCCTGACCAGGCGGGTGGCTTGGTACCCGTACATGCCCATGAACGGCACCAGGGCGCCGGGTGGAAGAAGTACCTCCATTTCCGGCGGTCATGGAGAATACTCTGCCGGCACCCTACACGAGCTCCTTGCGAACCGCCCACACCGCTGCCTGGGTGCGGTCGGAAACGCCGATCTTCCGCAGGATGTGCTGGACGTGCTCTTTCACCGTCTCATAACTGATGTGCAGCGACTGGGCGATCTCCTTGTTCGTCAGCCCATAGGCGAGCTGCCGCAGGACCTCGCTCTCCCGCTGGGTCAGGGGGACTTCCACGTCGTTCGCCAGCCGCGGCGTGGCCAGGGCGCCCGTCACCCGGCGGAGCTCCTCCCGCGTCCAGAGACTCTCGCCGGCCGCCGCCGCGCGGATCGCCTCGATCATCGCGTTACGGCTGCAATCCTTCAGCAGGTAACCATTGGCCCCCAAGGCCACCGACCGGGCAACGTACGTGGGGTTGTCGAACGTGGACAGCATGAGAATCGGCAATTCCGGCCGGTCGAGGCGAATGCGTCCCAGCGCCGTCAGACCGTCGCCGTCCGGCATGCGGATGTCCAGCATGGCAAGGTCCAGTTCGTTTTCCAGCACGAACTGAACGGCCGCCGCGCCGGTCCCCACTTCGCCGACAACTTCGATGTCCGTATCCGCCAACAGCTTCTTCAGACCGCACCGGACCACCTCGTGGTCGTCCGCAATCAGCAATCGAATCGTGCTCATTCGAGACTCCTATTCGTGCGATGCCGCGAGTTCTCCTCGGCCCTTGGCCGCGGGCAATTCCACCCAAATGCGGGTCCCCTCACCGGGGGCCGAAGCGATCTCCGCCCGACCGTCCAGCAAGCGGGCCCGCTCGCGAATACCCTCCAAGCCCCAGTGCCCCATGGCGACCCGCGTGGGGTCGAACCCGACTCCGAAGTCACGAATCTCCACCCGGACGCAGCCCCCTTCGTGGGCCAATCGTACCGTCGCCCGCGGCGAACGGCTGTGGCGGCTCACGTTCGTCAACCCCTCCTGAACGATGCGGAAGAGGGTCTCCTCCGTAAATGGGTCGAGGCGGTCGCAGGCGCCTTCCACGCTGAACTCGATCGCCAGCCCCGAACGGCGGTAGGCGTCTACCAAATGTCCCAAAGCCGCCGGCAGACCCTGATCCTCCAGTAGTGGAGGGCGCAGCCCCCCGATCAGCCGCCGACCCTCGGTGACGACACGGCGGCTCAGCTCGATCGCCGCCTCCACGTTTTGCCGCACCGGACTCTCCCGGACCGCCTCGTGGTCCAACATCGCCTCCAGTTGCATCAGTGCCCCCGTCGCGTACTGCACCAGCCCATCGTGGATCTCGTAGGCCAGCAACTGCCGATCCCGGGTGTACTGCCGCAACCGCCGCTGCGCTTCGCGCAACTCTGCACGTTCGCTTACCGAGTCGTTCACCGCTTCATCCACCTCAACGGGAACCGAGTCGCACAAACTCGTCGACCGTTGCCGTTTTCCGTGGGGTCCCCACCTCCCCACCGATGGCCTCTCCGCTGAACCGACCAGCCTCCACCCACGCCCGTAGCAGCAACCATCGGGGGCCTGGCAAACTCCCCATCATGTACCCCTCCAAACAGATGATTTGCCTTACCCACTGCCAATCATAGCAGAAAACTTCGCCGAGGGGAGTACCCCCACCAGCATGTTCGGGGGGATTTCCACCGCTCAACCGGCCACAGGAGGACCGCCCCGGATTCCTCGCCGCCCCCCGATTTCCCCCCCTTGCAGCCATTAGCGGAGAAGCTAGAATATCATTTCTCGGATTGAGGGGACGTAGCTCAATTGGTTAGAGTACTGGACTGTCGATCCAGTGGTTGCGGGTTCGAGTCCCGTCGTCCTCGCTTTTGAAGGCCTGTTGTCGGATCGCGACAGCGGGCCTTTCTCATGGCGGCGCCGGTATTTCCACCTCGCCGATCGCTCTTGGCCGCCTTGGCGGCGTTCAGTCCGCCGCCACCCCCCTCCCAGAAGCGGAGAATCGGAGCCACCCGGCGGCTCCCTCCGTTTCGCTATGGTCCGATCAAGGGCTACATGCGGCAGACGCCGCACATTCTTGTGCGCTAACTGGTTTGTGGGAAAAGACTTCGAGCCGCCGATCGGCCTTGGCCGATGAACTCGCAGACGGATTGGTACTCGGCCTTTCGGCCGGCACCTCCCGGCCGTATAATCCCCCCCTCCGCCCGCGGTGCATGCAAGCGCCCGAGCTTCCTCCGAACGTGCGAGCGATGCGATGCGCACCCTGGTCCTGCCGGTGATTGCGTTGGTACTGGCCCCTAGCGTCGCCGGTGGCTGCGCGGGCATGCCGATGCCCGACCTGCACCGCCCCGGCCGACTGGATGAGCAGCGGACACGTGCCGTTGTATTTGACCCGTACCCTGAGAACGAAGCCGGCCCCCCCATTACGGGTGCGCGCCCCCGTGATTATCAGAAACCGATTGCCGAGCCGGGACGTGCCCGTTGGTACCAGCCCTGGACTTGGCTGCCCTAGAACCATCCCGAAAAACCGGTACGACACGCCTTTTCGGAGGTGTCCGCTGCGGACAGGCGGGTGGCGCCAAGGTATAATCGGCGGTCTGCCGACGCGCTGCCCTTCCTGTCCCCCCGAGTCCTCATGCTTCTGCGACTTGCCCTGCGAACGGCCACTGAGGTCTCTCCCCGCTTGATGTGCAAGGCCCTTTGGCTCTGGGTCCGCAAGGGGCGCCGTGCCATCGCGGCGCATCGCGAGCGGGTCCGGCGCGGCGAGATATTTCCCCCCTTCCTTTTTCTCGCCCTCACGGGGGCCTGCAACCTCCGTTGCCGGGGCTGTTGGATCGAGGGCTCCGCGGCGCCGCGGTCGTTGACCGAAGACGAAGTCGAGCGGATCATCGCATCCGCCGGCCGCCGCCAAGTCTTCTTCCACACCCTCCTCGGTGGTGAGCCCTTCCTGTACGGCCCGTTGTGGCGGATCGTCGAGCGGCACCCCGAGTGCTATTTCCAGATCATCACCAACGGGATGTACCTCGACGAACGTGCCGCGGCGCGCATCCGCCGCCTGGGGAACGTGACCCCCCTGGTGAGCCTCGACGGCCTGGAAGCATCAAACGACGCCCGCCGCGGCGAAGGTGTCTTCGCTGCCGCCACGGAGGGGCTCGTGCGGTTGAAGCAGCAAAAGGTTCTCTTCGGCGTAGCCACCACGGTCACTGCGGCCAACTACGACGAGGTTCTCAGCGACGAATACGTCCGCCGCGTCATCGAAGGCGGTGCCATGTACCTTTGGTACTATGTCTATCGCCCCATGGGGACGGCCCCCTCCGAAGGGCTTTGTGTTTCCGAAGACCGGATGATCGAGCTTCGCCGTCGCCTGCTGGCGCTTCGCCGCCGGCACCCGATCGTCCTCATCGACACCTACTGGGACGCTGAGGGCCGAGCGGTCTGCCCCGCGGCCGCGGGGCTCGGCTTCCATATCGGTGCCGGGGGGAGCGTCGAACCCTGCCCACCCCTTTCGGTAGCCTGTGAGACGGTCCGCGAAGGTGGCGGCGATCTCGTGGCGGTTGTCGAGGGGAGTCGTTTCCTCCGCGCGTTCCAGCAGTTCGTCGGCCCCGCCCCCTGCGGCTGCGCGATCCTGGAGCGGCCTGGGGAGCTGGCCGACTTCCTCCGCCGCCAGGAGGCCACCGACTTCAGCGGCCGGGACCTCGTCGCCGAGTTGGCCGCTGCCCCATCACGCACGAGCCACCATCTTGCGGACCAGGAGATCCCGGAGGACTACTGGCTGTACCGCGTGCTGAAGCGGCAGCTGTTCTTCGGCATGGGGGGCTATGGGTAGAAGGAGGTTGCCTTGAGCGGAGGCGCGGAATTCGAGCTCATCCGGCACTTCCGGGCCCGGGTGCCGCAGCACCCGGCGGTGGAGCTCGGTCCCGGCGACGATGCTGCGGTCGTTTGCACCCCGCGGGGTGAGCGGGTCGTCGTTACTGTGGACATGCTCAGCGACGGCGTGGACTTCGAACTGGACCGCGTCGACACCCGCCGCGTGGGCCACAAGGCCCTGGCGGTGAGCCTCAGCGACATTGCCGCCATGGCGGCCCGGCCACTGGCAGCGGTGATCGCCGTCCTCCTTCCGCGCCGGGGTGGGATGGAGGTCGGCCGCCGTCTGGCGGAGGGCTTCGTTCCCCTTGCCGAGGAGTTCCACCTGGCACTTGCCGGTGGTGATACGAACACGTGGGACGGGCCGCTGGCCATCAGCAGCACGGTTTTCGGCACTCTCGGACCGCGCGGGCCGCTCACGCGCGGCGGCGCCCGCCCCGGCGACCGCATCGTTGTCACCGGCGCCTTCGGCGGCAGCATCCTCGGTCGGCACCTCGACTTCCGCCCCCGCGTTGCCGAGGCCCTCCACTTGCAGGCGGACTACACGCTGCACGCGGGGATCGACGTGAGCGACGGCCTGGCCATCGATCTAAGCCATCTGTTGGAGGAGAGCGGATGCGGCGCCGTCCTCCACACGGCCGCGGTCCCCATCCACGACGACGCCCGGCGGCTCGCCCGCGAGCAGAACGACGGCCGCAGCCCTCTCGATCACGCTCTGGGCGACGGCGAGGACTTCGAGCTCATCCTGGCGGTGCCGGCTGCCGAGGCCGAGCGTCTGATCGCCGACCAACCACTTGCCGTGCCGCTGACGGTGATCGGCGAGTTCGTTGCTAAGCTGGGACTCTTTGAGGCCGACCCCGCGGGGAGCCACCGGCCGCTGGCCGTGCGGGGATGGGAGCACAGGTTCGAGGAATGACTTCTTTTGTCTTCGAGACGGCGGATGAGGCCGACACGGCGGCCTTGGGAACGGCCCTTGGGGAAGTGCTCCCCGAGGGGACGACGGTTGCGCTCTGCGGCACGCTGGGCTCGGGCAAGACGCGTTTGGTTCAGGCGATGGCCGCCGCCCTCGGTGTGCCCCCTGGCCGTGTGGTCAGCCCGACCTTCGTGCTCCTCCAAGAGTACCCCGGCCGTTGCCCGCTCTACCACTTCGACGCCTACCGGCTTGCCGGCGAAGCCGAGTTCCTCGATCTTGGGCCCGACGAGTACTTCGACGGCGACGGCCTGACCGTCGTCGAATGGGCCGACCGCGTGGCCGGATGTCTGCCCGAGGAGCGTCTGGAGGTCCATATCGAGGTCACCGGCGAGACTTCGCGGCGTTTCGAGGTGCGTGCCGTCGGCACCCGCTGCGAACCCCTCGTCGCCGAGCTCCGATCCCGCCTCCGCAGCCGCTAGGCTGCGACATGTCGTCCGCGAAACCTCCGCAGCCCGCATAACCACTACGCGCAGACCGGAAAAGTCCATCGCTCCGATGAGGTTTTCCCCCCCAGCCGTTGAGACGCGCCGGCAAGCCGTCCGATGAGTACATGCGCGAAGCCTGCTGATGCACGGTGGCACAGGCATGTCCAAGAACGGAGTGACCGGTCATGGCTCGAATTGCGGCAATAGGGTTCGTTGGCGGACTGGCGATCGTGCTTTCGCTCCCGGCAGCGGGCAGCACCTTCGGTGGGGGACCGCGATGGCACCAGCCGGATGCCGGGGCGTTCGCCACCGACCGCGAAGTGGACTACGACGCGGGTGGCGCGGGGATGCTGCCGCCGCTGCCGATGCGTAGCCTCCCCGTCGCGTCGGCGTCCTTCGAGTCGGAAGCGGTTGACGAAGAGTCCATACCCCCGGCTCCCCTGGGCCCGCTCGGGGCGCAGCCGTGCCGCTGTTGGCGGTGCGCGCGGTGCTGCGAACTCGGCGATCCGTGGCGTCTCCCCCAGCCGGGGTTTCTCGAACGCCGGCGGATCGCCATGGGCGGCTGGATCCAGCAGGGGATCACGGCCAATGCCCTCGCCCCTGACGACCGCTTCAACGGTCCCCTGGCGACCAACGATCGCGCGGGCGAATACCAGCTTAACCAGCTCTGGCTCTTCTTCGACCGTCCTGTCGAAACCGGTGCCGGCTGGGACTGGGGCGGCCGCGTCGACGTGATCTACGGCACCGACTGGCGGTTCGCGAACAGCCTTGGCCTGGAGAACCGCATCAACGGGGCCTACCAGCTTTACGGCATGGCGCTCCCCCAGTTCTATCTGGACGTGGCGCGCAACAACCTCACCGTCCGCCTCGGCCGGTGGGCGCCCTCGTTCGGGCACGAAATCATCCCCTCCGTGGCCAACTTCTTCTACTCCCACGCCTACGGCCTCTGCTACAACCAGCCCCTGCTGGTCACCGGCGTGATGGCCTCCTACCAGCTCACCGAGCGGTGGTCGGTCAAGGCGGGCACGCACCGCGGCTCGCTCATGTTCGAGGATCCCAACGACCGCTGGGATTTCCTCGGGGGTATGGCGTGGACCAGCCCCGG
>SLBP01000187.1:0-8706 GCA_007126245.1 Planctomycetales bacterium
CGGGGAGGCTGCCCGCCGCCGTGGGTGAGGATGCAGCGGTGCTTCCGCCAGAACTTGTCCTCGTTGAACCGCCGCCAGACGGTGTCCTTTTCGACGTGGAGGACGAACTGGGCGTTGCACTGGCCGAACTGGATGACGTCGGGCTCGACGATCGAGGGGATGCTGTAGCCGCCGGAGCCCATTCGGGTGCAGTCGATCGTATCGCCGCTGTCGGTCAGCGTGAGCTCCCCCACCATGCTGCCGCGGTTGCTGGCATAGACGTGGAGCTGCTCGCGGAGGGCCTCGAGGGTCACCTCCACGTCCTCGATGATCGGGTCGCAGTCGCTCTGCTCGTCGAAGGTCTCCTCCTTGGTCCCCTCGATGGTGTGCTTGAGCAGGTAGAAGAGGCCGCGGATGCTGGTGGTCTTCCCCTCCTCGATGAGCGACTTGGCCCCCGAGGCCACGAGCAGGGTCTGCATGTAGCTCTTGGCCTGGGAGAGGTTGAAGAGCTGGCGGCGGTTCGTGTTCGAGCCCATCTCGATGAACCGCTTCGTCGGGTTGTAGCGGATGTTCGAGAGGGTCCGTGCGGGGATCTCCAGGTGAGGCTCGTCACTATTGCTGGCGGCCTCGACCACCTGGTCCGCAAGTCCGGCGAGGCGGCCGAGCGTCTTCTGGTCCTGGTGGGGGGCATCCGTTTGCCGCTTCCCTTCTGGGCGCGCAGGGATCGTGGTGGGGCGACGACGGGTTTTCTGCTTGGGCATGGCGGTGTGGAACGGAAACGGTTGAGAAGGGACAGGGTGATCAGGGCCCCGAAGGCGGGCGCGGGCAGGCACGGCCCTCAGGCGGCTTCCTCGTCGACAGGCGAACTGCTGCTGGGGTGACGATGAGGACGTTCTCGCCGTAATCGATTTCCGCGTCCTCTATGGGTTGGCCCCGGTCGTCGAGCTTGAGGTCAGCCTCGGCCGTCTTCGTCTTGGCCATGGCGAGCAGATCCTCGAAGAGGGCGTCCCGGTCGGCGCCGTTGATGCGGCTTACGGCGGTGGCCACCTCGCTCAGGTAGCGGAGGAAGAGCCCGCGCCGCTCCCCCTCGTGCCGGGCCCGCTGCCGTCGACGGAGGTACATCCCCAGCTTGCGGCCCACGGCCTGGAGGGCCAGGCGGAGCTCCTTCTGGATCTCCGGATAGGAGGCCACGGCCTCCTTCGACTCGCTGGTAAAGGGGACCCAGACGCTGGCCATGTGGACCATCAAGGTGACCGGCCCGCGGGGCAGCTGACCGCGGCTCTGGGAGAGCCCGTAGGTCCGCCAGTTGGTCCCCAACACGGTCTGCGTGATGGCGCAGGCCCCGGCCTGGAACTGCAAGGGCACCCGGTTGGCGTACCGCATCACGTTCATCGACTGACCGTCCTCGAGGCTCAGGTTCTGCATCGCCTCGTGAAGGTGATCGACGTCGGCCGCTTGGAGCTTGCCCGGTGAGATGCGGCTGCCGATCTTGGCGTTGCGGAGGATGCGGTCGGCCGAGTTGGTGCCGTATCGGAGACTGCACTAATGATGTAGCCTGGGAGTTTCACTTCACCGTAGGCACATCTTCCAGATACACGCCGTCGTTGCGCAAGGCAGCCTGCAGCTTCTGGACGTCGACCTGTGCCAGCGACGTGTTTCCCGCCAGAGCCAACGCAGCGCAGGTGCCGACGCCTTGGCCCATGACCATGCAGTGAGTCTGAATGCGGGCCGAGGCAAGACCTTCGTGGGTCATTGAGGCGCAACGGCCCACCACCGCCAGATTCGGGATTTCCGCATTGAGGCACATACTCAGCGGAATGTGATAGCTGTCGCCGGCAGGCGGCATCATCTCCGCCTCCTGGTCGACCCAGGTGGTGTGACCCGTGCCCTTCGGGTCGTGGATGTCGATCATCCAGAAGCCGTGTCCGATGGCATCGGGCTGTTTGGTGGCTTCGACAACCATTCGCCGGTCAAGAGTCTTCAGACCGCGGATGCGCCGCGACTCCCGAATACCTAGGCTGAAGCCCATCTGTTCGACCTCGGCCTTTTCGAAGCCGGGCATCTCTTTCCGCCACAAGTTCACGTATTGATACACTTGTTCTCGAGACTGAGCAGACAGCCGCGTCAGTTCCTCCTCGTTCAACGGATTACCAGCTACGGGGCACATGTTGTAGGAAACGACCGGACCGCGGGGGCTATGCAGGTACGAGCGGGCGGCTGCCTCCATGAACTGGGGGAACGTTCCCTCGTCGCGCAGCTGCTTCATTAGACCGAAGACTCGCTCGGCCTCCTCCGGATGAGCTCTGATGCGAGTCGCGTCCAAGCCACGCAGCCGGAACATCATGGTCATGCCCTGCACCGCTCCGTCGCTGGCGCGGCCGACGTCGAACATCACGCCGGCGTTGGCCGCAACGTCCCCATCGCCGGTCGCATCTACGAAGATGTTTGCGCGCACCGCTTTGCGGCCCGTCTTGGTATCCACGAGCACTGCATGGAGACGGTTGCCCCCGCGAATGGATTCAACAGCGGCAAGATTGCAGAAGGTGCGCACGCCAGCATCCTTGAGCATCTGATGGAACACCACACACATGCCGGTCGAATCAAACTCGTGCGTTTCGGGCGCCTTAGGGTAATTCTCAAATCGTCTGACGAAACGCCCACCACGTTCGATGGCCTCTTGAATGAAGCCGAATATAACCTGCTGGGTGCGGTCACTGGTGTGCCAGATATTTACCAGCGCGTTGGTAGCCATGCCGCCCACGCTGGGCCACCGCTCTAGCAAGATGACCTTCGCGCCGTGTTTCGCCGCGCAATAGGCCGTTGCGATGCCTGCCGTTCCACCCCCGCAAACCACCACATCGGCCTCAGCCAACACAGGCACCTTGCATTCCGGAACAGTAAGCGTGTCCCCACGGCTTTCTGCGCCGTTAGCTGTCGGGCCGGCCACTTCCGATGGCGCGGCCACCGCGCCAAGGCTGCCGCCAGCAAGGGTCATCAGAAACCTACGTCGTGACGATGTCATGCGCGTTCTCCTACTTTCATCGATCCTAATGTTGGTGACAATATAGGTCGGTTCTTCCGGCAATCCTGCTCGTCTCCTACCGGCGGAGCCGGGCCCGCCTCAGCTCGATCCGTTTGGCCAAGGCAAGCTCCTGCTCTCGGGCAGGCAGGGGGATCTTGCCGACCTCGGTGAGGTACATCCGCACCGGCTCGTCCGACCGAGAGGTGAGGCCCTTGTGGGGGATGGACTCGTCCGCTTCCACACCCTGGTCTCCATCGTCCCCGAAGTGGTGATCGCAGGCCGTATTGTCCTCACCGAGGTCGTCGAGCCATTGGACCTCTTCGGCCAAGGGGAACCTTTCCCCGCCATCATCCATATTCCAATGGCCGTGCCAGTCTTCCCGTGCTTCGAGTCGTGTCTCGTACAAGGCGACACCCCCAAAAGGTGACGGAACCGGGAACCGGGCTTACGGGGTCTAATCAGCCACCTGCGAGGCCGAAGGACGGCAGGTGGTCGGGACTGAGATTCGTCATGCCGACGACCACGCGGTTGGATTGGAATGGGGGGCAGTACCTCGTGATGCCGAAAACGTCCCCCGCCATGACCACGGCGATCGTCTTGCCGGTGTTCGCCACGGTGACCATGTCGCCGATTGCCAACCGGGCGGCGGCCGTGTTGGAGACCTCGATGATGCTCCGCTGCCCTTAGGCGTGTCTTCGGATCAGCCTATCCTCTCCGGGACGGGGTGGCAACCTGCTCTGCCCCGTTGGGGGATTCGGGCGGGAACTGTGGAACGCGTCGGCTCGTACAGACCCCCCGTCGGCAGCCTCCCGCAGATTCTCCGGCGAACTTGTTCACGTGTGGCTTACCGGCCCCCGTAGCGGCCAGAGATTACCCCGCTGGTCGGCGACGAGCCCCAACAGGCTGCCAACTTGCTGTCCCGGCAATACACCTGAACGCATCGCACTGGACTGGATCGAGAACGGGGTGTGGTATCACCTCCTGGCCCATTCGCACGACGGCGGGCTCACCTACCAAGGCAGCTACGGGATGTTCCGTCCCGAAACGGATTGGGTCGCGGAGATCACCCGCTACACCGCAGTGGACGGATCGGTTATCTTGTTCTGCGAGTGGCACGAGAAGGATTCGGGGCTGGCAGGATCGTCCATGTACCGGCTCAGTCCTGTGGGGCAGCAGGCGACGGAGTCTTGGTTTCCAGGAGCCAAGTGATGTGTACCAAGATCGAGCTGCCGAAGGCGTTCTCCGTGTGGGACGAGCACGAGTTCCTGCCCATCCAGCACTTGATGGCCCGGCTCAACCCGAGGCTGCTGGTCAAGCCGATCGCTGAGAAGGCGGGGAATTCGATCACCACCACCTGTCTGCACTCAAGGAGGCAGTTCTTGAGGTCCTGGAGATGACGACCAACGGGATCGACTTGGGGGAGGCCTGGGACGACGACGCAGCACCGAGACGCCTCGCCTAGAAACTGAAGACGCTCCTGACAGACCGACTCCCCTCGGAAATCGACGATGCCCGCAATTTCACCGAAGACGACTACCTAACGGTCGATCCCGAGCCCTGGCGGTAACGACCAGGAGCCTTCGCGGCACATGGGAGAAGAACCCGCGATGATGGTTGCACCCCGATTGTTCACCTCACGATGCACGAACTGCTATGGCGAGGAGCGGGTCTTCAGAATCGGAAAGGGGTTTCGGATCCGTGGATCCTTAGCGTCGCTGCCACGGTGCTGACCCGCGGTCCAGCCGCGTTGGCCGAGGAACGGTCCCTTCCATGGCGGCCGCGGCGCCGGCCATCGCGCCTTGGAGTTTCCGTCGTCTCGTGATCTGCGTTGCTCTGGACACGACATACCTCAGCTGGTGAGTTGCAGAGATAGCTGCCTCCTCGTCGACAATTCGGAACCGGCTCGCCGGCTACACCGTGTCCCCGACGATCCACGGCTCGCGGTACGTCCCCCTGAGGAGACCCGCGGCCTCGGCATCGTCGAGGATCCCCTCGGTCTTCGCGTCGATGCGCAGCTTCCGGCCGCCGAGCCGATAGCTGATGTTGGCGTAATGGACCAGGAGCATGCTGCGGTGGCCTATCTCGACGTCGGCACTGGGCTGCCTGCGGCTCTTGACCGAACGGACGAAGTCCTCCTTGTGGGCCGGGGCAGGATAACGGCCGTGCATCTGGTCCTTGACCACGGGCTGCCGGTTCTGCGTCCGGACGAAGACCTGCCAGCCGCCGCCCATGCGGCCCACGTACATCACCCCCTGGTCGCCGTAGAGCTCGATCCGCGTACCGTTCTGCGGCCAATAGGGGAAGATGTCACCTTCGCGAATGCCGGGATCGCTCCTGAGCATGTAGGGCGTGTAGAGGGTCTCCTCGTACGTCATCAGCATTTCCGGAAACTCGAAAACGGCCAACAGAGTATCAGGCGATTCCGCGGCCCCTCGCGTGTTGAAGCGTCCCCCCGTGCAATAGACGCTGCTCGGATAGTCGACGCCGCAGAGCCACCGGGCGAGATCGATCTGGTGAATGCCCTGGTACGACATGTTGCCGCCGCAGTAGTCCCAGAGCTGGCGCCACTGAGCCGGGATCGCCGGATTGTACCTGCGTGCCGGGGCCGGGCCGATCCACATGTTCCAGTCGAGCGTGGCCGGGGGGTCGGAGTCGGGTCCCCATGAAAAGTTGGCGTCGTAACACTGCTCGAACACGCGGCAGAGATGCACGCGGCCCAGCTTGCCCTCCTCGAGGTAACGCCTGGCGGCCAGGTTGTATGGCGCACTGCGGTTGTGCGTGCCAATCTGAACGATTCGTTCGTACTTTCGAGCCGCCGTGACGGCCTGCCGGCCTTCCCAGGCATTGTGGCTCTGCGGCTTCTCCACGTAGACGTCCTTACCCGCCTGGCAGCACCAGATCGTGGCCAGCGCGTGCCAGTGAGGCGGCAAGGCGATCACCGCAGCATCGACCGAGCCGTCTTCGAGCATCTCGCGGAAATCCTGCACGCACTGGGGGCGCTTGCCCCCCTGCCGCGCCGCGTACGCCTCCGCTCGGGGCTCGTGCGACTGGCGGTTCACGTCGCAGATGTAGGCGATCTCGCAGTCGCCGCGGTCGAGAAACCCCATGGCCAGCGCATTCCCCCACGCGCCGACGCCGATCATCGCCAGCACGAGCCGCTCGTTGGCCGGAGCCGCGCGAACCGAGCGGGCACCGCTGAGAATCGTCGTTCCCGCCGCGAAGCCAATCGTGCTCCTCCGGGAACGCTCGAGGAACTGACGCCGGTTGATTTCAGACATGGTCGTCAAGTCAGTCAGGGTCGTTTATGGAATCAATTGCGAGAATACGTCTGCCAATGACTGCCCTTTGGCCTACAGAAGGGCTACGGACGGTCCAGGCGCTCGGGCACGGTCACTCCCACACCTTGGTCTTGAATCCCCAGGCGGCCGCTGCGGATCCGCCCTCGGTGGTCCGCCTCGATTAGGCGGTCTACGGAGTCACGGTGATCACCCGAACGCCGCGAAACTCCTGGCCGTCGCCGTTCGCCGCACGAACCTCGATGGTGTGGGTGCCCGGCGGCAGGCCCGCGGGGAGGGAGGCCGCCCAGAGGTGCATCGAGTTTCGCGGACGCGGCAGATTCCGCCAGGGGCGATCCGCAACGCGGTTCTCCCGTTCCACGAGCTCCAGGAACACCGGATCGGGGCGCTCCACCCGCTCCATGGCCGCCCAGGATCCCTCCTCGCCCACCCGCATACGGACCTCGGCCTCGGGCACGGCGTTGAAGATGTTGGCCACCACCTCGGCTCCGTCCGCGCCCTCCGCCGCAACCGAAGCGGGGGCATGCAGGTGCATCTGGAAGTCGTCCGGACGCCGGAAGACGCGGTAGCCTACTTGGTAGTCGCTTTCCCGGATGGTGAGGACCGAATAACCGTTGGGCGTGCCGTCACTCATCACCGCGTGGGGAATACCGTACTCGTCCGGGGCTCCCGCCCACCACGATCCGCAGATCGTGGCCTGGATGACGTGATGATGGGGTTCCGCGCCCTGCCAGCCGTCTTCGGCGGTGAGAAAGTGGTGCTCGTGGGTGTGGGTGTGGGCGGCGAAGGAAATCGTGTGGGGACGATCCTCGATCAGGCGGAAGAAGGCGTCTCGCTCCCCCTCGACCCAAGGAGTCGAGACCACGAGGGGAATGTGCATGAGGAGGACCACCAGGCGGTCCTCGGGAACCAGCGCCAGGCTGTTGCCGAGGAATTCGCGCTGCGCCTCACCCAGGCCGGCCCGGTAATAGCGCCGATCGTCTTCCTCGAGCCAGACGATGTTGTTCAGGACCACGAAGTGCGCCGGACCGTAGTCGAAGGCGTAGTAGGTGGGCCCGTAGACCCGCTGGAAAGTCTCGAAGGACTGGTCGACGTGCGGAGCGTCGAAGTTGCAGTCGTGGTTCCCCAGGACGTTGTACCAGGGCAGGCCGATGCGGGCGATGGCCGCGTTGAGCGGCTCGAAGAGCCGCAAGTCGTCGAAGACGATGTCTCCCAGAGATACGCCGAAAGCCGCCTCCTCGGCGACGCGCCGCCGGATCAGGTCCTCGACCACGTCGCGGACGATGTAGTCCAACTCCTGCTCGTCGCGGGGCTGGGGATCGCCGAAAACGACGACCCGGATATCGTCGGGCTCCTCCTGGGGGTAGAGGGGGAAGTCGACGGAGGCGGGGAGCGGGCCGGTGGGTTCCATGCCTGCAAACTGCATCTCCGGGGAACCCTCGGGGCGGTGGACGTAGAAGAACTGGGGGAGCCGGTCCTCGTTCAGCGGCGTGCGGTAGCCGCGCGGCTTGATCACGAAGAGGACAGCGTCGCCCTCCACCTCCAGCGTGTAGCGCCCCTGCGCATCGGTGCGGACGACCTGGCGGCCGTTGCTCACGCCCACGCCGGAAAGCGGCCGATCCCCCTCCTCGAAGCGGCCCGAGCCGTTGCGGTCCTCGAAGACCACGCCCGAGACCGATTCCGCAACTGCGGTCCAGGCCGAGGCGGGCCATGCAACCGATGCGACAACCAAGGCGATCGCGGCGACAGCCGAGGAGAAGGAGAAAGGACGCGGCCGTGCAGGCCGTCGGGCAGCGATTTGCATGGCGAGGACTCCTGGTGTCTGAATGGACGGTCGGGTAGCGCCCCTTTCCACAATCCACAATAGCGGCAGGGCTTCGTCTCGGAGACAAAACGGCTCTTCCGGGCCTGGGTGCAAGCCTCCGGAAACACGCTCCGTTCGGGAATGCCGCCCGAGAACACCCCAGCCGACACCGGCAGGCCGACTGCCGACACGCCCGCCAGCCTACCATGGGGGCAAACCCCGTCAAGCAAATCCATGGGGATTTTCGCCCAGCAAGCTGCCCCTCGTTCCTCGGTGCTCTCGACCAACGCGCAAAGCTTCACCTTCAGTCGAGAAACTCGGCCAGTTCCTGGCTCCGGCAAGGGTATCGGAGCTTGCGGAAAGCTTTGGCCTCGATCTGGCGGATCCGCTCGCGGGTGACCTGGAAGACTTGCCCCACCTCTTCGAGCGTGTAGCAGTGGCCGTCGTCCAGCCCGTAGCGGAGCCTGAGGACCTCCCGCTCGCGGCAGTTGAGCGTCTGGAGGACCGTCGAGATTTGTTGCCGGAGTATCTCCTCGCTGGCAGCCACCGAAGGGCTCTGCGCCTCGCTGTCGGGCAACAGGTCGCCGAAAAGGCAGTCCCCCACG
>SLBP01000115.1:0-25569 GCA_007126245.1 Planctomycetales bacterium
GCCGCGCGGCGGCGCCTCGCCCGACTCGCGGCGACTCCGGCGGTGGTCGGCACTCCGGTCGGTGCCGGGAGCGATCATCGTCAGCGAGACGCGGCGCCGCTGCTTGTCGACGTCGACGACCCACACCTTGACGATGTCGCCGACGGAGACCACCTCGTGGGGATCGCGGATGAAGCGATCCGCCATGCGGCTGACGTGGACCAGGCCGCTGTCGTGCATGCCGATGTCGACGAAGGCGCCGAAGTCGACCACGTTGAGCACCGTGCCGCGGAGCTCCAGGCCCGGCTCGAGGTCCTCCAGCTTCAACACACCCTGCTTGAAGACGGGTGGGGGGAGATCCTCGCGGGGGTCGCGCCCCGGGCGGAGGAACTGGGCGAGGATGTCCTTGAGCAGGAGGCTCCCCACCCCCAGTTCCCCGGCGACCGCGTCGACGTCGAGAGCGGCGACGCGCTCGGCGAGGGCCGCGGCCGACTCCTTGCGGCCGAGATCCTCGACGGAGCTGCCCAGCCGATCCAGGAGGCAATGGGCCAGGGAATAGCTCTCCGGGTGAATCCACGTGCGGTCGAGGGGGTTTTCGCCGCCGGGGATCTTGAGGAATCCGGCGGCCTGGACGAAGGTCGCCTCTCCGAAACCGGCGACCTCGCGAAGCTGCTCCCGGTTGCGGAAGGGACCCTGCTGCAGGCGGTGTTCGTAGACGCGGCGGGCGGTGAGCTGGTTGAGACCGGAGACGTGGCGGAGCAGCGCGGGACTGGCGGTGTTGACGTCGACGCCCACGAAATTGACGCACGACTCGACGACCTCGACGAGCGAAGTCCGCAGGTGTTTGGCCCGCACGTCGTGTTGGTAGAGGCCGACGCCGATACTCGCGGGCTCAATCTTCACCAGCTCGCTCAAGGGGTCCTGGAGCCGGCGGCCGATGGAGATGGCCCCCCGCAGGGCGGCATCGTAGTGGGGGAACTCGTTGCGGCCGTCGCGGCCGGTGGAATAGACGCTGGCCCCCGCCTCGTTGACGATGACGTAGGCGACCTGCCGATCCTTGAGCTCGCCGGAGAGGAGCGAGGCGACGAAGTCCTCCGTCTCCCGGCATCCGGTGCCGTTGCCGATGACGATGACGGAGAGTTGGTAGCGGTCGACGAGATCGACGATCGTCCGCGTGGCCTGTTGACGGCGTCCGGACTTACCCACCAGGAAAATGACGGCGTTTTCGAGGACGTTGCCGAACTGATCGAGGGCCACGAGCTTGCAGCCGCTCTTGAAGCCGGGGTCGATCGCCAGCACGCGGCGGCCGCGAACGGGGGGCTGGAGGAAGAGATTTCGGAGGTTGCGGGCGAAGACCTCGACGGCATGGGCCTCGGCGCGCTCGGTCAGTTCGCGGCGCGCCTCGCGCTCGAGGCTGGGGAGGATGAGCCGCGCCAGGGCATCGCGGGCGCAGCCGCGGAGGAACTCGGCGTGGGGATGGCCGGGCGGGGCCACCAACTCGTCGAGGACCTGATGCATGGCCTCAATATCGGCTTCGATCCGCACTCGGAGCACGCCGGCGCGCTCGCCGCGGTTGATGGCGAGAACGCGGTGGGGCGGAATGCGCTTGAGTTCTTCGCCGAAGTCGAAGTAATCGGCGAAGGCCTTCTGCTTCTGCGCCTCGGCCTTGGCCTTCTTCCGCTGCGCCTTGGTGAGCCGCTGGCCCTTGCCCGCCGCTCGCGGTGCGGCAGCAGCCGAGGGGGGCGGGCTCGGCGGGTCCTGGGGGAGCGGCGCCGCCGTGACCTCTTGCGAGGCGACGCTCATGGCCGTCCCCGCCGCCGAGATGTCGATGGTGAAGCTCGATACCTCCATAAGGGCAGCCAACGCCGTATCAGCCGACGCGCCGGCGCGGGGAGAATCGGTTCCATCTTTCGGGGCCGCTCCCTTGGCGCGCTGCGCCTGGGCGCGAAGCTGGGGGTCCACGGCCGTGCTCACCAGGCGGCCGGTCTGCTGGAGGATCTCCCGCAGGCGGTGGCGAAGGTCGGCCCGTTCGCTGAACTGCTCGGCGAGGATGTGGCCAGCGCCCAGCAGGGCATCGGCGCCGGTGGGGACGCCCCGATCGTCGCTGATGAAGTCGGCGGCGCGCGCATCGAGGGCCGCGCAGGCGACGTCTGCCTCGTGGATCTCCCTGGCCAGGGGCTCGAGTCCCCGCCCGCGGGCCACGGTGGCCAGCGTCTGTTTCTTGGGCTTGTAGGGGAGGTAGAGGTCCTCGAGCCGCTTCGTGGTCGATGCGGCGCGGATCTGCCGGGCGAGCTTCTCCGTCAGCTTCCCCTGGGACTCGATGGAGCGGAGGATGGTCTGCTTACGTTCGGCGAGCAGCCGCAGCTTCGCCAGCCGATCCTGGATGCTGCGGATCTGCTCCTCGTCCAGACCGCCCGTCTGGTCCTTGCGGTAGCGGGTGATGAAGGGGACCGTGTTCCCCGCATCGAGCAGCTCGACCACAGCCTGGACCTGCTCGGGAGGCATCCCGACCGCTCGGGCCAGATGCCGGAGGTTGATCGTGACCGTCTCATCCATAGATAGAGTGGACAGCGTGTCGAAGTCTGGCGGCTGGACGTAAATATCTGTCTGCCCAGAAGTTAACGAACGCCAACTGTAGGCCATCAGCCGCGGGTTGTCAAGTTGCGTCCGCACGCGGTGTGACGGCGGACCCGGGGCGGCTCGGGCAGCAGGGACTGCCGACGAGCGGCCCATCCAGCTCTAGCGTCATTCAGGACGCACATTCCCGGGCGTCGTCCTGAGGTTCGAGGCTCGGGATACACGCCCCTCGAACGGGCATGCACGAGCCGCGGGTGGTTGGGGCGGGCCTTCCTGCCCGCCCATATCGTCTGTCGGGGACATCGCGCCCTCCGGCGAACCGCGGGCGCGCCGGCGAGGCAAAGCCCGCATTTTCGGCGAAATTGATCAAACCCACAAGACGGTTGCTGCCGATATTCGTGGACGACGACCCTGCCTGCCGATTGGCGGGCAGCGGGGAACGCGGCGTCGACTGGGCGGCCCGCACCGAGGAGTGCCTCTCCGATCGGGCGCAAGGAAGCCTCCGTCATCGCAAGGGAATGTGACCGTCACCGCTCCCCCGCGGCGATCGCGCCGGGGAGGGCTTCTCCATCATGGAACGTCAACACGATGATCCCCAATCACTTGCGGGTCTATTACGGGCCCTCCGATGATGCCGAGCGTGTGGAACTCGCCCAGGCCCACCACGGCCGCGAGAACGTCACCGTGCCCCTGATGGAGGTCCTGCCCCTTCTGGCCGACGCCGTCCGCTCCGAGCGGACATGGCTCCGTGACTTCGAGGACGATCCGATCACCATCTCCATGGACCTCTACGAGGTCATTCTCGCCTACCAGCACTATCGCCGTCCCTCGGCGTGAAGGCCTCGCGTGGGGGCTAGGCGAGGATTTCTCGCCGGCGGGCGAGGTAGTCCCAGAGGACATAGCGGTCGAGGTCCTTGCCCGCCGTAAAGAAGACGCGTCCGGCGGTCGACCGGGCGAGGCGGTAGGCGAAGTGGACGTCTTCTCGGCTCTGCGACCAGGTGGGGAGGAGGAAGATGTTGATCGTGATTCCTTCGCGCCGGCAGAGGCGTCCCTCGCGGAACGTCGCTTCTTCCGTCCTGTCGTGGGGAGGATAGAGCAGGTAGAGCAATGCCCCCTCGAAATGGGCGGTGGGGAGCCCGTCGGTGATCAGGATGATCTGGCGGTTGGGGGTGTCCTGGCGGGCCAGGAACTGGCGGCCGACGCGGAGCGCGTGCTGGATATTCGTGAAGTGCGGGGGGATGTCGATCTCGGTCAACTGCGGGTCGCTCATGTCGGCCCGCAGTTGGATCACCGGGTCGTAGAGGGTCACCGGCTTGGGCATCAGTGTGGCGATCTCCGCGGGTCGGCGGGGCTGGGCGAAGGTGTACATCTCCACGAACTGGAGGAAGTCGCCGGGGTACTCGCGGCGAATGAGCCCGTCGAGCGCCAGCCCCATGCGCTTGACGTGGACGTAGAGCCCGTTGTAGCGCATCGATCCGCTCATATCGAGAAGCACCACGGTGGCGCACTTGGGGGTGTTCCGCGTGCGGTGGATCTCGATGTCCTCGGTCCGCATCCGCACGGGGAGGCGGGCGCCGTCGCGGATCATGGCGGTGACCAGCGAGCCGACCACGTCCATGTTGGCCACGGAATCGCCGAATTGGTAGGGCTGCGTCTGGGGCATTTCCACGGCGCCCTCACCGGTGATCGGTCCGTGGTGCCGCCCGCTGCGGCCCGCGGAGAGATCGGCGAAGATCCGCTCGAGGAGCTTCCCCTGGAAAAGGCGGTAGGCACGGGGACTGAGCTCATATCCCCGCGGGCCGCGGCTTAGGCCCTGTTGGTCGGCGAGCTGGCGGAGGTATTCCTGGACCTGGCGGGCCAGTTCCCTTAGGTCGTCGACCTGGCCCGGCTCGGCAAACTCGGCCAGGGCATCGAGGTCGATGATGCCGATCTGGGCGTTCTCGGCCGCCTGCTGGAGCTGTTCGAGCAGGCGGTCGATGGTCTCGAGCTCTTCCTTGACCTCGAGGGCCCGGGGAATGGAGAGCTCCGTGCGGCCGGTGAAGGTGTACTTGGCCGCCAGCTCGTCCACCTGGTACTTGTCGCCCAAGCGATCGACGAGCTGGACGAGGCGCCTGGCGAACTCGCCCCCTTCGCCGCCCGCCCGGTACCAGAGGCGCTCGAGGTCGTAGAGCTGTTCCTCCTCGAAGGCCGCCTCGAAGCGTTGGGCGAGGTTGGCGGGAGGGCGGATCCGGACTCCGAAGTCGCGGTAGCGGCGCGCGGCGGCGCGCTGCACGCGGTCGGTCTCGTAGGTCTTGAGGATCTTCTCCTTCCGCTGGCGGAGCATCTCCATGAGCGCCGCCAGGCTGGGCCCCAAGCCGGCGATCTGGCTGGGATCGAGCCGCACGGCGCGGGCCAGCTCCTCTTCGGTGAGCTCGCGCAGCTCTCCGTAGGCCAGGAGGTGCTCCATCGCCGGCGAGACCACGTCGGGCGGCGGCTGCGTCGGGCTGGGGATGTTCTTCGGATCGTACCGCTGGTACGTGTGGATGACGCCGCCGAGTGCGTTCTTGTAGGACATCACGATATCTCGTACTCGATCCGCCCGTGCCGCTGGGCGCGGGAGATGCGGTCGGTGGCGTAGAGCCCGCCCAGGACGAACTCCACGCAGGAGGCCCGCACGGCCACGTCGCCGGAGGCGTTCACCTCGAAGGCCTTGTCCCAGGCCGGAGGGACCCGCTTGAGCCGCTCGGCGTAGGCCGCCGAAGGGAGCATGTCGCCCACCTCGATCTTGACGCCGCGGGCGAAGACCTCGGCGATCTCCTCGAGGCCGTGGCGGTCGACGTATTCGCCGAACACATCGCGAATCGCCTCGGCGACGATGGCGTCGAGGACCTGCTGCTCGGAGAGCTGGTGGCTGCTCATCAGGTCGAGCTCGAGCTTCCCGAGCGAGGAGGAATAGATGTGGCCCAGGTCGCTCAGTCGCGGCACCGCCGGCCGCTCGCCGAGCACCGCCGCCCGCTGCCGGGCGCTGGCGATCATGGTGCGGTAGTTGGCGATGCTGAAGCGGGCGCTGACCCCCGAGGCCTGGTCAATGTACTTGCTCCTCCGCGCGGCGATGCTGATCTGCTCGATGAGCTGGGCCATGAAGGGGGGCACGGCCACCGGGAACTCGCCGTCCAAGTCCAGCCCCGCCTCCTGCTGCACGATCTCGATGCCTAGCTGGCGGTCGCGAGGATAATGGGTGTGGACCACCGAGCCGATGCGGTCCTTGAGCTGCGGGATCACCTTGCCGCTGCGGTTGTAGGTGGCCGGGTTCGCCGAGAAGAGGAGCCAGACGTCGAGGTCGAAGCGGATCGGGTAGCCGCGGATCTGCACGTCGCGCTCTTCGAGGATGTTGAAGAGCCCCACCTGGACCAGCTCGTCCAGCTCGGGGAGCTCGTTGATGGCGAAGATGCCGCGGTGCATCCGCGGAATGAGGCCGAAGTGCAGGGCGTCTTCGGCCGACATGCTCGTGCCCGAGGCCAGCTTCGCCGGATCGATCTCCCCGATGATGTCGGCGAACTTCGTCCCGGGGGCCAGCCGCTCGGCATAGCGCGCCTCGCGGGGCCACCAACCGATGGGGATCTCGTCCTCCGGGCACTCGGCGAGCAGGCGGCGGCCCGCAGCAGTGATCGGGCGGTAGGGGTCCTCGCGCACCGGACACCCGGGAATCTCCAGGTAGGGGACCTCCTCGTCCAGGAAGCGGGTCAAGAGTCGCATGAGGCGACTCTTCGCCTGCCCCTTCTCGCCCAGAAAGAGGAGGTCGTGCCCGGCGATCAGCGCCAGGTTGACCTCCGGGATCACCGTCTCGTCGAAGCCAATGATCCCCGGAAAGAGTTCCTCGCCCGAGGCCAGCATCGCCATGAAATTGTCGTAGACTTCGCGCTTCACGCTCTTCGAGCGCCAGCCGCTCTCGCGGAGCTCTCGGAGCGTCGCCGGTCGTGTGCTCGTGGTCATGCATTCCTTCCCGCCCCCGTGCGGGCGCGACAAGTTGATCATATGGACGCTTTGCCCGGTAATCGTCGCCCCGTTACGCTCAATCCCATTGTAGCGCAGGGCGACCCTCGGCCAAGCAATCCGTCCTGCCCGGAGGTTGCCCGCCGGTGCCGTAGATGCTATCACCGAATCAGGACGAAATCCTCGCCGCGGGGCGACGTCCGGTGAATCCCCCCAACCCCCGCCAGGAGCCTACCATGCCTCGCACCACTGCCCGCCTTGCCCTGTTCCTCTTCTTCCTCTGCGGAGCCGTATTGGCCCTCTCTGCCGGGCCAGCCGCCGCGGAGCACGCGCTCCGCCGCAGCGACGTGGTCTTCATGTACGACAACCCCGCCATGTACGAGCCCTACGGCTGTACGGTGCTCGGCTGGGCGGGCCGCACCGACCGGGACCACATCCGGCAAGCACGCGATGCCGGCGTCCGGCTCTTCGCGGTAAGCGTGGGCTTCCTCACCGAATTTCGCCGGGTGATGGACTTCACCGACGACTACCTGGAGGCCGCCTGTCGCAACTTCGCCGGGGAGCCGTTCCACGTACCCTGGCTCGTCGATCACGAGTACCGCGGCGAGCAACCGTACTGGTGGTGCACCAACAGCCCCCTTTACCGGAAATACCTCGATCATCGCCTGGACCAGGCCATGGCGGCCGAGCCCACCGGCCTGCACATCGACGACTACCGGGGCTCGGCGGGCCCGGTCACCTGGCGCAGCGGCGGCTTCTGCCGCCACTGCCTGGCGGGCTTCCGCGAGTATCTCGCCGAGAATGTCCCCGCCGAGCGGCTCGCCGAACTGGGAATCGACGACCTCGAGGGCTTCGACTACCGGCAGTTTCTCCTCGATATGGGCGTCACGCCGGAGGACTACAACCACCGCCGCAGCGGCCTCCCCCTCGCCGCGGAGTTTCTCGACTACCACGTTCGCACCGTCACCGCGTACGTCGCCGATTACCACCGTCGGGCGAAAGAGGTCCGCGGGCAACCGGTGACCCTGGCAGTCAACTCGCACGTGAATTCCCCGGAAAACCTGGCTATCGCACCGCACCTGAGCTACTTCTGCTGCGAGGTGCACCACGGGGCTGCCCAGCGCGAGGTCCCCTGGCACCCGGTCTACGTGTACAAACTCGGCGACGGCCTCGACCGCCCCGTGGCCGCTACGGCCGGCGGCTACGACTGGGCCTACATCAAGGAGCACGATCTCACCGGACTGGTCCGCACCTGGACCGCTCTCTCTTATGCCTTCGGGCACCGCCTGATGGCCCCCCACCGCCAATGGTGCCACACTCCTGAGAGGGGCACCCACTGGTACGATGGCCCCACCGAGGAATATGCCTGGCTGCACCGCTTTGTCCGCCAGCAGGAACGGCTCCTCGACGACTACGAGGCGGTGGCCCCCGTGGCCGTAGTCTACGACAACGCGGCTCGGCGGAGGGGCCGCGGCGACGTGGAGCCGATCGTCACCGCCCTGGCGCAGCGGAACGTCGCCTTCACCACGGCCGTCGCCGGCGATGCCTGGCTCGACTACCTCCTCTGCGAGGAGGCGCTAGCGCGATTCGAGTGGGTCGTGGTCCATCCGGAGCGGAATCTCGACGACGACCAGCAAGGCGTGCTCGACACCGTGGCGGCCGACGGCCGGCTGCTCGAGTTCGCCGGCGAAGAGACCCTTGCCGCGCTGGACGGCCTCGCCGTAGCCATCGAGGGGGCCGACGACGTGCTGGCCGTGCTCCGCGAGAAACCGGCTGATCCTTCTGCCCCCCTCGTGCTCCACCTCGTCAATCGCCGTTACGACGGCGAGCGCGACGCGATGGTGCCCCAAGAGGACTTCACGGTGCGCATCCCCGCCGCGTTCCTCGGCGAGCGGCAGGTCGGCACGGCAACCGCCCACGCCCCGCGAGAAGCGCCGATTGCCCTCGAGACCGGCCGAAGGGATGACAGCCTCGTGATCAGCATCCCCCACCTCGATCTCTGGACGATGGTCGAGTTGG
Source organism: Planctomycetales bacterium (assembly GCA_007126245.1). Classification (GTDB taxonomy): domain Bacteria; phylum Planctomycetota; class Planctomycetia; order Pirellulales; family Thermoguttaceae; genus SKOZ01. The sequence goes on from SLBP01000115.1 coordinate 8,548, forward strand.
CGCCCTAGCCCGAGACAGCATGGCATCGCAAGGGGCCCGCGTTTCGGCGCGGCGGCTGCGCCCCCGCCGTCCGCACGGCCGGCCCCCTTCAGTTGTCGCTGAAGGGGGGAGGGAAACCCGAGGGCCAGGTGCGGGGCGCAGCGCGCTGCCCGGGATGGTCGAGGAGAGCCAGGAGGGTTTCGGCGCGGCGGCAGACGTCGAGTTCGGCGAGCAGGTGCTCCTTCTCTTCGGTCGGCAGATCGAGCGAATAGCTGATCACGTCGGTGAGCGTCCCCAGGGGAACGTCGGGGCCGAGGAGCGGCTCGAGCGATTCCTCGACCTCAGCGGCTGCGGGGATTTCGCGGAAGAAGGCCTTGCGAAGCGCTGCCCGCAAGGAGGCCAGGTCCCCCGCCGCCTGAGGTTCCAGGCTGTCGTGGCAGACTTCGGCGCGGGCTTCGCGGAAGCTTTGCCGCGGGGGTATTTCTTCGAGCAGGCGGACGCGCCGCAGGCCGACGAGGAGGATGTTCGAACGGCGGCCCTCGACCTGCTGAGCGAGAAGGACCCGCCCCAGGCAGGCCATGGGGTATAGGGGCGGTTGTCCTTCGTAATCGTTCTCCCAACCCGGAGACAGCGTGGCCAGGGCGATGAGGCGGTCGCCCTGCATGGCATCGTCGAGCAAGTCGCAGTATCGCGGCTCGAAGACGTGCAGGGGCTGGATCACGCCGGGGAAGAGGACGAGATTGGGGAGGGGGAAGAGCCGCACCGTCTCCGGGACGTCCTGGTCAACAAGCGTGAAATCGGAAGGGTCCCACATCAGGTTTCCTCGTTACCGGCGGTTGTGACGGGCGTCCCTTCGCCGCGGGGTACTGGATGGTCGCGTTCGGGGGAAAGGCCGTCCGCCGGCGGATGCTCCACGGCCAACTGCTTCTCCGCGGGGAACAATCCTCCGGGGGGTCTGTACTGGATGGTCGGTAGTAAGCCGGGGTCGATCACGACCTTCTTTTCCGCGGGCAGCTCCGCCGCAAGGGGGGCCAGACAGCGATCGAGGTCGGTGAGGAAGCATTCCACGTCGATTCCCAGGTGCCGCGGCCGGTAGGGATCCAGGTAGCTCCGGGCCGTTCGCCAGAGCTTCCTCGCGCCGTGGTGATTGCCACGGGTGGCGTGATGGAGGGCAACGGCTGCCTGAATGAGCCCTTTGTAGAAGGAGCGGTCCGGCCCCTTCTCGCGCATCCAAACGCCTTCCCAGACCTCGTGGCTCGTGAAATAACCGCCGCAGTTGAAGGACTCGATGGCCACAACAAGGGGGGGTTTGCTATACAGTTCGGTCATGAGCTACCTTCTCGTCTGATAAGACCATTATAGGGGCGCCGCTGGGGAGGGGCCAACGGAGAAGGGAGGATGGCCGGTTCGCCTCTGCTCCTTCCCCCCGCTCGGTCGGGCCGCCGCGTGGGGTCGCACAAGACCCGAAGGACGGCTATAATCTTTCCCTCTCAAGGCCTTGGCAGCGGTGCCCGTTTTGCAGGGGACCGGCCGAAGGCGAATGAGGCGGCCTTTCGCGGGGCGAGCCGGCGGCTCGCACCGCCCACCGCCATGGTAGGCCCGGCACCCATGCGTGGACGAGCCCTGTGATGAGTCAGATGAAGACCATGTCATCCGGAAGCGTACCCCGCCCCCTGCTGACCGACGCCAGCGGCGAGACGCTCTACAGCAAGTGCCTGGCCCTGGCAGGTAACCTGTGGTGGAGCTGGCAACCGGAGGTAATCAACCTCTTCCGCGATCTGGATCCGATCCGCTGGCGGCAACTGGACCACAACCCCATTGCGCTGCTCTCGGAATTCACCCCCGAGCGGCTGGAGATGCGGACCGCGGAGCTGGTGCTCTTCAGCCGCATCAACCACGCCTACCGCCGTCTGAAGGAGTACCTCGCGGCAACCGACGTCTGGGGGGCCACGCATGGGGGCGTGCTCGGCTCGAAGCCGGTGGCCTACTTCTCCCTGGAGTTCGGCGTTCACGAGTCGCTGCCCATCTACTCGGGGGGCCTGGGTGTCCTCTCCGGCGACCACATCAAGAGTGCCAGCGGCCTGGGCGTGCCCCTGGTGGCCATCGGGCTGTTCTACGACCAAGGCTACTTCAAGCAGCACCTCGATCTGAACGGCTGGCAGCAGGAGGAGTACCTCGACACGAAGGTGGAGAATCTTCCCATGGAGCCGGCCCAGGGCCCGGACGGGGAGCCGATCACCGTCGAGATCGAGACCCGCGCCGGGAAGCTGCTGGCCAAGGTCTGGCTGATGCGTGTCGGCCGGGTGAGTCTCTATCTCCTGGACTGTGACGTACCGGGGAACAGCCCCGAGGACCGCGAGCTCACCTCGCGGCTCTACGGCGGCGACAACCGCACCCGCATCCGCCAGGAGACGGTGGCGGGCATCGGCGGCGTGCGGGCCTTGAAGGCCCTGGGGATCACCCCCGGCGTATACCATCTCAACGAGGGTCACAGCGCCTTCGCCACGCTCGAGGCGATCCGCGAGCGGATGCACGACGACGGCACGAGCTTCGACGACGCCCTACGCGAGGTCGCGCAGCAGACCGCCTTCACCACCCACACCCCGGTTCCCGCCGGCCACGACCGCTTCGACGACGCCCTGATCGAGGAGCACCTGGGGCCCTTGCGCGACGAGTTGGGGATCTCCCGCGAGCAACTCATGGGCTTAGGCCGCGTGGAGCCCCAGAACGACCACGAACCGTTCTGTATGACGGTGCTGGGGCTGAAGCTCTCGCGGCGCGCCAACGCGGTGAGCAGCCTCCACGGCCACGTGACGCGGCGGATGTGGGCCAATCTCTGGCCCTGGCGGGTCGAGGAGGAAATCCCCATCGGCCACATCACCAACGGCGTCCACGTGGAGAGCTGGCTGGCTTGGCAGATGAAGCAGCTCTACGAGCGGCACCTCCCCGCCGACTGGACGCGGCGGATGGGGGAACCGGAGGTCTGGCGGTCGATCTACGACGTCGATCCCGGCGAGTTGTGGGAGACGCACCACACGCTGAAGAACCTCATGCTGGCGTTCGTCCGCCGCCGCGTCAGCCGCCAGTGCCGGCGGCGCGGGGAGAGCGACGAGGCGGTCGAGGCGGCCCGCAACATGCTTGATCCCAACGTGCTCACGGTGGGCTTCGCCCGCCGCTTCGCCACCTACAAGCGCGCCGACCTGCTGATGGCCGATCTCGACCGTTTTGCGGCCATGGTCAACGATCCCGATCAGCCCATCCAGTTCGTCTTCGCGGGCAAGGCGCATCCGGCCGACGAACCGGGAAGGAAGCTCATCCAGAAGCTCGCCAACCTTCGCCGGGATCCCCGCTTCGCCGGCCGCGTGGCCTTCGTGGAAGACTACGACATCAACGTCTGCCGCCACCTCATCCAGGGGGTAGACGTCTGGCTCAACAACCCCCGCCGCCCCCAGGAGGCCTCGGGCACCAGCGGCCAGAAGGCCGTCCTGAACGGGGTGCTCAATCTCTCGGTCCTCGATGGGTGGTGGGCCGAGGCCTACAACGGGACCAACGGCTTCGCCATCGGGAAAGGAACGCACCACGTCGACGCGGGCATCACCGACCGCCGCGACGCCGAAGACCTGTACCGCGTCCTCCAGGACGAGGTGATCCCGCTCTACTACGATCGCGACATCGATGGCCTGCCCCGGCACTGGATCCGGCGGATGATGAACTCCATCAGCTCGCTCGCGTGGCGGTTCAGCGCCCACCGCATGGTGGCCGATTACGTCCGTTACGCCTACCTGCCGGCCGCCGGCGGGCTGAGCAGCGACATGAGCAGAACGTAACGAGGATGGCGTAACCCCTTGCGCCACAAGGGACTTGCTTTGACGACCGCGCTCCCGAAACACCCCGTTTCTCCCGTCAAACTCCGCCTTCCGGTTGTCGGTGACAATGACACCCGCTGTGCCGGTCTGCTGTCCATTCGCCGGGCGCAACAAACCCCCCTATGGGTTATCCATCAACCTATATGCTAGGGGGATGGCAGGAAAGGGAACGGACACCGGAAATGCCGGGAGCTAGTATCAGGTCTGGGTCAAGGTAGATCCGGGCTCGCTTCCAGGCTAGTTCAGCCGGGACCTTCATGCCCCGGCGTCGTTCAGACGCTGTAGAACCCCGCCAGCTCCACGTCATGGGGCGCCACGCGGAGCATTGCCGAGGCCCGTTCGCCGGTATCGTAGAGCGCCAGGAGGAAGGCCACGAACCAGTCTACAGCCGGGATGCCGACTCCCCGCCCGGTGGCACCTGCCACGACCGGTCACCGGACCCGCGCCGCCGGGAAGGCGCGGCCGGCGTCTTGAGCAAGAGGAATCCAGTAGCGGGAGGTGAGGCGGCCGTTGTGGGCGATGCTGCGGCTGGCGAGCTCTCCGCCGCACTTCTCGATGACCCGCGCCGAGGCCAGGTTCTCCGCGTCGCAGGTGACCAGGATCCGCGCGAGCCCTGCGCGGCGGGCCTCCTCGATCGCCCGGCGCAGCATCGTCGTCGCCAGACCCCGGCAGCGTTGACCGGGCCGCACCCGGTAGCCGACGTGCCCGCCGACGTCCTCGAGCCCTTTCGTGAGCAGGCGGCGGAAGCGGAGTTCGCCGAGGATGGTGCCGGCGGCGTCGACCAGCCAGTAGGTGGTAGCCGGAACCCATCCTCGGGGAAGATTCTCCCCGCGGGCGAATCCCTCGAGCCGCCGCAGGAGGTCGGGCAGGGTCGGCTCGCCGAGGAGGGACATGAGGTCGTCGCCCTCGCCGGCGGCGAGGAACTCCTCGACGAACGCCCGGTAGCGTTCCACCCAACCGGTATTCAATTCGATCAGTCGCAGCATGATACGTCCCTTCGCACCGACAAGGGACACAGGCGAGAGGACGGGGGTTCACGCAGGTCAGACGTCCAGGTTCCGCGCTTCCAGGGCGTGCTTCTCGATGAACTCGCGGCGGGGCTCGACCTTCTCGCCCATGAGGATGCGGAAGAGGTCGTCGGCGGCCGAGGCGTCGTCCATGGTGACCTTCAAGAGGGTGCGGTTGGCGGGGTCCAGCGTGGTGGACTGGAGCTCCTCGGCGTTCATTTCGCCCAGCCCTTTGAATCGCGTGATCTGCAGCCCCTTCTCGCCGGCGGCGCGGATGGCCGCCAGGAGGCCGCGGAGATCCTCGAGGCCGGTGACCATCTCCCCGCGGCGGAGCAAATAGCGGGGCTCTTCGACGCCGAAGCGCTCCTGGGGCAGGAGGGCCTCGATGTCGAAGCCCATCTTCCGCAGCTCGGCAAGCTGAGCGTTGATGGAACGGACCTCGTGGAGCTCGACGATGTGGAGCTGGGAGGCTCTCGGATCGGCCGGTTCCTCGTCCTCGCCGTCGGGCCCGCCGGCGATCTTCACCTCCTGCCCCTCCTCGCGGTCCTTGCTGACGAGGAACTCGTCGAGTTCTCCGCGGGTGGAGAACCAGTAGTCCTGCCCGCTGAGGAAGACATGGTAGACCGGGAGGCGGCCGTTCTGGGGATCGCGGCGCTCGGCGTGCATCGCCAGGCTGATGCCGCGGCGTTCCAGGGCCACGAGGGCATCCTCCAGGGCCGCCAGCGTGCGGCAGAGGCGCTCGATCTCCGCGCCCTGGATGGTCCTACCGTCGCCCGGCTCGAAGACGGCTTCGCCGAGGCCGTTCTCCAAGAGCTGGGCCTTCATCTCCTCTTCGGTCTGCACGAAGTAGGTCTGCCTGCGACTGCGGACGCGGAAGAGGGGGGGCTGCGCCACGAAGACGTAACCTTCGCGGACCAGGGGCTGCATCTGGCGGTAGAAGAAGGTCAGCAGGAGCGTGCGGATATGGGAGCCGTCCACGTCGGCGTCGGTCATGATGACGATCTTGCTGTAGCGGCGTTTGCCGAGCTCGCATTCCTCGCCGATGCCCGTGCCGATAGCCGAGATCATGCTACGGATTTCCTCGTTGGCGAGCACCCGATCTTCGCGGGACTTGTAGGCGTTGATGATCTTGCCCCGCAGGGGGAGGATGGCCTGGAACTCTCGGATGCGGCCCCCTTCGGCGGAACCGCCGGCGGAGTCGCCCTCGACGAGGTAGAGCTCGGAGCGGTCGACGTCGCGGCTGGTACAATCGCGGAGCTTCCCCGGCAGGCCGCCGCCGGCGAGCACGCCCTTGCGCTCACGGACCAGGGCACGGGCCTTGCGGGCGCTCTCGCGGGCCTCGGCGGCGAGGAGCCCCTTCTGCACGATGGTCCGCGCCGCTTTGGGGTTCTCCTCGAGGAAGCGGCTGAGGGAATCGCTTACGGCGGAGGTCACGATCCCCTCCACCTCACTGTTGCCCAGCTTGGTCTTCGTCTGCCCCTCGAACTGGGGCTCGGGCACGCGGAGGGAGAGGACCGCGGTGAGCCCCTCGCGGAAATCGTCGCCCGAGGGGATCACGTTTTTGAAGAGGCCCTCTTTTCTCCCGTACGCATTCAGCGTGCGGGTCAGCGCGGCGCGGAAGCCGGAGACGTGGGTTCCCCCCTCCGACGTGCAGATGTTGTTCACGTAGGAGTGGACGTTCTCGGTGAACTCGCTCGAGTACTGGATGGCGACGTCGAGGCCCACGCCGTCGTACCGGCCGGTGATGTGGATGATCTCGGGGTGCAGCGGTTCGCTGGCCCGGTTGAGGTGCTCGACGAACTGGAGGATGCCGCGGTCGTACTGGAAGGTCTCCCCTTCACCGCTGCGCTCGTCGCGGAAGACGATCTTCACGCCGGCATTCAGGTAGGCCAGCTCTTGGAGGCGGCGGTGGAGGATGCCGTAGTTGAAGTTGGTGTTGGGAAAGATGAGGGGGTCGGCCTTGAAGGTGGTCTTCGTGCCTCGCTGGTCCGTGCTTCCCAGGCGACGCACCTCGCCGGTGGGGACGCCGCGCTCGTACTCCTGTTGGTAGACGCTGCCCCCACGGCGAACCTCGACCTCGCACCACTCGGAGAGGAAGTTGACGACGGTCACGCCCACGCCGTGCAGCCCGCCGGAAGTCTGGTAGGCGCCCTTGCTGAACTTGCCGCCGAACTTGAGCACAGTCATCACGCCTTCGAGCGTGGAGACGCCGAGGTCGGAGTGGACCTCGACGGGGATGCCGCGGCCGTTGTCCTCGACGGTGACGGAGCCGTCGTTGTTGATGGTTACGCTGATCGCCGAGGCATAGTCGGCCATGGCCTCGTCGATCGAGTTGTCCACCACCTCGTAGACGAGGTGATGGAGGCCGCGGGCGGTGGTATCCGCGATGTACATGGCGGGCCGCTCGCGGACGTGCTCCAGATCGGAGAGGTGTTCGAGCTGCGAGGCGGTGTAGTCGGAGCCGTCGCCGCTGCCGGCGGCCAGACCGAAGGCGGCAGTCTCGGGGGTCTCGGCAGCGGCAAGGTCGCCCACCGCGGGGTGGGCTTCTTCCGCGCGCCGCTCGCCGAGCGAGTCGGTGTCACGGGAAAAGGGGTCGTGGGACATCTTCGAACGAACCTCGGAAGGAATACGGGCTGGAACAGGAAAGGGCCGCCCCATCAGTCGTGCCGACCGCGCTACAGCGGTCCCAATCGGAAGCGGAGGTCGCGGATCGGTTCGCCGGGGAGGGCATCGGTCAACGCCTTCAGCAGGGCGGCCTTACGGAAGGAGAGCTCCTGGACGAGCACCGAATTGGCGACCACCACCTCCAGGACGCCGCGGCGGAGCCCCCCCACCCGCGTATGACCGGCAGCCAACTCACCGGCCGCCTGGCGCCAGGCCGCCCCGTAGGCCTCCGCCGCCTGCACGCGGGCGAACCCGTTGCGGGCCATCAGTTCGGCAAGGATCGTGCCGATCGCACGCGGCTCTCTGGGCATCGACTGCTCCGTTGGTGCTTTCCGTATCGATGGGGGTTATGGGAATCGCCCGGGCGGCCGAACTCGGCAGCTTACTTTCGAGCCAGGGGCATCACGATGTACGTGTAGCCGTCACCGGTGCGAAGGACGGCCGCCGTCTCCGCGTTCCGGACGGTCATGGTGATCGTCTGCGCCGGATCGAGCACGCGGAGGAAGTCGCTCAGGTAGCGGGGGTCGAGGGTAACCACGATGCCCGGCCCCTCGTAGGCGAGCGGCATCTCCACGTGCGACTGTCCGTCCTCGGCGCCGAACGCCGCCAGGGCGAGCTTTCCCTCGCCGAAGGTGAAGTCCACGCCGCGCCGCTCATCGCTGGTGACGATGGCCGCCTGGCGGACGGCGGAGTGGAAGGGACCCACGGCGAGCTCGAAGCTCGTCGCCCCCTCGGTGTTGGGGAGGACGTCGCGCCACTTGGGAAAGCGCCCCTCGACGAGGCGGGCATAGAGCATCATTCGCCGGCTGCGGACGAGGACGTCGTTCTCCCGCACGGAGAGCTGGACTTCATCGTCGCTTTCGGCCAGGGCCCGCTCCAGGATCGTCATGGCGCGGGTGGGAATGATCGTGGTCATCCCCTCGTTGTCGTGCCCCCCCACCGATTTGGCCGGACCGTGCTGCCAGGCAAGCCGCCGGCCATCGGTCCCGACGCCGTCGATTTCGTCCCCGACGAACGAAACCATAACCCCTCCCAGGGCGTAGCGGCTGCTCTCGTTGTCGGTGGCGAAAATCGTACGCCGCACAAGCTGGCGGAAAAAGACCGCAGGGACTTCGTGGTATCGCTCCTCGTTGAAGGAGGTCACCGTCGGATAGTCGTCGGGGTTCTCGGCGGGGAGTTGGAACTCGCTGGACCGTCCGCGGACGACCGTGTTCGTGCCGTCGGTCTCGATGGAAAGCTTCTCGTCGGACGACTCCCGGAGGATCGAACCGAAGCGCCCGACGGGAAGGACCATGGTTCCCGGGCTTTCCACGGCAAGACCGCCGACCTCGGTGCGGAGAGCCACGTCGAGGTCGGTGGCGGTCAGTTGTGCCATATCCCCGCTCACTTCCAACTTCACGTTCTGGAGGATCGGCTTCGGACTCCGCGTCGGCGCCACGGAGGCTGCGATCTGAAAGGAATGAAGGAACTTCTCGCGTTCGCATGTGAACTTCATCGGGGACGGCTTCCTTGAATAAGTATCTCTTTAGCCTCAGCCTCTTATCGGGTTGGCAACGGTTTGCCGTCGAAGGCGATGAACCGCTGCGCCGCAAATGCTCTCCCGGCCTCCGGATGGAGCGACCGGAGGGCCATAATCTCTCGGTGGAAAACCGGTTGAAGTCTCGTCGAATGTCCGTCTGTCGCCGGTCGGCCGCCGGTTATCTTTTCGCCGTCCGCGAGCGGCCGGTCGATAACGGCTCTCTTGCCGACCGACGAGCGACCGCTTAGCGACCATCTATCCACAGCGGCCGGCGTTGCGAGTTCCCTCAGGCGACCCGCAGGTGTCCTTGCAATTTCTCCTGGAGCTGCTCGACGATCTGGCGGATGGCCGGTTCGCTCCTGATGAGTCTTTCGGTGGCGCGGCAGCCGTGGAGCACGGTAGTATGGTCGCGGCCGCCGAAATACTCGCCGATCTGGCTGAGGCTGTTTTCGGTTAGGGTCCGGGCGAGGTACATGGCCACACCCCGGGCGGTGACCACGGCGCGGCTCCGCGAACGGCTTCGCAACTCGGCTAGCCGCAGGGAAAAAGACCGCGCGGTGGCCTGGGCGATGTCGCGGAGGGGGGGCTGCCGTCCCCGGCCGAGCTGGTCGGCCCGCGCTCGCACCATCGCGGCGTCCACTATTCGTCCTTCGATCTGTGCGATGGCCTCCAGTTGCACGAGGTTACCGATCAACTCCGGGACCGTTGCCGGCGGGCCGGCGGCGAGCAGGTCGGCGGCCTCGTCGGTGATTTCCAGCGCCCGCTCGGTGCCGAGCCATTCGAGCAGGGCGCGGCGGGCGGCCGGGCCGGGAGGCGCCAGTTCGATTGTCAGCCCGGCCACCAAGCGGCTGGCCAGTCTCGGGTCCAGGCCGGGGATGGCCGTCGGCCTGGCGTGGGCGGTGAGCACCGCCCCTCGGCCGTGCTCGGCCAGGGAGTCGAGCGTGCCGATCAACTCCTGTTGTGCGGCCGGCCGATCGGCGAGGCGGCCCACGTCGTCGAGGATCAGCAAGGGCGTACTGCGATATCGCCGCCGGAAGTCTTTGACCGTCTGTGTTTCGATGGCGTCGGTGAGCTCGCGGGCGAAATCGATCGCCGCGGCGCAGAGGGCGGCGGCCCGGCGGCCGCGGGCGGGACATGCCCTGGCGAGCCCCTCAGCCAAGTGTGTCTTGCCGCTCCCCGAAGGACCGAAAAAGCACACCGGATTGAACCCCTCGCACGGCCCCCCTGCTGCAAAACCTTCCACCACGGCGCGAACCGCCACCTCCACGAGCCGGTTCTCCGGCCCGGCGATGAAGGGGCGCGACAGGCTGGCGGTCTGCGCCAGACCGAGCTCCGTCGTCCCCGCATCCACGGGTAACGCGATGCGCACCACGCCTTCCACCGGGGAGGGTCCGTCCACGATCTGCTTCGAGGTTCAGCGCATCTCAAGTGCTGTCTCACACCCCGCCCGGAACGGCCGTGCGCCAGCCGTGCTTTTCCGCCAGAGCGCCGTACTATGGCACAGGATCTGGCTGAAGCGACGGATGCTTCTGCACGTCGGCCCGCCCGTCCCCACAAGGTCGCGGTGTCCGAAGACCACACCAAACAGTTATTATAGCGGGATTTCTAGTAGAAGACGAGCCGAGCCGAAGGCGTTCCGATCCCTTGGAGATGGACGGCGAATCTCATAGTTCAGCACTCCCGCACCCCGATGTAAACCCCCTATAAGTATGGTTTCTCCGTAGATCGATTACTCCCGTAGAGAAATTCGGAATACCTATCAAGTGCCATGACGTGGCTGGCTGTTTCGGTATAATCCAAGTAATCTTGGTGATCAGCGTCCGGTTTGCCGCCTGGGGCGGATAGACTGCCTTCAATGGGGATTCTTTGCTCGCTCGTACGTATAATTCACCAGCATTTGGGCAGGGCCAAGGCGCGCCTCTTAACGCGGCTCTCGACCTCCGTTTGGCACCGGGCAAATCTCCTCCGTGGTCCCGCCGGAAACGACGTCTTTGAGGTGGATGGGGAAAATTTATGGTATGGGGTGACTAGGTGGTCTGGTGATATTGGGTTGAACTCTTGGATAGGTTGGGAAGGGGCTGATGATGGCGAAGAAGGGATGGCTGCTGATGCCGTGGCCGCGGAGGCAAGGGTTGCGTGGCGGGGTCTTTACTCTAGCGGTACTGCTTCCGGCTTTGTTATCTCACGCCGCGCAGTGGCCGCTGGCTGCCAATCTCCCCGCCACTGCCGAGGCCATCGAGGGCCGGATTGCCGAGTTGGTGGCGGCCGAGGACTTGGATGAGGCTATCCGCTCGCGGGCGCTGGATATCTACCGTCAGGCGCAGCGCGAGGCGCAGCTCGCTGCCGGGTGGGAGGCGAGGCTTTCCGAGTGGGAGACGAAGGTCCAGCGGGCGCCCCAGGAACTGGAACGCATCCGGGAGGAGCTCGCGGCATCCCGGTCGGCGACGGTTCCGGAGATTCACGGCTGGCTCAGTCTCGAGCGTTTGGAGGATCGGCTGCGGCGGGAGGAGGCCGAGCTGGCTGCGGCGAAGGCCGTCCGCGACCAGGTGGAGAACGAATTCAGCACCCGCACCACTCGCCGCCTCGACATTCCCCGCCGGCTCGAGGAACTCCGCACCCGCCTCGAGGAGGTGGGAACGCAGCCCCCGCCGCCGGCCCCCGAGGAACCGGCGGTAGTCCACGAGGCGCATCGCGCGCTCCACGAGATGCGGCGGCGCGCCCTCGAGCGCGAGCGTTCCGCCAAGGAGCGGGAGATGGCGGCCTACACGGCCACCGGCGACCTGCTGATCTCGCAGCGCGACCTGGCGGCGCGGCGCGTGGCGCTGGCCGAGCAGACGATGCAGCGGGTTCAGGAGCGGCTCAACGCGCGCCGCCGGCTGGACGCCGAGGCCCAGATCGAGCAGGCCGACCTGGAGGCCGCTCGGGCGTCGCGAGCGGAGCGGGAGCTGGCCATGGAGAACGTGGAGCTCGCCAAGCAGCGGCTCGATCTCCTGCAGAGGCTGGAGACGGTGGTCAACCGGGTCTCGAATGTTCAGCAACGGCTCGGGAGCGTGCGGCAGCAGTTTCAGCGGGCCCGCGACCGGGTGGAGACGGTGGGGATGACCAACGCCGTGGGGCTCCTTCTCCGCCGCGAGCGATCCGATCTTCCCGACGACCGCGAGCACCGGCGGGCCGTCCGCTCGCGGAACCACGAGATTCCCACGGTCCAGAACGCGCTGTTCGAGCTCGAGGATCGCCGCCTGCTGCTCGGCGACCTCGAAGCGGCCTCGAAGAAGCGCCTCGGCGAGCTCGACCGCGAGGACCTCATGGAGACGGAAGCGGCGGCGGAGCGGATCCATACCCTGCTGGAGACACAGCGGGGGTTGGTCGATGTGCTCATCGGCGAGTACCGCACCTACCTCGAGCGGCTCACCGACATAGACGGAGCGGAGCGGCAACTCATCGAGGAGATTGACCAGTACTCCACGTTCATCAACGAGCATGTCCTCTGGATCCGCAGCAGCCCCCTGCTGGGCGTAGGGGGGCTGAAGCCGCTGGTGGGATCCGTCACCTGGCTTTTCGATCCAGAGGGCTCACGACAGGTCGCGGAGACGTTCGTCGACGATGCCCGCGCGAACCCCCTTCTCTGGATGTTGGTTGGGAGCGGCTTCGTCCTCTTGATCGGTCTGCAGAGGCGCTTGCGCCGGCGGGTGTTGGAGGTCGGCGAGCGGGCCTCCCGCGCCACAGACTATCGCTTCCTGCCCACGGTGCAGGCGCTGATCTACACCGTGCTGCTGGCCTGCACCTGGCCGGCGCTGCTGGGGGTGGCGGGCTGGCGGCTGCTGGCGGGCTTCGATGAGGTCATGGCGGTGCGGGCGGCGGCGGCGGGTCTGCTGGCGGCGGCATGGTTTTCTTTCCCCTTGGAGCTCTTCCGGCAGGTCTGCCGTCCCATGGGGCTGGCGGAGGTCCACTTCGGGTGGCCGGAAGGGGCGGTGCGGACGCTCCGCCGGCACCTGCGTTGGCTCCTTTTGGCAAGCATCCTTCCGGTCGCGGTGGCCGTGGCCATGCAGGCCCAGGACGATCCCCGCTGGCAGGACTCTTTGGGTCGGATCGCCTTCATCACCGTGCTGCTGCTGGTGGCCCTGTTCGCGTGGCGCCTCTTGCGCCCCCACGGTGAGGTGGCACGGGCCTTTCTGGCGGAGAATCCCCACGCGGGACTGGCCCGTTTCCGCCACATCTGGCTCTTCTTCGGCGTGGTAGCGCCTTTGATCCTAGTAGGGCTGGCGGTTTCGGGCTACTACTACACGGCCTGGCAGCTCATGCAGCGGCTCTGGTACACCTCCTGGCTTTTCGCGGGATTGCTGCTCTTGGGCTCTCTGGTCCTCCGCTGGGTGCTGCTGCTCCGCCGCCGCCTGGCCATCGAGCAGGCGCGGCGCCGTGCCGCTTTGGCGCAGCAGGCCGAGACGTCCGGTGAAGCGGCCGGACCGATGGCGGATTTGGCTCCCAAAGAGAGTGAGGCCGATCTCTCGGCCATCAACCGCCAGTCGCGGCGGCTGGTCTACGTATCGCTGGCTGTGGCCGCCGTGGTCGGGCTCTGGGTCATTTGGGTCGACGTGACCCCCGCGCTGGCCTTTTTCCGGCACGTTCCGCTCTGGGAGACGACCGTGGAGTCGTCCGAAGAGGTTTTGGGGGCCGAAGGGGAGGCGATCAGCCGCGTCGTCGAGCAACGGCGCGAGGTGACCCTGGCCGACCTGGCCCTGGCTGTGCTCGTGGCGAGCCTGGCCTTTGCCGCGGCCCGCAACCTACCCGGGCTCATGGAGATCTCCCTGCTCCCCTACCTGCCGCTCGACAGCGGTCTGCGCTACGCGATCAGCACCGTGAGCCGCTACGTGATCGTGCTCGTGGGCGTCGTGATGACCCTGGGCCTGGTGGGGATCGGTTGGTCCAAGGTCCAGTGGCTGGTGGCGGCCATCTCCGTCGGTCTGGGATTTGGTCTGCAGGAGATCTTCGGCAACTTCGTCTCCGGTCTGGTGCTCCTCTTCGAGCGGCCCATCCGGCCCGGCGACGTGGTGACCATCGGCGACGTGACCGGCCTGGTCTCCAAGATCCGCATCCGGGCCACGACGATCGTCACCTGGGACCGCAAGGAGTTCATCGTCCCCAACAAGGAGTTCATCACCGGGCGGCTGCTCAATTGGACCCTCACCGACCAGTTGAACCGCATCACCATCGAGGTGGGTGTCTCTTATCAATCCGACCCCGAAGCGGTCCGCGCCAAGATACGCGAGATCGCCGAGAGCCAGCCGGAGATCCTCGCGGATCCGGCGCCCATGGTGACCTTCGAGCAGTTCGGCGATAGCGCCTTGAAGTTCGTCCTCCGCTGCTTCCTCGACGGCCTGAACTGCCGCCTCGAGGTGATCCACCAGCTCCACTCGGCGATCCACCGCGAGTTCGCCGCGGCGGGCATCGAAATCGCCTACCCGCAGCTCGATCTCCACGTTCGCACGGCGCCCGTTCGCCAAGGGCTCCCCCAGGACCTCGAAATCGCATAATCCGTCCGGTTCGTGGCGGCGGGCGAGATCGCTCCCCGAGCCGGGCGGGCATCGCATGTTGCCCGAAAGCAACGGACGCGGCGGGGCGACGTAGCCTGCAGGCGACGCGCCGTTCGCGGGCCGGGGCGGCCGCCGGCTGCGACTGCGTACAAGCCGTTGTGGCGGGCGGGTTTCCTCGCTCTATCGGGAAGCCACCCCTTTGCCGCGGTCTGCGCGGCACCGGCGTTGCAGGGGTATCGAGAAGACTTCGATTCCCCACGCCGCCCGCGGTTCTCCGATCATGGCCCACGTCGAAGAGATACGCTGCCCGGACGATCTCCAGCGGCACCGCCTCCTCTGGAACGCGCTCCACTTGCAGACACGCGGCGCCACTTTTCTGCAATCGCTCGACGGGGTCGCGGCCTATTGGCGCGTTGTCGGCACCGGGGGCGGCCTGCGCGTCCTCGTCGTCCACGAGGGCGGCCGGCCCATCGGCATCCTGCCGCTGGTGATCGTCGGCGAGCCGACGCGCGCCGGGCGAGCCCGGGTGTTGACCTACCCACACCACGAGTGGGGCGCCTTCTTCGGCCCGATCGGCCCCAACCCCACGGCCACGCTCCTGCTCGGGCTGCGGAGCGTGGCGTCGAGCCGCCGCGCCTGGGACCTCGTCGAGCTTCGCGGGGTGGACCGCGACGGCGTGGACCGCGGCCGCTCGGAACGGGCCATGGCCGCTGCCGGCCTGCGGCCCCGGGTGGAGGCGGCCGGGCAAGCGGCAGTCATCGCGATGGAGGGCTCCTGGGAGGACTACTGGGCCGCTCGCCCGCACGAACCGCGGCGGGAGATCGACGATTCCCTGCGGCGGATGGAGCGCGGCGGCCGCACGACGTTCGTCCGCCACCGTCCGGAGGGCCGTGCCCACGGCGAAGATGATCCCCGTTGGGATCTTTTCGAGGACTGTGCCGAGGTGGCCGGCCGCAGCGAGGGGGTCGCCGCGGCGGGCGGCGCGCTGCGCAGGCGGTCCATCGAACGTTTCCTTCGCGAGGCGCACGCCGCAGCGGCGGCTGCCGGTGCGCTGGATATGAATCTCCTGTACTTGGGCGGGCGGGCGGTGGCCTTCTCCTACCACTACTGCTGGGCGGGCGGCATCCAGCGACTCTGGGGCGGTTGCGACCGGCGGTTGGCCGACCTGCGGCCGGACGGCGCCCTCCTGCGGCTCGTCGTCGAGGACAGCTTCAGCCGCGGCGACCGTCGCTTCGACCTGGGTGGGGGCGTTGCCGGCGCCGCCTGGCCGAACGCGCGGGCGACCCGCTACCGCCTCACGCACTTCGCCCCGTCGCCCGCGGGTCTCGTATTGCGTATCGGCCGGGCTTGGCGGCGCACTCGGCTGGTTGGGGGTTGTCGCGGGGAGTAGCCGGATGCCGTTCCCGGCGACCGCGGCCCGGATGGCGCGGTTTTCTGCACCGCCGAGACAATTCCTTTCTCGGCTACGCGAGCAGGCCCCCGTCGATCACCGCGCTACGGAGGTTCGATCGTGGTGGCCAGCCACAAAGCGACCCGGCAGGCGCGGCGGAAGGCCTTCAGATCGACGCGCTCGCGCGGCGTATGGGGGTCGGTCTGCCCGCAGCCGAGCGTTACGGTGGGAATGCCGTGGCGGTTGAGCCAGTTGCCGTCGAGGCCGCCGTCGCAGACGTTGCGGACCGGTTCGCCGCCGATGGCGCGAACGGCCCCTTCGGCGATGCGGGTACAGGGGGCGTCGTCGGCGAGGCGAAAGGCCTCGTAGTCGAGACGGCCGCGGAAGACGACCTCGGCCTGCCGGCCGTCGGCGCTGCGGACCTTCCGCGCGGCGCGGCGGAAGGCCTGCTCGATGGCGCGGACGATGGCGGTGCGGAAGGCGGGATGGTGGCTGCGGGCCTCGGCGCGGAGAAAGACGTGGGGGGCGACGACGTTCGTCGCCTCACCGCCGCGGAAGACCCCGATGTTGCTGGTGCCGCGCCGGCCGCGCTTCTCGATACGGCCGTGCCAGCCGCGGGCCACCAGATCGGCAACGGCCAGAGAGGCCACCGTGATGGCGCTGACGCCCCGCTCCGGCGCCCCGCCCGCATGGGCCGCCAACCCGCGGACCTCGATCTCCATGCGGTAGCCCCCCGTGGCTCCGACGGTGAGCCGCTCCGGCGCACCCCCGTCGAAGTTGAAGGCCGACTGGGGGCGCCGCAGCATGCCGAGCCGCAGGTAACGCGCCCCCTGGAGTCCGGTCTCCTCCTGGACGGAGAACAGCAAGCTCAGCGGAGGGTGCGGCAACTGCCGCTCCACGACTTCCAGCGCCGTGGCCAGGACCACGGCTACTCCCGTGCGGTCGTCGGCACCGAGCGCACGGCCCTCGGCTCCCGAGACGATCCAGTGGCCCCGGACCACCGGCACCGCGCCCAGGCAGAGGGGCACGGTATCGGTGTGGGCCAATAGCAGGCGCCGCGGGAGGC